>NZ_JCAALU010000003.1:0-431305 GCF_059609455.1 Paenibacillus liaoningensis
CAACTCCGATCATGCGACCAAGTTGTGTATCCGGTATTAGCATTCGTTTCCGAATGTTATCCCAGTCTTACGGGCAGGTTACCTACGTGTTACTCACCCGTCCGCCGCTAACTATCAGGAGTGCAAGCACTCCATCAAGTCCGCTCGACTTGCATGTATTAGGCACGCCGCCAGCGTTCGTCCTGAGCCAGGATCAAACTCTCCATTTAGGATGTCTTTTCTTTCGATCGAGATCGAAGGGAAAAGAGCATTTGGTTTGACTTGCTCATTACTTTTTTGTATCGCTTTACATTAACTAAGTTAATGTGGCAGTTTCACTCGTTGTTCAGTTTTCAAAGAACAATTTCTCTTGCTTGCGTTTCGTTCGTGTCTGCCGTATGTCTCAGCGGCGACTCATATAATATATCACGGGTGCCTAGAAGATTGCAAGTGTTTTTTCAAAAAAATATTCCCTTTTTCATTTTTATTTAAAAATAACATTCAAACTACCGTTCAAAATACCTCACTATAATGAAGTAATTATTTTAAACCCCTTATAATTTACTGATTCCATGGATTAAAAACTTTCGTGAAAGGGACTGCTGCCATCTTTCTTTCCTATAAGACATCCCTTTTCTGAATATTGCAGTCTATGGCTTTATTGATTCCAATGCGGACAAAATCGTTTCTTAATTGTCAGTTAAAGGCTCATAAGCAAACACTATAGCATAGAAACAAGCCTCGTTCAGCGTTCAACTGCTGGGACAAGGCTTGTTTTGCGTTAGGCAGGCGGATGATGGGGATGCCCGAAGGGAATCTTTTTCACCAAAAATGTTTCCGCTTCCAAACTACCATACAAGTATGGTAGTATAGCAAGGTGAAACGGCTGTCGCCGTCCTTTGGCGGGGCAGTGCGTTTCATTCCGAGAAATATAGAGAAAGGATGGCATAATTATATACTTTCCTATATTTTGAAAACATAACTTTCAACCTAAAAAAAGAGCTTGCCTACTGAGGAGGTGAACGATGGATTTTACGATAAAGCCCACTGCCGTATCGACGCGGGATGCGATTTATTTGACGCTGAAGGAGCAGATTTTGAGCTTGGAGCTGCCGCCCGGTACGAGCATTTCGGAGAAGGAAATTTCCGTAAAGCTTGGCGTCAGCCGCACCCCCGTTCGGGAAAGCTTTGTTCGGTTGGCGCAGGAAGGGCTGCTCGAAATTTTTCCGCAGCGCGGTACCGATGTGTCGCTCATTGATTTGGAGCTGGTCGAGGAAGCCCGTTTTATGCGCGAGCAGTTGGAGACTGCGGTTATCCGCCTCGCCTGCATCAGCTTCCCTGCGCAGCGGCTGACGGCGATGCGTCACAATCTCGCCTTGCAACGGGCTTGCGTAGAAAGCCAAGACTACAAAACGATGTTTGAGCTGGACGAAGCTTTTCACCGCACGCTGTTTGAAGGCTGCCGCAAGAGCAACACTTGGGCCGTCATCCAGCAAATCAACGTCCATCTCAACCGCAGCCGCATGCTGCGTCTCGCTGCCGATCACCATTGGGAGCATTTGTACGAGCAGCATCTGCAAATGGCGCAGGCGATTGAAAGCAGCGATACCCAGCTTGCCGAACGGCTGATGAAGGAGCATTTGAACCTGACGATTGCCGATCAGGCGCTATTGAAAGAGAAGTTCCCTACCTACTTCAAATAATCGGAGGCGAAAGGCACTATGAAAATGGTATTTCGTTGGTTTGGCGAAGGCAATGACACCGTCAGCCTTGACCAAATCAGACAAATTCCCGGCACGGAAGGCATCGTCTGGGCGCTGCATGACGTTCCTGCTGGCGATGAATGGCCGATGGACAAAATTATGAAGATCAAAGAAGCAGCGGACAAAGCCGGCCTGCACATCAAGGTCGTGGAAAGCGTCAATGTTCATGAGGACATTAAGCTCGGCCTGCCAAGCCGTGATTTGTACATCGACAACTACAAGAAGACGATTGCCAAGCTTGCGCAGGTCGGCGTCAAAGTCATTTGCTACAACTTCATGCCGATTTTCGATTGGCTGCGTACCGATCTTCATAAGGAGATGGAGGACGGCTCGACGGCGCTTTTTTATGAAAAAGCGATGATTGATAATGTTGATCCCTTCGATCTCGTTAAGCGCATCAACGAAAATTCGAAGCTGACGATGCCGGGCTGGGAGCCGGAGCGGCTGCAATATTTGACCCAGCTGTTTGAGGCCTATCAAGGGGTTACTCAAGAGCATCTATGGGCAAACGCGAAATATTTCCTCGACGAAATTATTCCGTTTGCTGCTGAGCATGACATTAGAATGGCCATTCACCCGGATGATCCGCCTTGGCCGATTTTTGGCCTGCCGCGCATTATTACAGGGCAAGATAATATTCGCCGTTATCTCCAATTACATGACAGCCCTTATAATGGTCTCACTTTATGCAGCGGCTCGCTGGGCGCCAACCCGGAAAATGATATCGTGTCGATGATTCATGAGTTTGCCGATCGTATTCCGTTCACGCATATTCGCAATGTGCGCGTCTACGAGAATGGCGATTTCATTGAATCGTCTCACCGCACACAAGATGGCACGGTCGATATCGCCGGTGTTGTTAAGGCCTACCATGAGGAACAATACGAGGGCTACTGCCGTCCGGATCACGGCCGCCACATTTGGGGCGAGGAGTGCCGTCCAGGCTACGGCTTGTATGACCGCGCACTCGGCATTATGTACCTTTGGGGCTTATGGGATGCGTATCAGAAAGCGGCTGCTGCGGAAGGAGCTGCTGCAAAGTGACCGAAACGGTAAATTTACCGAAGCATGCCTCCATCGAGGGCAAAGTCGTCGTCATTACAGGCGGCGCAGGCGTATTATGCCGTGCAATGGCGCTGGAGCTTGGACGGCAAGGAGCGAAAATCGCCGTGCTTAACCGCACACTAGAGAAAGGCGAGCAGGTTGCATCGGACATTAATGCGGCGGGCGGCCAAGCAATTGCTGTCGCCTGCGATGTCACCAATCAACAAAGCGTTGCAGCCGCTGCCGAAACAGTGCTTGCCCAGCTTGGTCCTTGCGACCTGCTTATCAATGGTGCGGGAGGCAACCATCCGAGCGCCAATACGACGAATGAGACGTTCCAGCCGGAGGATTTGGATAATCCTGACGTCACCTCGTTCTTCGACTTGAATGTGGACGGCTTCCGCAATGTGCTGGATTTGAACTTCGTCGGCAGCCTTATTCCGACGCAGGCTTTTTCCAAGCATATGCTTGGCAGGGCTGGTGCAGCCGTCATTAATATTTCGTCGATGAGCGCACCGTCGCCAATGACGAAGGTTCCGGCTTACAGCGCAGCCAAAGCGGCGATCAACAATTTCACGCAGTGGCTTGCTGTCCATTTGGCTGATGCCGGCATTCGCGTAAATGCAATTGCTCCGGGCTTCTTCCTGACCCAGCAAAACGAGCGGCTGCTGCTGAATGAAGACGGCTCCCATACGGCGCGGGCAGGCAAAATCATTTCCCACACGCCAATGCGCCGCTTCGGCTCGCCGCAGGATTTGCTTGGTACGCTGCTCTGGCTCGCGGATGAGCAAATGTCCGGCTTTGTCACTGGCATTGTCGTGCCGGTTGATGGCGGCTTTATGGCCTATTCCGGCGTCTAGCTTATTTCTTGGAGTCTGCGTACCGAGAGTCAACTTCGTGTATGGGCTTTTGGCGGACTCGGCAGCCGCTATTTCAGCCGAATCATGGGTTATGGCAGAGGAACCGGACTCAGGAGACGCTAATGTGCTTTCCAACGTTATTTTGATGAGAAAATCAAGGCAATAACGGATCTCCTGTCCGCGTACGACCTCAAATCAATTCAAAAGCCAAAATAGCGGAACCTCAGTCCTTCAGAAAAAGAGACAGCGTTCCCAGGCTGTATGGTCCCTGCCCTGCAGCACTCGCACGCTGAGATTCCTTAAGCTTTTGCCTTGAGCCGTTAGATGAGATCGGCTTCGGATAAGCACTACGTACGTATGTATGAGTATACGGATTCTGGTTTGCATACACACCCTAACAAGCAGCGCCCCTCCTAAATGAAGAAGGGGCGCTGCTTGTTATTAATAGGCTTTCAAAAAATAACTATGACATCACTAGATCACCTGCGGCAGCGCAGCCAGCTGCTCTTTAAGCTCAGCGACATCCCCAGCGCTAAGATCAAGCTGCGGCGCTCGCATAAAGCCGGCATCTATGCCGCGAAGCTTGAGCGCTTCCTTGAAAAAGGACATATTCGCGCCGCTTCTCAGCACCTCGCAATATTGAATCGCGATGCGCTGCCATTCGCGGGCCTTATCCAAATCTTTCGCCTGGTAGGCGTTGTATACCGCCACAAACGGCTCCGGATATACGCACGATACCCCGGAAATCACACCGTCACAGCCCATAGCGAGCGCCGGAAGGAACAAACGGTCAGCTCCCTGCATTACGGAGAAATCGCCGCCTTTTATGGACAAGTACTCATTCGTGCGCAGAAAATCCGGATAGCTGTATTTAACGCCAACTACGTTGCCGCAGCGCTCTGCTACTCTCTGCGCAACATCCGTTTTGAGATCATTGGCTGCGCATTGCGGGATATTGTACAAATAGACGGGGAAATCAGCGGGCAGACTGGACGCTACCGTCACATAATATTGCTCCAGCTCCGCGTCGTTCGCGCCAAGGAAAAACGGCGTGACTACACCAACACCGTCAGCCCCAATTTGATGGGCATGCTGCGCCAGCAAAATCGTATCATTCTGCGTTGCCGCACCTGCATGAATAAATACGGTAACTCTTCCAGCCGCTGTTTTCACGACCGTCTCCGCAACCGCTTGGCGCTCGTCAACCGACAGCCGCACCATCTCTCCTGTCGTCCCCAGCGGGAACAGGCAGTGTATGCCTTTGGAAATCAAAAATTCGGTCAGCGCTTCTACCTTCGCCAAATCAACCTGTCCTTCTTTAGTGAAAGGCGTCACCATCGCTGTCGTTACACCGTACAAACGTTTCATCGTGCCAATCCCTCTTTCTATTTATGGTTTAGTTAAGGCTGTAAGTTAACGAAGCAAATGAACAGGGTCCTTGCCTGCAAAAATATCCAGCAGCGCCTGCGCCGTGTCTAGGCCAACCCGGTAATACGTCTCTGTCGTTTCCGCTGCGGTATGGGGCGTTGCAATCAGCTTGTCCAGCTCAAAAAGCACATTGTCCGCCGCTACCGGCTCCTGCTCGTACACATCGATTGCCGCTCCGGCGATGCTGCCCTTTTTCAAAGCGCTGTACAATGCCCGCTCATCGACGAGCGCGCCCCGAGCCGTATTGACGAAATAGGCTGCTGGCTTCATCCGGCCAAATTGCTCATCGCTCATCATATGATACGTTTCCTTCAGACTGGGCAGATGCATGCTGACGACGTCGCTCTGGGCGAGCACTTCATCGGAGGAGACAAGCTTGACCCCGAGCGCCTTCGCCTTCTCTTCATTCGGATATTTGTCGTAGGCGATGATCTCTACATCAAAGCCTTGCAGCTTCTTCGCTACCATCTGGGCAATGTTGCCGAAGCCAAGCAGCCCGACTGTGCGATCCGCCAGCTCCATGCCGACGGTGCGGTCCCAATAGCCGCGTCGTGCCGAACGCTCAAGCGTCGGGATATTGCGCAGCATCGACAATATCAGGCCAATCGTCAGCTCCGCTACCGCATTGGCGTTGCCGCCCGGTACATTCGCCACCTTGACGCCGTATTCCTTCGCCTTCGCCAGATCAATATTGTCGACGCCAACGCCGAAGCGGGCAATGCCCTTCAGCTTTGGCGCCAGCTTAAAAATCGCCTCATCCCATGTATCTACGCCGGCTACGACCCCGTCGATATCCGCGACAAGCGGAGCAAGCTCTTCAAACGTATGGGGACGGCCAAGCTGGTTCTCGATAATTTCGCAGCCTGCCTCCTCCAGCATTCGCTTCGCATCGGCGCATAGCAGCGAATAGTTCGTCGCCGTCACTAGAACTTTATGCTTTGTGCTCATTATTTGACTCCTCCAACGGTCATCCCGCTAACCATATATTTTGATGTAAACAAATACATAATAATGACTGGAATAGAAGCGATAATCGAGCCGCCCATCAGCGGCCCCCAAGCGAATACGTCGCCAACGATCATATCCGACAGGCCCAGCGTAATCGTCTTGTCGCTCGTTTTCGTCACGATGACGAGAGCATATAAATATTCGCTCCAGCACAGCGTGAAGGCAAAGATGAAGGTTGCAGCAAGCCCAGGAGCAGCGAGGGGAAAAATAACGCTCCACATCGTGCGCGCCCGGCTGCAGCCGTCGATCATTGCCGCTTCCTCAATCTCTCCCGGAATCGATTTAAAATAGGAGACGAGCATCCAAGTCGCATATGGAATCGTAATGGTCGGGTATATAAGCATGAGACCATACACCGAATTGCTAAGGCCAATCGCATTCACCAGCATATAAAGCGGAATGAACAGCACCGCGCGCGGCATCAAGTAGGCGTACAAGATTCCTCTGGATATAAAGCCGCGGCCCTTGAACTGCAACTTGGAAATCGCATAGGCAGCCAGCATGCTGAACAAAATCGACAGAAAAGAAACGATCAGCGATACGTAAAGGCTATTTTTAATATTTGATAAAAAGCCCTTCTCCGTCAGCAGCTTCTCATAAGCAGACCAGCTGAAAACTTGCGGCCAAAAGGACGGCGTCATATTGTAGATTTCCCCCTGCGACTTGAAGGACGTGTTCAGCATCCAATACAGCGGGAACAAAGCAAAGATCAATAAAAAGGCTAAAGCTCCATAGACGAGAACCTGTTTGCCGACTGATTTATTTTCCATCGTTTATCACCTAATCTCTGGATGAAAGCGAGCGCTTCGTCACGTAGTTGATCAGCAGAATCAACGGCGGCATCGTCATAATGGCGATGGCGATCGCTTTTCCAAGGCTCATATTCAAAAATCCGATCGTATAGCTCAGCGTTGACAGCACCTGTGTCGCATTGGCAGGCCCTCCGCGCGTCAGCAGCCAAATAATTTCGAAATCGTTCAAGGTCCAAATCGTAGTCATCACTGCAGCGAGTACCGTAACTTCCTTCACGGAAGGCAGCGTCATATGCCAGAAACGCTTGACCGCACCGGCCCCGTCCAGCATAGCCGCTTCATACATTTCCTTCGACACGGTCTGAAGGCCAGCAAGAATGGCAATGCCCATGAAGGGGATGCCCCGCCATACGTTAACCAGAATGACCGAGAACATCGCAAGGTCCGGCCTTGCCAGCCAGCCAAGCGGTTGATCGATCAGATGGACTTTCAATAGCAGAAAGTTCAGCACTCCGCCAACATCGGAGTAAATCCACTGCCAGGTAAACACCGATACGATAGTCGGGATCGTCCAAGGTAAAAATAAGAGGACACGGAACGTATTGCGGAATATGATCTTTTCATTAAGCACAAGCGCCATAATCATGCCAAATACCGTTTTGAACAACACGGCTACGCCGGTAAAAACAACAGTATTCCACGTCGCTTTCCAGAATGCCGAATCCTGCAGCAGCTCTAAATAATTGCCGAGCCCGATAAAAACCGCATCCGCTCCTACGACTTTATTCGTAAAGCTTAGATAAAGCGCCCAGCCAAATGGCAGCACCATAACCGCAAGCAGATAAATCAATACCGGGCTCATGAGGAAATAAGCCAGTTTATTGTTTTGGTTTGTATTCAAGCCTCATCCCGCCTTACTTAAAGGCATTGGAGGGCCAGACGCTCTGGCCATCCTTCGCCGAATTAATAACAGCTTACTTTACAAAAGCTTATTTGCTGTAAACCTCTTGAATTTTAGCCTGCATATCTGTGATTGCCGCTTCCGGCGTGTAGCTCGTTTCAAGCAGCAGCTTCTGGAACGTATCGTTGAGAATGCGAAGATTGAACACTTCCCCCGCCTTCGCATTGTACTCGCCAGGATAGCCGAGGAAATTAAAGCCAGCAACGGATTCAACAAATGCTTTGTTTTTCTCGTCTTGCCACACCGCTTCCTTCGCCAGCTCGTCATATACGGGAGCCGTCAGTGGAGCACCCTTCTCAATCCATGACTTATACCAGTCTTTATCCAGCATGTAGGAGATGAATTTTTTAGCCAAATCCTTGTTTTTCGAATCTTTGAAAATGCCGAGATTGTTGCTGATGCCTGGAATAAAGGTGCCTTTAGGACCGGCCGGGTAAGGCGCTATGCCTGTTTTTTCATATAAGTCCGGGTTGTCCTTCTTAATCGTCGCGAGCACGCTGCCCGTGTTAAAAATCATCGCCGCTTGTCCGCTCAAGTAAGCTTTATTGTTGCCTGCGTCATCCCAGCCGATTGCGCTTGGCGGCGTGCTTTTATCCGTTAAGAAAATATCGCGGATAAACGAAGCGGCCTGTACCGTTTCCGGCGAATCCGCAATGACCATTTTGCCGTCCTGCGTATCGACAGAGCCGCCATAGGACCAAATAATGCCGCGAGTCAGAAACTCGGCATCGGAGTTGCCTTTGCCATAGCCCATGCCGATTCCATACAGGCCTTTGCTCGTGTCTGTCAGCTTTTTGCCCATTTCCCTAAGCTCGTCCCATGTTTTCGGAGGCTCTGTATAGCCTGCATTGGCAAGCAAATCCTTGCGATAGTAGAGCACCTGCGTCTCGGTCCAGAAGGGCACACCGTATTGCTTGCCGTTGAACGTAATCGCTTTTTTCGTATTTTCATTAATGGCGCTTTTGCCTTGCAGGCTGGCCACCACATCGCTTACATCCTCCAAAACGTCTTTTCCGTAAAATTGCCCAATTTCCTGATAACCGAAAAAGGATACATCCGGTACCGATTTGGATTCAATCGCCGCCGTCCACTTCGGATAAAAATCCTCGTAGGCAATCAGCTCCACATTTACGTTCACATTGTTTTCTTCTCCAAATTGCTTCGCACGCTCTGTAATTAACGTGTTTTGATCATCAAACAGCTGCTTCTTCATCCAAAAGGTAAGCGTTGGCTTCTCGCCGCTGCCCGCCTGCGCGTTCGCCCCGCCGTTGTTCGCCGTTCCCTCATTGCCTGCATTCCCGCAGCCTGCCACGACAACTGTCAACAAAGAAACTGCTACTGCTTTTTTCACTCCGTTTTTCATAGAAATGCTGACCTCCCGTTTCGCTTTTTTTCACGTACAGCATCATCTGAGTTGAAGCGCTTTCATGCTTCTGTCCCTATCTTAATTCGAATAGTTAAAAGATAATATGACAACAATTTAATCGAATGATACAAAATTAACACAATTCCACTACCGCCTTTTTCCGGTGAAAAATAGTACAAAAAAACAGCACCGCTCCATCGCTCGGATTGCGGCGCCGCTGTTATGGCCCTTGTCTATTTCAGTTCCTTGCCGCCCTCCAGCTTTTGCCGGTACTCCTGGGGGGTCAGGGAATAATATTTTTTGAACACCTTATTGAAATAATTCGGGTTCTGATAGCCTAGCTGGAGCGCGACTTCATAGCTTTTCAGGGCTGGATTGGCCAGCATGGATGCCGCCAGCTCCATCTTGAGCCGCAGCACATAGTCACTCACATTTTCGCCCGTCGCCAGCTTAAAAATCCGCGACACATGAACCGGATGCATAAACAGATAATCAGCGATCGCTTGCAGCGTCACATCGGTGACGAGATTTTTCTCAATGTAGCTGCGGATTTTGCCTACCGTTATTTCACGTTCATTTCTCGTATCGTTCTCCATGCTTTGCCGCAGCAGCCGGAATGCTTCGTCTAGCCAGCTTTTCAACGCCGTAATGGAGCGGCTTGGCAGCAGCCCGCTCATATCCGATAAGCCGGGGCCGATCATCTCCGCCAATTCACGCCCGTTTTTGTGCGCGAAGGAGCTGAACGAGGCATAGATGGAGAAAAACACTTCCATCAGATGCTCCGGCGAATCCGGCCAGCCTTGATTCAGCTCGCTCCAGATGCCGCCAAGCTTCTGCTCGGCCATTTCCCAGCTGCCCGACTCCATCAAATGAATGAGCATCGGCGGCTCGTATAGCCGCTGAAGCGAATGAACCGGCAGCTGGCGGGCGATATCGCTGGCGACATGGATAAACAGCCCGCTTTGGCTGCCAATCTGCCGTCGCAGCGCCAGCAAAACATCCTCATACCGCTGCCTGACATCATGCGGGAACAACCCCCACTGGCTGACGAGCACGGATACCTCTCCACTCAAATAATGATTAACGCTGAGCTGAAGCTGCGAGGCTTTGAGCTGGAGCTCCTCATCCAGAGCTTTGCCCTCATCTGATGAACCGTACGGCGGCTCTTCACCCTCCCCTTGCTTTTCCGCCATAGGTGGTCCGCCAGCGCTTTCTGGCATTTCCGTAACAATGCCCACCAAGTAGCCGTGAATGGTTTTACATGTCCAGAGACGAAAACGCTCCTCAAACAGCTCCTCCGCCATATTGCTCACAGCATATTCCATCAGGGACAGGCTATAGAAATCCATCTCCGACAGCTTGCCCTCAAGCCGTACGAGCATCAGCGCAAAGCGTTGTCCCATGGCAACCGGAATTTTGAGCGATTCCAGCTTTTCGGGCAGCCGCTCCGCTGAATATTTGCGTCCCTCAAGCAATTCATTCAAGAGCTCGCCCTGAAGCTTCGGCAAATTCTCTTGAAAGGCTCTTGCAACGCGCTGATGGAAGCTCTTCTCGTCCAGCTCCTTCTTTAAAGCCTGAACCGCCCCGCTCACCTTTTCTAAAATGTGGTCGTCACTAATCGGCTTTAATAAATAGTCATACGTTTCATGGGCAATAGCCTGCTGCGCATAAGCAAACTCGGCATGCCCAGATAATAAAATGCATTTAATCCGCTTCCAGCTCCTGCGCACCTGCTGGAGCAGCTCCAATCCGCTGATGCCCGGCATCCGAATATCCGTAATCAAAATATCGATCGTATTCGTATTTAAAATTTCCAGCGCCTCTATGCCGGAATAAGCTTTGAACACAGCGCCGATCCCGATTTGCTCCCATGGAAGCGTATCGGCAAGGCTGTCCACCACGCTCGCCTCATCGTCCACAAGCAGTAGTCTAAATGCCAGCTGCTCCTCCATCACGCTTCCTCCTTGTCCTCCCAAATGATTTCCGTACGAAAGCCATCCAGCGGTGAAGGCGAAGCGGAAAACTGCAAGCCCGAATGCCCGCCATATAGCTGTGTTAGCCGTTGATGCGTATTCCATAGGCCGCACCCGGTGTGCTCATCCAACGGGACAGCGAGCGACATTCGCAGCTTGACCATCTCCTCCTTCGTCATGCCGCTGCCATTATCATCGACGATGAGCCGGTTCAAGCCGTTCTGGCGCAGCCCTTTAATATGGACAATGCCAAATTGCAGCTGGCTTTCAATTCCGTGGACGACTGAATTTTCCACAATAGGCTGAATGAGCAGCCGTGGAATGGGCAAATCCATCATCTCCTCAGGAATATCTATTTCATAGTGCAGACGCTGGATACGAAGCTGCTGAATAATCAAATAGTTTTCCACCAGCTTAAGCTCCTCGCGCACCGTCGTCATGCTGTTTTCCATCCGCGTCGTGTAGCGATAGTATTCGCCTAAATTCAGCGACATCGCCACGACTGCCTCCTTATCGCCGAGATTCGCCATATTTTTAATATAAAATAGACAGTTGTATAAAAAATGCGGATTGATCTGCGATTGGAGCTGCTTCAGCGTCGCTTCCTTGGAGCGCAGCGTCTCCATGTACACCTTGTCGATCAGCTCCTGAATCTGCTCCGCCATCTCATTAAAGCTGCTGAACAGAAACTCAAACTCATTGTTAGGACGCTGCTTCAGGCGGGTGGAAAACTGCCCGTCCTTGATGCGCTGCACTCCCCGCACCAGCAGCACAATCGGGCGCTGGACATTGCGGTACAGCAGCAGGGTAGACAGAACGCCGAGCGCCATTAGCAGTGCTATCGAGATATAAAACAGATTGCGGCTCGTATTAATCGGTGCGAATACGCTAGCAAGCGGCACAACATCGACCAAATACCAGCCGAGGCTTGATGATTGGATATAATTTACAATATATTGTTGGCGGTTAATTTCTAGATTGAGACTGCCGCTGCCCGCGAGCTGCAAGCTTTCCAGCTGCTCCATCGCCTGCGTAACGAGCCGGTAGTTGCCGTTAAAGCCCATGATCGGCGCTTCGCCGGGATGATAAAGAAAAGGCTCGCGCGCCTCATCCTGCTGGAGCGAATTGAGCATATTTTTTAAATTGGCATCGGTGAACCGTACCTCCACATACAAATTCGGCATGTCCGACTGCTGCATGCGGCTGAACAGCATTTCCTTAATGCCGAACGTTGTCGCATATTCATGAACCCATTTGCCCATGTCTCTGGCTTCAAGCTTCTGCTCGTCATAATGGGCGGAATAATCCGTCGAAATCAGCTCCTTGGTGTCGCGCAAATATAAAATAATTTGGTTCGTCCAAGCACTCGTCGTCGTTTGCATATTCAGCATATCCACAAGTCGCAAGTGGCGCTGGAGCTGGAGCTGGACAAGCTCATCATTTTTTCCCCGGCCCTCCACATACTCCCGTATGCTGTAGTCGCGGCTTGCCGAGGTGGAATGCTTCACTAGCTGATCTACCATCATGTCGAGCTGGCTCATAAAAAAACCGAGACGGTTAAGATTCTGCTCCTTGATCGTCGTCTGCACCACATCTACGCTCACTTGGTTCGAATAGCCGTAAAGCAAAATAATCGGGATGAGCAGCGCAATAATTAAAGCTATCATTTTCCGAAATGTCGTCATCTTCATCGCTTTTCCTCCGCCTTACGTTATAAGTTCAGTCTCCTTGGCTGCTGCGGGTCACGGGAATCAACGCCATTCTACCATCATTTTCGGGCAAAAGAAAACGCTTACCTAATCTTGCATAAGCAGAAAGGAAGGTTCACTAGAAGAAAAACGCAAATGAAACAGGCATCTTCCGCACAAGCCGCTTGTGCAAAAAATGCCCGTTTTCCTTATTCATAATAAATGATTGCTGCTTATTATTTTAGCGCCGCTTGAATTTGGTCGAGCACCAAATTAATCGCTACCGGGCCATAATAGGCAATCCACAAATTCGTATCCTCTTTGTAAACATGGCCGTTTTGGACGGCTTTCAGGCTTTTCCAAATAGCTGAGCTTTCAAATTCCTTCGTCAGCTCCACATTGCTGCTGTCCTCCATCAGAAAGAGATGGTCAGCCTCCAGCTCAGGAAGCTTCTCGAGCGACAGCGACGCGCTGCTGTTCTCTGCATCTACAGCCATTGCAGGCGGAGTTAGCCCCAACTGGTCGTACAAAAGCGCGGCTGTACGGTGGGCCGTTGTATGCAGCCTGACAATATTGTCACGCGGTCTTAGCACCGCGAACGTCTGCCCTTTGTATTTTTCGGACAGCTCGGCTTTCAGCCCGGAAATTTTGCTATTGTATTGATCCAGCACCTGCTGCGCTTCCTGCTCCTTGTCCATAATGAGGCCAAACGTTTTCAGCGTCGTCTGCCAATCCTCATTGCGTTCAAAAATAAGCGTCGGCGCGATTTTGGTCAATTGGTCGTAAATTTTATCCTGAAACTCCGTACCAATAATAATGTCCGGCTCAAGAGCGATAATCGCTTCCACATTAGGCTCATCCTTCGTGCCGAGTGTAACGACATCTACCAGCTTGCCCGCCATGTAATCCGGGAATTGCGATTTTTCCGACTCTGTCACTACACTGCCGGAAGGCTGCTCTCCAATGGCAATGAGCTGATCCATGAACTGGGTATCAAGCACAGCAATACGCTGCGGCGTTTGTTCCAGCTTCAGCTCGCCCTTCATATGCGTAATCGTGCGCGGCGCGCTTTCCTTCGAGCCCGTGTCCGTTACGTTCGGCGACGCGGTTATGCTATTTGATGGAGCTGCTGCTCCGCCCCCTGCACTTGTGTTTGTGCCCGCCGCGCCTGAGCATGCGGCTAACAGCAAAGTCAGACTTAACAGCAGGCTAACCGTCCATCCTGCTTTAATGCTTCTGTTTGTGTACATCATTCCAGCACCCCTAAATTGGTATTGATAATGATTTTCATCACTACCTTTACCACTATACGGACGCCGCCTTCTTGCAGCAATTACATATCGCGACAACCCGGATGGATTATGACGACTGCCTTCCATTTGCTCTCCAGCCCTTTTAAAGCTGCTCGGGGAGGAGCCTACATGCTTTTTAAAAATGCGGCTGAAATAGTAGCTGTCCGGATAACCAACTGCAGCTGCGATATCCTTCAATGAAGCATCTGTGCCTAAAAGCAGCTCGCGCGCTTTTTGCATCCTCACTTGAATCAAATAATCGATGGGCCCCGCCTGATAGCGGGCTTTGAACAGGCGCTGCAGCTGCCTTGGGCTGCAATGGAGCAGCTCGGACAACAGCGCAAGCGTTACCGCCTCGCCATAATGCTCATCCAAATAACGGCTGGCCTGCGCCGCGATATCCGGTACTGCCGTTGCAATCTCTTGATGATGCAGCTGCCCTAGCAGCTCGCAAATAAGCTGGTAAAATAGCGATTTCGTCCGCAGCTTCTCCAAAGCGCCTGCCTGCTTCCATTCCTGCTCCATCCGGACGATTTTCAAATACATTGCGGCATGATGCAGCGGCGCAAAGCCATACTGCATGTGGAACGGCTTGCTGCGCTCCAGCAGCTGCACGAGCTCCTGACGCGCTGGCGGCGACAATGACGCTTTATAAAAAATAAAATAATATTCAAGTGGACCAGAAGCTGGCTCCATATCAAGAAACGCCCCTTTGCCTGCATGGCAAAGATAACAGGACTCGGCGCGATGCTCCACTCCATCAAGCATGATCCGCCCCTGCCCCCGCGCGGTAAAAAGAAAAGCGCTCGCAGGCAGCTGATACGAGCGCAGCTCCTCACCTAGCTCCAGCACCGCATGCCGGATATCAAGCACCTTGAGGGAGGCTTGGTTCCACAATTGAATGTGTTCATTCAAATTCATCGCTCTTGTTCAACTCCTATGGATCTACTGGGCCAGACCGTAAAGCACCTCTCCCCATTATAGTGATAATAATTCTCACTGTCGATTGGAAGATGTGAGGAATACAGCACAAAAAGCCGTCGAATCAATGATTGATTTGACGGCTAATATGGATTCAACTGTTTTTAATAGTTAAAGAACAGCCTTATAAACTGTTATAGCTGTTCTGTTCTGTTCTCTTGTCTTTTCTTGTCTTTTCTTTAACTGTAAGCGGAAGTATGTTTGAGTTGATTGGACTTTTGGTAGTTCAGACGAATGTGACTCAGCCTATGGCTGGATTACATTCGTAGAACGGACAACGGCCAGGCAACCAATCATACTGTAGCAAATCATACTGTAGCAGCATTCCACTCTTGCTTGAGACCCATAGGCTCCTCTTGGAACAGCCTTGCATCCATCAGCTTGAGCTCCGGTGAAATGAGCGGCTCAAACGCCAGCAGATCAAGAATATCCCGCTGCAAATCGATTCCCGGGGCAATTTCGCAAAGCATTAAGCCGCGTGCCGTAAGCTGGAACACCGCCCGCTCCGTAATAAAAATAACTTCCTTGCCGTTTTGCGCCGCCTCGACACCATTGAAGGAAATGTCCGCGAGCGCGGGCACGATTTTGCGGAAGCGTCCTTCTTTTGCAATGTCGACCTTGCCGTCATTTACTTGAACAGAGAGGCCGCCAGCGGTAAAGGTGCCGCTGAACACGACTTTTTTGGAGTTTTGGGCAATATCGATAAAGCCGCCCACGCCCATAATTTTCCCATTGAACTTATGAACGTTCACGTTGCCCGCTTGGTCCATTTCAGCAAAGCTCAGGAAGCTGACATCCAGACCGCCGCCATCATAAAAATCGAACTGGTATGGCTGGTCAAGCACCGCCCTAGGGCTGATCGTCGCGCCAAAAATAATACCCTTCGCTGGCGTGCCGCCAATCGGACCCAGCTCCACCGTAAACGTCAGCGCTTCGCCAACGCCCTCCTCGGCTGCCACATAGCCAACACCATCGGAAATGCCGACACCCAGATTGGCTACGGCTCCAGGGAATGCCTCCATGAATGCCCGCCTTGCGATAATTTTGCGTTCGGTTAGCTGCAAAGGCTCAATGCCGCCCTGTACGGCAAGCAAATCGCCGCTCATATAGCGGTTGCTTTCCGTCTGGTACGTCTGCATTTGCTCTGGAACGACAACGACGGCGTCGACTAGGAAGCCGGGAATTTTAATCGTTTTCGGATGCTGCGAACGAGCTTGAACCATTCGCTGCACTTGTACGATGACGATGCCCCCGCTATTTTTCGTAGCTTGTGCAATGCTCAGCACATCCAGAAAAGTCGGTTCATCCTCCATCGTAATATAACCGTCTGTATCAGCAGTCGTACCACGAATAATCGCGACATCCGGCTTAATGGACGGATAGAACAGCCATTCCTTGCCGTCGATTTCCATCAGGCGAACAAGCTCCTTCGTCGTACGCTCATTCAGCTTTCCGCCTTGCTGGCGCGGATCGACAAAGGAGCCAAGCCCTACATGGCTCAAAATACCAGGATGCCCCGCTGCCGTGGAGCGGAACAGCTGCGTAATGACACCTTGCGGGAAGCAATATGCTTCAATTTGGTTCGTCTCGGCAAGCTCCGACATTCGCGGCGACTGCCCCCAATGCCCGCCAATCGCTTTGGCGCACAGGCCGGCAATGGCGATCGGGCTCATCCCTCTATCTGCCCGGTCACCGAGACCGGTTGTGTGAAGATAAGTCAGCCCGCTTGGCTGCTGCTCTTTATGATAGCGGTCTGCGAGCGCTTCAATAACAGCGGTTGCCTCGACAATTCCGCCGCCGGCGCCGCTAAAGGCGACCGTGGCTCCGTCAGGAATGAGGCGCACCGCCTCTTCAGCGGTTAAAACGGGAACCGGGCCGGTTCTTTTTTTCAAAGTTGCATTAGACATGATGGATAATTCTCCTTCTTCGGCTGCTTTCGTCTGTGCTGCTGGATAAGTCGAGCAAATCAGCGGTTAGAGTATTACACTTTCTGAACGGCGTCGCCTGCGAAAACAGGAGGACGCTTCTCGAAGAAGGCTTGCATGCCTTCCTTGAAATCTTCGCTTTCCGCAACCTTTTGCGAAATATCGAGCTGCGTCAAATCAAGCCATGACTGCTCCGGCATATAAATGCGGGTAAGCGCCTCCTTTACAGCGCGGACGGCCGAGCCGGATTTTGCGGCAATTTCCTCTGCCCAGCGGTAGGCCAGCTCATAGGCGGTTCCTTCGCTTGCAATCTCGTTGACTACGCCCAAGCTAAGCGCTTCCTGCGCACTCATTGGCTTGGCGAACAGCATAAACTGCATCGCTCTTCCTGCTCCGATGAGACGGGTGATCCGATAGGCGCTGCCGCTTCCTGGGAATGAGCCAATGTTTACCTCCGGCAAGGACAGCACAACATGAGGTGCAGCTACCCGCATATCACAGCTAAGCGCCCAGTCGAAACCTCCGCCATAGGCAGAGCCGTCCAGCGCGGCAATCGTCGGAATCGAAAGGACGGATAGGCGGGTGCGCAGCCGGATCTCGCTTTCCATTTTGTCGCTGACATACGTATCTTTGTCCAAATGCTGCTGTATTTCATTCATGTCTGAGCCCGCCGAGAAAACTTTGCCATTATGGGTAAGCACAACCACGCGCAGCTCCCCATCCGACTCAATATCGGCTAAAATCTTCTCAAGCCGTGCAAGCCCGTTATTCGTCCCCAAGTTCAGCGGAGGATTGTTGAAGCGGATAATTCCGATACGGCCTTCCTTGTGAAATTCAATTCCCGGATTTGCTGACATGACAAAAACCACCTTAATATGAGATTATAAAATATATTTTGCTGTCCTATTGAACAGCTGCCGTTCGTCATTAGATCGATCTAATCTTTCCATTGATTATAAAAAACGGCATCCCCCCTGTCAACAGCTGGATGGGGAATCTATAGTCATTCCATAAGCTGCGATTATGTACTATAATTTTCACTAATGAAAGAGGTGTGACTGATTGTGGGCGATAAAAAAGAAAAACGCGTAACGCTTCAGGATGTCGCGAAGGATGCAGGCGTATCACGCGCCACGGCATCGCTCGTCGTCAGAGGCAGTACGTCCATTACTGAGCAGACGAAACAGAAGGTTCTTGCATCGATGAATAAGCTCGGTTATGTCTATGATCGCGTCGCAGCAAGCTTTCGCTCCAGACGCTCTTCTACTGTGGGCATCATTATTACGGATATCGGCAATCCCTTCTTCTCTGAGCTGCTCACCAATTTGCAGGATCGACTCGATGAACTCGGCTATACAACGCTGCTTGGCATGACTTTTGAATCGGAAAGCAAGCAGGAGCGAATACTGGAGACGATGCTGGAGCATCATGTTTGCGGCATTATTATGGCTCCCGTAGCGGGTACAAACCCTGCTGTATTTGCCCGACTGAAGCAATTAAACGTCCCCTGCGTCCTTATCGGCCGTGAAATTTCCGGAGCACGCGTTGATTATATCGGCACTGACTTCCAATGGGGCACGAAGATGGCTGTCCGGCATTTGGCTGACCAAGGGCATAAGCATATTGCTTTGCTTGGCGGTACGCCTCATACCTCTGCTTATAATGAGCGGCTCGCTGGCTACCTGGAAGGACTTGAGGAATCACGCATCCCCACCGATCAGCGTCATATTATTCCTGGCCCGCCTACGCGCGAGAGTGGCGCTATCATTATTAACCAGCTGATCCGGCAGGACAAGCTGCCTACAGCGGCGCTGTGCCATAACGATATCGTCGCGCTTGGCGTCATCGTCGGCCTTAGGGAAAATCGGCTTGTTGCTGGCAAAGATATGGCTCTCGTAGGTTTTGATGATATTAAAGAAGCCGCTACTGCAAATCCCGGCCTGACTACCGTTGCCGTTGGCTCCGGCCAGTGGGGAATCGAGGCAGCGAACCTGCTGCACCAACGAATCAGCAGCGAGACGCAAGCACCGCAGGAGACGGCTAGAATTATTTTGCCGCCAAAGCTTGTTATCCGCGAATCCTCGACACATTTTATGGGCGTGCATTAATCGATGCACCCCCGTCATTTAGATGGCGAAATGGTCATTGACATTCAATTTTTAACTTGCTATAATTCCAACAAAACTAATAGGAAATAGACGTTACGCGTTTATTTACTAATAGAATCAAGCGCGAACGGTTTCGCTGGCTACAGCAGCACCCGGACACGTTTGGCTTATAATTAGATCGATCTACTAAGAGGAGGCTTTTGTCAACATGTTTGGAAAAAAAAGTGTGGTCTTATTAATGCTTGCCATGACGTTAGTACTGGGAGCATGCGGGTCGAAAACGACTAATGATTCTGAAAGCGCTAGCTCCGGCAACAAAGCAGAAAGCAAAGAATTAAATCTGGCTACGTTCGGCGTCAGCATTGGGTTCTCCAAGAAAGACGGAGACAAGCTGGAAGGTTATGATATTGCCGTAGCAGAAGCTGTTGCCAAATATTTGGGCTACACGAAAGTAAACTGGACGACTGCTGATATGGCAGGCATGTTCGGCATGCTGGACGCTGGCAAAATCGACACGATCGCCAACCAAGTAGAAGCTAACGAAAAGCGTAAAGAAAAATATATCTTCTCCAACACTTATATTTATTCCGGAGCACAGCTAATCGTCCGTGCGGATGATGATTCCATCAAAACGCTGGCCGATTTGAAAGGCAAGAAGATCGGTGTTGACGTTGGTACAAGTAAAGAAGCTTACTTGCGCGCCAATGATCCTAACAATGAGCTGAACATTACAACCTATGAAGATCCAAGCGTCATTCTCAACGATGTTGCGCTGAAACGGATCGATGCTTATATTATGGACCGCGCCGGTGCACAGCTGCTGATCGACAACTCAGGCCTTGCTTTGAAAAAAGCGGGAGACCCCGTTTACACTTACGAGGAAGCATTCCCGTTCCCTAACACCGAAGAAGGCAAGAAGCTGCGTGATTCCTTCAACGAAGCGCTTGAGGCTCTTGCAAAAGACGGCACACTGACGAAGCTGTCCAATGAACATTTGAAACAAGACATCAGCAAGGCTAGCTAATCGATGAATTTCGATACAGCGTTTATATTCGAAGCGATACCCAAGCTGCTGAAGTATTTGCCGATGACGCTGATGCTGGCGGTCGGCTCGATGCTTCTCGCTTGTCTTATGGGTATTGTGCTGGCGCTCATCATTAACAATAAAATTTTTATTTTGTCACCGGTGGCGAAGGTTTACATTTCCTTCTTCCGCTCGGTGCCTACATTGGTTACGCTGTTTATCTTTTATGTGGGAATCCCGCAAATTTTTCCGGAATTTACCTTTATTGATGCGATTACCGCAACGATCATTGCCCTCAGCTTTAAAAATGCCGCCTATTTGGCGGAAGAATTCCGTGGGGCGCTGAATGCGGTCGACAGCGGGCAAATGGAAGCCTGCCTGTCTGTCGGGATGACCAAATGGCAAGGCTTCCGCCGAGTCATTTTGCCGCAAGCGATGCGGGTTGCCGTTCCGAGTCTAGGCAACTATTTGATTATGCTGGTCAAGGAGTCCTCGCTCGCCTTTACAGTTGGTGTGACCGACATTTTTGCGCAAACGAAAATTTTGGCCAGCAACTCCTTCCGTTTTTTGGAGAGCTATATCGCCGTTGCCCTCATTTATTGGGCCGTAACGATTGTGCTGACCATGCTGCAGGGAAAATTGGAAAAGGCAATGAGCAAGCCTTATCGATAGGAGTTCTGTTATGCTAAAAGTGAGCGGGTTAAGCAAGCATTTCGGCGATAACGAGGTGCTGAAGCAAATCAATCTGGAAGTGAAGCGCCGCGAGGTTGTTGCGATTATTGGACCATCTGGTTCGGGCAAGTCCACGCTGCTTCGCTGCCTCAACCTGCTGGAAACGCCGGATGCCGGCCATATTGAAATCGATGGCTTTGAGGTCGATGCGAGAAGGCTGAAGAAATCGGATGCCTACGCCTTGAGACAAAAATCAGCGATGGTTTTCCAGCATTATAATTTATTCAAAAATAAAACGGCGCTGCAAAACGTCATTGAAGCGCTCATTGTCACCAAAAAGATGAACAAGCCCGATGCCGAAGCACTCGGCCACAAGCTGCTGGATCAAGTAGGGCTGGCAAGCAAGGCGAACAGCTATCCTGCCATGTTGTCCGGCGGACAGCAGCAGCGCGTAGCGATTGCTCGTGCACTGGCCGTTAATCCTGCGGTGATTTTACTCGATGAGCCGACCTCGGCGCTTGACCCTGAGCTTGTAGGGGAAGTGCTGCAGGTCATCCGCTCGATCGTTGATACGGACACAACGATGCTGATTGTGACCCATGAAATGTCCTTCGCCCGAGAAATTGCTGACCGCGTCATCTTTATGGCGGATGGCTCAATTATCGAGGAAGGCGATCCGCAAAGCCTGTTTGGACAACCACAGCAGGAACGGACGAAGAAATTTTTAGGAACGGTCTTTTCCAAAAACTGACGACAGGGGAAGAGGCAAACGATGACTCGCACACATAATTTTAGCGTACAGCTCGATCGACGTCATACCGATTCACAAATGCATACCCTATTTCCAGAAGATGTACTGCCTATGCACCTGGCCGAAACAGATTTCACCACGGCACAGCCCATTATTGATGCGCTCGCTGCACGGGTAGACCATGGCATGTTTGGCTACGTGGCCGAAAGCGAAAGACTGGCGCTTGCTGTCCAGCATTGGATGGCAAGCCGCTTTCAATTTCCTATAGAACCAGCATGGGTCGAGTATTCCCCATCTGTTGGTTCTTCCCTCGTATTTGCCGTCCAAGCTTTCACACAGCCTGGCGACCGGGTGTTGATTCAGACGCCTGTCTATCATGCTTTCCACAGCTTGATCGATAATAGCGGACGCATTAAAGCGGAAAATCCGCTCAAGCTGCACAATGGACGCTACGAGATCGATTTTGAGGATTTGGAGCGCCAGCTCAGCAACCCGCGTACGAAGCTGATGCTGCTTTGCAATCCGCATAATCCGGTCGGACGCTGCTGGACCAAGCTTGAGCTGACCAGAATCGCCGAGCTTTGCCTGCGCTACCATGTATTCGTTGTCGCAGACGAGGTACATGCTGATCTGGCTTACGAGGCGTTTACCCACATTCCGCTGCCAGCCATTTCGGAAGAAATCGCTCAGCAATGCATGGTCACCGTCAATCCGAGCAAAACGTTCAACCTCGCAGGCATGCGCGCATCTGCCGCTATCATTCCTAATGAGCGCTGGCGTGAAGCTTTCCGCATTGCCCTTATCAACAACAAAGCGATTGACCGTCCCGTGTTCGGCATAGTGGCATTGGAGGCTGCCTATTGGCATGGCGGCTACTATGTAGATCAGCTCGTTGCGTACCTGGAGGAAAATGTACGGTTTGTAGGGGACTATTTGCGTGAGCACATTCCGCAAATCAAGCTCATTCAGCCGGAAGCCACCTATTTATTATGGCTTGATGCTCGTGAGCTGGGCCTTCCTCCGGAGCAGCTTGCCCCTTATTTTATGCGGGAGGCAAAAATTGCGTTCAGGGATGGCTCCTCCTGCGGCAATGGCGAAGGCTTTCTTCGCATGAGCGTCGGCTTCCCGAAAGCGGTGCTGGAACGAGCGCTTAACCAAATGAAGCAAGCCGTTTCCAAGCTCGGGTAACCTCCCGCTTAAGCGTTAATAGGCTGTTCTGTTCGCGAAGCTACAGCTGCGATGTTTGGCTTTGACAATAGCAGACAGCCGCGCAACATAAGCAAAAAGCCGTCCTGCATGGCAGCCACTAGGCTATGCAGGACGGCTTTTTTTATATTTAATTCCGTCTTTATATCTTTTCTACGCTAATCAGGCGTGCTATCGTGCTATCGTGCGGGCGCAGCTTACAACTTAAAGCTGCCTACTTTGTTTTGCAGCTCGGAAGCAATTTCAGATAAGCCGACTGCCGATGAAGAAATGCCCTCCATCGCATCAAGCTGCTGATTGCCAGCTTGCGTCACTTGGCGGAATGATTGTGACGACTCGTTTGCAATGCCCGAAACCTCATGAATCGACGCCGCTACTTCCTCGGCACTTGCCGACATTTCCTCCGTCACCGCCGATACATCATGAATTTGCTGGACAATCAGCCTCGTGGATTGTTCAATGCTTGCCAGCGCCTGTCCCGCTTCCTCCGTTATGCGCAGTCCTCCCCGCATATCCTCGGAAACTTTATATTTCATCATATCGTAAGTAGCTGCAACCAGCTTCGTCATCTGGCCAATCGTCTCCAATATTTGATCGGCTGTCGTCTTCGTCTGGTCTGCCAGCTTCTGCACTTCCTGTGCAACGACAGCAAAGCCTTTGCCGTGATCGCCCGCCCGTGAGGCTTCAATGGCCGCATTAAGCGACAAAAGATTCGTCTGCTTGGCAATGCCTGCTATCGCTGTACTCATTTGCGTCACCTGCGCGCTAAGATCATGCAGCTGCTCAATCTGCTCGGAGGATTGGTCGATGGATTCGCCGATTTTTCTCATTTGAACCGTTACTTCCTGTACTTTATCGCTGCCTTCTGCGACATTCTGCTCCGTCTCTTTCGACGATTGCACAATTTCGGACGATGCCTCAGCAATTCTCGTAATGCCGATCGCCATTTCCTCCATCGTTCTGCGCGTTTCGTCCGTCATACGCGCTTGATTGTCCGCACCTTGTGCTGCTCCGCCAATGAGTTCCGATACAAGCTCCACCGTCTTCGTATTTTCCGTTGTGCTTGCGCTAAGCTCCTGGCTGGCAGCGGCCAGCTGATTCGACGAATCTGCCACTTCCATTACAATACCGCGCAGCGAATCGACCATCGCGTTGAAATTTCCAGCTAGCTCCCCGATTTCATCCCGGCGCTTCGTCTCGACTTTTTCCTGCAAATAGCCTTCGCTTACCCGTCTAGCTGCACGGTTCAATTGCTCAATAGGCCTTGTAATTGCCCGGATAATAAAGAACAAAATGATGAATGCGGCAACCAGCGAAATGACCATGACGAGGAACGAATTAAGCAAAATAGGCAGTGCAGCCTCAGTAAACTCCTCAGTTGGCAGAGCGCCGACCAATTTTAATCCGGTATCCTTATTCGTGATGTAAAAAGCTTTGCGTTCCACATTGTTAATCGGATCGTTGTAAAAGAGCTCCCCGCTATCTTGCTCCAGAATAGTCTGGATACCTTCGTTACTAATCGGTGTTCCCACTTCAATCGTAGGATGTGCCAAAATAACGCCCTGCTGATCCATCAAATAAACAAAACCCTCTGAACCGATTTTAACATTTTGAATTAATTGCCCGATTGCTTCTACGCTCAAAGCAACCGTAACGCCGCCCTGACCATCGGCAAATGTTTGAGATACGGTAATCGTATACTTATTCGTCGTTGCTGATAGGCCCGGCGGGGAAACGATAGCCTCTCCCGGAGCCGCCATAATTGCCTTGTACCAAGAGCGCTCCCGCGGATCATAATCCTCCTGCCCCGGATTCGGCGATTTCATCCAGCTGCCGTTCGCATTGCCAAGCGTTACAATTTCCACCTCTGGATGGTTTGCCGTAAAATTGTCGATAAGCGCCTGAGTCGTCTCAGCCTTTTCATCTACGGCTGCCGATGAGAGCAAATAAGCTAGCTGCTTCACATTGGCTTTCTCAAGCCCAACGATTTGATCGATCGCCATATTGAGCGAGGATACGGTAGAAGCTGCTGTTTGTCCCATTTTATCTTGAAGCTGAATTTTAGCATTGGTATAAGAAAAGAATGTAGAAACGAGCAGTGAAAAGATCAGCATCAGGGAAATGTAGAGAAGAAGCCTTCCTCTGAGCCTCCTCATATAAAACTTTTGCTTCCATTGCGATTTTTTCTTCATCTCTCTCTTCTCCTTCATGATGTAATGTCCCCAGCTTGTATTTATTGTATATGTAATATAGTCGACAGACCTCATTTGAAAATTGATAGATTTTTCATTGCAAATGTAACAAATTTTCAACAAAAAATGAATGTTTCAGTCTGAGCGCTGCTTCATGATATAACAGGATGCTAAATCATTCCATTCTAGAGGCGTTATTTCCTTTCTATTCCTTAACACGCAATAAAAATAAAGAAAGAGGAGCAGTATTTGCCCCTCTAACCATTCCATATTCATCATTTATGTTTGGTTCGTTTGCCAAAATAGCAGTGCCACGCACTTGCTGTTATCGCTCATTCCGCACATTAAGGTATATGCTTCTCATAGCGATGCTTCTCGCCTGTTGGATCGGTAATGACAATCGTCATATCCCATATATCGCCGACCGCAGGCACCGGGGCCTTCGACAAATATGTATATTTGTCAAAGCCTTCATAGCCGTAAGGATCAGGCCCTCCCTTATTAAACGAAAAAGGAATGTCCTGCACCTCTCCCTGCCCACTATCACCTTTCGCCTGTACTTCTATTTGTGTTGGAGCGCCCATGCCAGTCGGCAGCCACACATCAAGCTGATAAGCCTGCTCTTCAGGCTTAATTCGCATGGACATATGGGCTTTATCGCCCATCACATGCCAGTAGACAGGTTCAGCGTAGACAGGCTGCTCTGGCGGCGCGGTGGAAGACAGCATGCCAGCCACGATAAAAGCGGCAAGCGCCAGCAGCGCTTCTATACGCACCGCCTGAACAAATGGATGAGCGGAGCTGTTGTCTGCTGCACCTTTTCCCAACCCTGCTGCCAAACGCGGCATTAGGGCAAACCGGTGGTAAGCCCCAATGCCGATAACGGCAACCAGCAGCAGCGTTTTTAGCAGAACCAAGCGGCCGTAACTGCTGCTTGCAAGCTCCGTCCAAACGTTAAGCCGCTGCAAGGACAAGATGATGCCTGTAGCTGCCAGCAAAATAATAATCGGCAGCGCGGCCCGCGAAAATCGCTTGATCATCTCGTGCAGCGTCTGCTGCTGTTCCTCGACACTTGGAAAACTAGCCTTCAAGGTGGCGCTAATAATAGCCATCAGACCACCAAACCAAATCGCCGCCGTCCAAATATGCACAATATGCGACAAAACCGCTGCCGAAAACAACGGGGAGGCATTGGCATGGCCCGTTAATGGGTAAAGCACCGTCAGCAGCAAGGCCATGAGCCATTTCAGCGGCGCTACCCAGCGTTCATCGCGCTGCGGCGCATAAGCCAGCAGCAGCATAAGCGCCGCCAACGCCGGCCGCAGCCATGCTGCGCGTCCCACCATCGTCGCGGACAAAATCTTTTGATACAACGTGCTGCCGCTGCCCATATCGAATGCGCTTAGCTGCTCCGCCAACAGCCATACGTGGACAAATCCTGTGGCGCCAAGCGCTATTCCCGCACCTATAAATAAGAGGCGCTCGCTTCGCTTGCTAAGCAGCTTTGGAATCGCTGAGCCATCAGCGCGTGACCAAAGCACATATCTGGCATATAAAAAAGCGACCATGCAAGCTGCTGCAATGACCTCAATAACTCGCAGAAGTGTATAAATAACCGTCCGCCAATCAGTCTGATGCTCGGCATTGTGGTCTCCCGAATGGCCGATCATATTGCCGTCCGCATCCATTTCCATGTCGGAATCGGCTCCATGAACGTCTGATCCATGTTCGCCAGACATGGAATGCCCATGCGATGCATCCGCTGCTTGCGCCGTCTCGCCAGAGGTTGAATCCCCTTCCGTCGCAGCAGGCGAATCGGTTGCAGTGATAGACGGATCAAGACCCGTTGCAGCTTGCTGCTCGCCGTTAGCCGATTCAGCAACATCACCGTTTGCCGATTTCCCGTCGCTATTTTCAGAAGAGCCTTCCGCCTCATCACTTCCTGCGGATGCTTCGCCGCTCCCGTCCCCAGCCGAGCTGTTTTGTTCCCCCAGCCCCGTTGCCGAGCTATTGCCGCCAGCTGCGCTGCCAGTGCCTGTTTGGCTGGAGACGGCCGAACCTTCAGCTGCTCCGGCCCCTGAATTCGCTTCGCTTCCAGTTGCTCCGCCGTTTCCT
Source organism: Paenibacillus liaoningensis (assembly GCF_059609455.1). Classification (NCBI taxonomy): domain Bacteria; kingdom Bacillati; phylum Bacillota; class Bacilli; order Caryophanales; family Paenibacillaceae; genus Paenibacillus; species Paenibacillus liaoningensis. The sequence continues at coordinate 27,089 of NZ_JCAALU010000003.1, forward strand.
ACGCCAGCACTTGATGATGGACTCGTCGAACTGCTTCCGCCGCCATTCGTCTTGCCTCCTGACGCTCCGGTTCCGGCAGAAGAGCCTCCGCCTTTTACCGTTCCATCCGCGGCGTTGCTGCCTCCTGAGGAACTGCCGCTCCCCGCTGTTCCGCCAGATGCCGTGCCTCCCGCACTGCTGCCGTTAGCGGCACCGCCCCCCTGCGAGCTGCCGCCTTTACCTCCCGTGGTGCTGTTGCCACTGCTGGAGCTTCCGCTGCCCGGCTGTCCGGCTGCTCCCGATGAAGCGTCGTTGCCCTTGCCAGAGCTCCCACTTCCGGCACCACTCGGCGAGGCTGATGCGCTTGGCTTCGCCGTTGCAGCCGGTGACGGCGAAGCAGCCGGTGACGGCGAAGCATTGCTGGCGCCGCCGTCGAGCGAGATCGTATCGCTCGGCTTCGTCGAAGCGAGCGGCACGCCGACCGCAAAGCGGAAGGAACCGTCCGTGACATGTGTGTCCACGGACAGCACCTGCCATTTCACCTTATAAATACCGGGCGACAGCTTCGGAATCGTATACACGAGCCATCTATCCTTCTCCGCAGACAGCTTGCCTTTAATCGCATTGCCTGCCTCATCCTCCAGTACAATCCGGCTTAAATCCGGATCAAACTCTTCCGTATACTGGATGCGAATCGATGAAGGAGATTCGCTGAGCTCGGCATCCTGGAGCGGAGTCGAACGCTCCATATTCGCATGCGCGTCCGCAAGGGCCGGGCTGCAAAGCATAAACAGCAGCAGCGCCGCCAGCGCTAGCAGGTTTATTTTTAACTTATGAGGAATCATTCGCCTCTCCTTCCTTCTCATGCAAACAGAGCCGCCTAATGATGGCGACCCCGCTATGCGTGAGCAGTGCTGCGCTTTTCGGGCAGCTGCTTTCATTTGATGTTTCATGGCGGGCAGAGCACTGGGGCTTGCTGCCGCTTAAAGCCAAGCCTTCTATTTTTTCGTGTAAATCAGCACAGCTGCACGGGTGTCGCCAACTGCTGGCAAAAACTCGACAACCGCTCCCGCTTTCTCTGCTGTTTGACGCAAGGAAGCGGGATTTTTGCTGCTGTAGCTTGGATCAATATACTGCTTCAGGAAATCAGCGCTGGCGTTCGTTGAGCCTTTTACTACGGTCAGGCTGTCGCTGGATACGAGCTTGCCATCGACGTAGACATAAGGAATGGGACTGACTTTGCCTGCGGGCAGCTTGACGCCTGCATTTTGCACCGTGTAGGTCATCGTTGCCGTATAATTGACCTTCGTATATTCGCCCTCTTTGCTCTCATCCGTAGACGTCGAAGCACGCAGCAAATAATAGTCGGCTGCTCCCGTTTTATAAGTCACATAGCCATTGTCATCCGTTGTCAGCGTCTGTCCTTCGGAGTTGCTGCGGCGAATGAGCGACACTTCGGCATCCGCTACCGGCTTGCCTTTCAGCAGCATTTGCACCTTTACTTCCTGCCCTGGCAGAGCAGCTGCCGGATTAAATTGCGGTACGAATTCCGCACGGTCAAGGCTCACCGGATTTGCAAAACCTTTCAGCGCGCTAACCCGCGCAATAAGAGGAAGATCGCTGATCGCGACGAACGATTTCGCGCTGCGCATCGAGCGGCTGAGCGAGGTCGTGCTTACGCTGTCCGATTCGCCCGTCACGATATAAGCTCCGGGAGATGCCGCCGAGAAGGAAGCGACAAAACCATTGTTTACGGCTGGCTCCGTCTCTGTAGCTGCTTCACCTGTGTAAAACCGCGTAGACGTAATGTCCGTCTTCACGCCTGCCGGAGAAGTCACATAAACCTTTGAGCTGTCTACGCCCCATTGGCCGGTAATGCGATAGCTCTTGTGATCGTTCGAGTGGTTGCCGAAAAGCAAATCCACGTACGCAACCTCACCCTGCGCAATAATCGGCGCATTCGTCTGCGTCCAGCCGTCATGGGCGAACGCGGTCGCCGATACGCTGAACGTTAGTACTGCGGCAAGCGCTGCTGCTGCCAGTTTCTTTTTCCAAATGATCATTAAAATAGCCCCCTGAGCATCGATATTGGATAACTAAATCCTATTATATCGGCCTGCCCTCAGGGAAAGAATGACTACAAAGGGCTATTCTGCATCAGCTTTGCGACCAAGCTGTGAACCTTTGATGACGGATCGCTGGCACTGGTCAAGCATTAGCCCCTCATTAGAAGACTATACCCTTATTAGAAGACTATAAGCTCATCGCATGAGCTGAGCTCTAGTCCCGCAAATACCCTTGCTCGAACGCATATTTCGCCAGCTGCACACGGTTGTCCAGATGGAGCTTTTGCAAAATGTTTTTCAGATGATTTTTCACGGTATGCTCCGAAATCATCAGCATGCCGGCAATGTCCCGATTGGCCGCCCCCTGCGCCACACAGCGCAAAATTTCCTGTTCACGCGCCGTGAGCGGACTTTCCTCGGCCTGCTGTCTGCCCGCACCTGCAAGGGCGAACTCCTGCAAAATCCGCTGCGCCAATTCCCGTGACAAAGGTGCTTCGTCCAGTGCAATGGCCTTCAAATATTCGCGCCAGGCGCCGGGATTTAAATTTTTGAGCAAATAGCCCTGCGCGCCCTTCTTAAGCGCCTCGAACAGATGCGTAATATCATCCGATACGGTTATAATCACGATTTTCACATAAGGGTAGCGGGCTTTAATTTCTTTCGTCGCTTCGAGCCCGTCCATCTCCTTCATATTAATATCCATCAATATCAAGTCCGGCATCAGCTGCTCGGTGAGCGCAAGCGCCTCAAGCCCGCTGCATCCCTCGCCGACGACCTCAAACAAAGGCTCCGCCTGCAAAATCGCCCGTATGCCCTCGCGCGCATGATGATGGTCATCCACAATCAATATTCGAACCGGCTGGGTCATGCCCTTCCCTCTTTTCTCATTCTATCTAGCTTTGCAACACTGCCGCACTTTTCTACTTATATATTGTACACCTTTATTGTCGCTGAAAATAACCCGCTTGAACATGGCTCGAACGGGCTATGCCATACCTTGTGAAAAAGTTCACAATTCCGACCTTGTTTTCAGGCATCGAATGTTTTATGATAATACCAACAACACATTGTGAATCATTTCACATTAGACATTATGGTTGTGAAAACATTCACATATACTCGAGGAGGCCCTACTATGAAGGTTACCGTTATTGGATGTACACATGCAGGAACTGCCGCAATTAATCAGATTATCAAGCTCCACCCTGAGGCGGAAATTACCGTTTTCGAGAAAAATGACAATATTTCCTTCCTGTCGTGCGGCATCGCCCTTCATGTCGGAGGCGTCGTCAAAGATCCGACCAAGCTCTTCTATGCTTCGCCTGAGCAGCTTGCCGTAATGGGCGTTCAAACGCATATGCAGCATGAGGTGCTGAACGTCGATACCGATGCAAAAACCGTCACCGTCCGCAATCTGCTGACGAATGAAACGTTTGAAAACAGCTTTGACAAGCTCGTCGTGACAACGGGCTCGTGGCCGATTATTCCAAAGCTCGAAGGCATGGAGCTTGAAAATATACTGTTATGCAAAAACTACAATCACGCCCAAACGATTATTGAAAAAGCGAAATATGCGGGCCGCATTGCCGTCATTGGTGCGGGCTATATCGGCATCGAGCTGGTGGAAGCGTTCGAGCAGCTTGGCAAGCAGGTTACTCTGATTGATAATATGGATCGCATTTTGTACAAATATTTGGATCAGGAATACACCGATGTGATCGAAACGGATCTCGCCGCCCATGGCATCGAGCTTGCGCTTGACCAGACCGTTACGGGCTTCAAGGGTACAAACGGAGAAGTGAAACAGATTTTGACGACCAAAGGCGAATACGAAGCTGATCTTGTCATTATGTGCATTGGCTTCCGTCCTAATACGGAGCTGCTGAAGGGCCAAGTCGATATGCTGCCGAATGGCGCCATTATCGTCGACGAATATATGCGCACCAGCAAGCCTGATGTGTTCGCAGCCGGAGACAGCTGTGCGGTTATGTACAACCCGACTGGCCAGCATGCCTACATTCCGCTCGCTACGAATGCGGTCCGGATGGGAACGCTTATCGGCAAAAACCTGCTGCAGCCGCGCGTGAAATATTTAGGCACGCAAGGAACGTCGGCCATTAAGCTTTTTGACTACAACATTGCATCGACGGGCTTGACTGAAACAGCTGCACTTGCTGCTGAAATGAATGTGAAAACTGTCACAATCATTGAAAACTACCGTCCGGAATTTATGCCAACGTTTGAGGAGGTCACGCTAAAATTCGTTTATGAAGCGGACAGCGAGCGTGTCGTCGGCGCACAAATTTTATCGAAAGCCGATCTGACGCAAATGATGAATACGATGTCGGTATGCATCCAAAACCGCATGACGATTGATGAGGTTGGCTTCGTCGACTTCTTCTTCCAGCCGCATTACAACAAGCCGTGGAGCTCACTTAACCAGGCAGCGCTTCAAGCAGCAGCGCTTGCCCCTGCTGAGCAGGTGGAGAAGCAAGCCCAGCCAGCACGTAAGGCTGACCCAGCCGCTGCGGAAGCACCGACGGCACCTGTCAGCCCAGTGAAATAACAATTCGTACCGATATCTCCACTCAATCTTCCATTTTCCTGTATGCTTTAGCAAGGGATGCCCCGAGCCTAACGGTCGGAGACATCCCTTTTCTCCTTCACAATTACGTTAATTGAACAAGCTGTACCTTGCTCCTAAACGGGAAAAAACTTAACCATAAAATTTTCACGTTGACTTGAAGGTACATCGCAAATATAAAAAGTATTTGAATCATAATAATCTATTCTAGAACCATTTTTGACGTCATTATATTTCGTAACATCGTTTCCATTATTAATATCAATAGCCATGCTGAATTTAATATCATTATTAATTTTACCATTTACGCTCACTTCAACCTCCATATATTTACATGAGCCAAACCATTTCGTCGAAAAATTACCGCTTGTGCGACTTCTTTCATCATTTAAAACTGTATTACTGGATACAACAACAGCGATTGGTCTGTTCATGATTCACACCCCTAAATTTAATGGACTATTTTCATAAAAATTCATTTTGAATTATTTAGTTGACATAAGGTTTAAATGTAATCATAAAATTCTTATTCGCTGGACATCTAACCTCACAAATGTATAACGAGTTACTTCCTATATATCCCACTTGATAGTTATTCTTCACATCACGAGCTCTAACAGGATCACTGCCACTTTTATCTTCGGCAATATTGAAAGTTATCGTATCATCAATTTGACCATCGACCGTTACTTCAACCAACATGACATGGGCACCTCCAAACCATTCCGTAGAGAAGTTTCCACTTGAACGACTACCTTGCCCTGCTAAAGCATGTGGTTCTGACACAATAATCCCAATAGGCCTTTCCATAAACGATCCCTCCTAGTTATAAGCTTCAACCATTTAATGAAATTAATGCCATAAATACCATATAGGTACCAATTGGCATATATACCCAGAGTATGCTATAGGTATCCAAAAATAGAACAGTAAGTCCTAGTTGGGACATCATTTCATCAAGAACTCCAGCGAACGGCTGCTCCTGATGCAGTAGAGACACAGGCTGCTCCGGCTGTCAAAACGATCTAACAACCTGAGATGCTTACGATTAAAATACAGCAAGGGCTATTCCTGGAACTAAACGTTCCGGGGATAGCCCTTGTTTTATGCTTTAAGCAGCATACGGATAACGGAAGGATAACGGTTGGTGATTGTTGTTATCCCTTTTTCCAAACCAGTTTATTATGAATCTTGAAGGGAATGAGAACTAGAAAAATACCCGCTAATACGAATGCAGCTCCATAAATAACAAGCGATTGTGTGTTTAATGGGACATCAATACCTAATTCATTAATAACCATATTTTCACTTCTTGTCTGCAAAAGCATCAATTTTATGCCACGATATCCAATATATAATCCGGCGAGACATGCAATCATTTTGATATAAAGCCAGGACCTTCGCAGTTGCGCTGATTTAATTTCATCGATGTACAGCCAATAACCAATTACATTGAATAAAGTAAAGATGACAAGCCATTTCCATTTCTTTTGAGTATGATTGACATACAAATTTGTAGTTGCCCAGACGATAAAGAGCAGCCAATATAAAATAAGCAGTCCACAACCTACTAAATAAAATTTATCTGAAAATTTCCATAGCATCACATCAACAGCAATATCTGCATGGCTATTCTTGCCTTGAGCCTGCAATGAATATTTATAGTTGTTCGTAAACCAAATGCCGTTCGGTGAAGAATTTGCAAATTCCCCATAAGAATCGATAGGTGTACTCGCCGGATAAATATATTCATAAGGATACTCTAGACTTGCTTTGCCAGCAGGAACCCGTTTAAACCCGATTGCCGAAATGCTCGCATTATTTGTCAAAATATCGGCTAGAAGCTCCTCCGACATTTCCTTATCACTATTAGCGAATATTTTTACCTCATCAAAAACCTGATTTACTTTATTTTGTGAAATATTGTCGTTCCACATGCTATATAGAAGTAAAATAGCGGAGCCTAAAACACCAAGTATAACAATGAGCGCTAAAAATCTACTTGCTCTCGTTCGGCGAATCACATCATTTTCGGTTAATTCCTTCTTTAGTTTATCTACATCGCCGAATTTTTCAAAGGCCGTTCGAATACTCTCTTCCAAAGAAAGACCCTGGCTTTGCAATTCACCTATGGACTCAAGTAAGTGGACACGCATTTCTTCCTTAAGCTCTCTCACATGAGCGGTATCCCGTACATTTTGGTATAGCTCATCAATAAATACATCAACTTGCTTCATTATTCGACCCCTTCCAAAAAAGTGGAAAGCACTTGATTAATTTCAATCCACTCCTGTTTTTTCTGCCTCAATCGCTCTACGCCTTCAGAAAGAATTTTATAATACTTCCTTCTGCTTCCCCCCGACTCGCTATCATTCCAATACGATTCAATAAGCCCGTTTTTCTCCATTCTTTTCAAAGACAAATACATCGTTCCTTCTTTTAATTCAAATTGTGATTTATGATGAGCCATTTTAGCCATCTCGTATCCGTACATATCTTTTTCAAACAGCAACGAAAGAATAATAATATCGATATACCCCTTCAAAATCTCTTTCTCAATTGGCAAAAGGTGTCACCTCCTAAACTGCATTATATATTTATATACATTGTTATGCAAGGTAGTTGCTCCGAATAGGCACACCTTCCGTTTATCCTATGAGCAGCAAGAGAAAAAGCACCCCTTCACTCTCATAGAGAGAGGACAAGGGGTGCTTCGATTAAGGTTGGTAATACGCTCTAAAGTAAGCGCCTGAGTCAGTCGTGAGGTGGACTGGATCACGGTATTTTTTTAGATAGGTACCAAAGGTCCAAAAGCGTCTGACGCTGTCTTTAGTAAAATAAGTGGAAGTAGCCATCGGAACGGTAGTCAGCCCGTTTTTGTCCATCGTTTCGGGAGCGAGACGGCTGAATTTAAAAAATCCGTTCCCATTCCCATTGCCAATGGCGTTGTAGAAGCCCATAAGATCCATTTTCTCCGCATGGGTCTGGATCGTCATTTCCGTGAAGGCCATGTAAACACTATTATCAAGCTTGCGCCAAGTTGCAATGGAATCGGCAAAATAGTTCGCATAAACACCCTTCGCTTCCCCTTTGCCCGTCACGGGAACATCGACGAAAATCATTCGGTGAAGCTTGGCCGTAGCGACCTTCTTGGCCTTGATAGGGCTGTCGACCACATCGGCAAAGGAGGTAAACGGCATTCTGCTCCCCTCAACCTTCAAAGTAGCATCCTCGTGTGACAATATCAAATTCAAATCCTTCTGGCTAAGCTTGCTCGGATCCTCTACCCCAAGATGCGGCATATATCCTGTGTCATATGCATCTGCTATCGCATCCTTCAGGCTCATCCCCAGCTCCTCCAGCCTAACGAACTTGTAGCGCTTGCTATAGCCATTTACAAAATGGTGATAATCCAATCCTATGCCCGGAATGCGCAGATAGGGCTCCAAGGTGCTGACATCAATGTGCTGCTCCAGGTCAATCCCCGCGCTTGCAACAGCTTCAGGCTTGTAGGTTCCGTCATTGTTAAAATAGGTTACTCTTTCGTATTTGAATTTCGTAATGCTACTCAGATTGCTGCCGGTTAGTCCCACTTCCCGCAGCTCATTTAAAGCCTGATAACCTTCCGCTTTGGTGCCCTCCACTCGCTTATAGCGGAGCAGACTGGCCGCCAGCTCAGCCTTCGAAACGGGATAAGCGGGCCGAAACGTGCCATCCTGCATCCCTGTAATAATGCCCGTTCCTCGAATAACGGCGATGTACGGAATTTGCTTGTCCGCAATGCCGCCTTTATAAGTCTCAGGAGTAGGCAGCAGCGTATTCACCGTATCCGCCAACGCTTGCTTGAAGCTTTCGTCGGACACCGCAAGTCCGCTAGCCATCCATTTCATGATTTCAAAGCGGGTCACCGCCTTGTCAGGCTGGAAGCCTTTGGGGTAGTCATTTTTCGCAATCATTCCAAGGGCAACGAGCTTGCGCACATCGCTGCGGCTGCTATGCTTGTCCAGATCAGGAAATACCGACGCTACATCCGCCATGTCAGGCTTTGGCAATTGGGTAACCCGGCTCAGCATGCTGGCCGCCTCAGCTCTTGTAAGGGCTTTATCCGTTTTAACGGATGAGCTTGCGGCAAACTCTTGAACAACCGCTCTCGCCGATACCACTTGCTCCCTAGGCAAATAAACCAATGACATAAGCAGAATAACCAACCCTGTTACACTGATACGATAATAAAATTTAATAATGATGATTCAATCCTCTCAACTTTATAATGTTATAAAAATAAATAAAAAGCATAACCCCAAAATGATTTTCGTCTAGTTCTTTATACCCTTCACATTCATTTCATTCATCCAATTCTACCACTATATAGGTGTTTTTTATAGTTTAAAAGTAGGACAACCTGCAAATTAAAAATCAGCTATCAATCTATTATTTGTGTTAGTTTATATTACATAAATATGCCGCAAAATAAAAGCGAGCTAGCGAAAAAGACAAGCATTTATACGTGAAAGTGCTAAAACCAATTGGAATTCTGAAATAACTTTTATAAAACCGTCATTTCACCCCATTCAAAAATAACTGTTGACTTGTAAAGTGCTTTTAATTTACTATTCATGTTATAAAACATAACAAACACTTTCGTTTGACTGATCCGCCTTAGAAAGGAGATGTTCCCAGTGGGGGTAGCAAATGAACTTGATATTTATATAGCCATTAAAGATGCCATTATTCAGCAAAAGCTGCGCCCTAGCATGCAGCTCGTCGAGGAGGTTATTGCCGAATCGTTCGGAGTCAGCCGCACGCCAGTACGCAATGTACTCCGCAAGCTGGCAGGCGAGAAGCTTGTGACGGTGATTCCATACAAGGGAACATTCGTTGCATGCCCTACGGTCGATGAGGCCAAGGAAGTTTTCGAAATGCGCAGAGTCATTGAAGCTTCCAGCGTGAAAAAAGTAAGTGGAAAGCTGACCGCCGATCAGCTCGGACAGTTAAGCAGGCTGCTTGATGAAGAACATCAGGCCCATCACAACGGCGATCCTTTGCTCGCCCTGCGGCTCTCGGGCAACTTCCATCTCAAAATCGCCGAGTTCACAGGCAATAATTATTATTACCGCTATTTGGAGGAGCTTATATCGCTCACCTACGTGATCATCGCCCTATATGGCATGAGTAAGCATATGCATTGCAGCGATCATCGACGATTAGTGCTTTTAATCGAGCAAGGCGACGCGGAGCAGGCGGAACGTTTGATGACCGAGCATTTAAAGGAAATCGAAGATACGCTCCAGTTCGAAGAAAAGGGAACGGCTCCTCAGTCCTTAAGCGAGGTTTTCCGATTGGCAAACGGTCATTACGCCAGTGCGAAAAGCTGAGACGGCAGGCCGATCATTTTTTTTGCACAGGATTGTATCCAATCTTGGATTTCATATTGGATGGGATACCTTCATAAATGGGATACAACAAGGGACATGTTTGGTAGAAAGCGAGGGATAGCGATGAAGTTGATGGTGCGAAATGCAGGAAAGCGTTTTGGTGAACGGACGATATTGAAAAATGTCGATTTAACGGTGGATGCTCACGAGTTCGTATGCATTCTTGGACATAGCGGCTGCGGCAAATCTACGCTGCTTAATATGATCGCCGGCTATTTGCTGCCTGATGAAGGGGAACTGCTCGTGGATGGCGAGCTAATTCGCGGCCCTTCCAAAGCTCGCGGCATGGTTTTTCAAGATCACGCTCTATTCCCTTGGTACACGGTACTTGAAAATATAAGCTTTGGCCCGGAAGTCCAAGGAGCGGGAAAAGCAGAGGCTAAGGAAGTCGGCAGACAGTTTTTAGGTCTCGTTGGCTTGGAGAAATATGCGGATCAATACCCAGCCGAATTGTCAGGCGGGATGAAGCAGCGGGTAGGCATTGCCCGGGCGCTCGCAAGCTCCCCCGATATTTTGCTGATGGATGAGCCTTTCGGGGCATTGGATATTTTGACCCGCGACATGATGCGCAGAGAGCTGCGCCGCATTTGCGAAAAGCTAAAGCCCACTACTTTGTTCGTGACACACAGCATAAGCGAAGCGATTTATTTGGCTGACCGTGTTGTCGTCATGAAAAACGGTGTCATTGCTGATGAATTTAAGGTCGACCTTCCGCATCCCCGCACCTTCGATATGCCCGGCTTCGGCGAGGCTATGCAGCGAATCGAGCACGTATTGATGGAGAATGAATTGGAGGAGGCCGTACAATGAGCGAGACATCAGGTTCTTTCACAGCCGAGGGGGCGCAAGCGGGCAAGCTTGGGGCACATCAGGCCGTACGCAGGTTGAAGGCTAAGCCTAGCTCCAGCTTTATGCGAACATCGAATTTCGTTCCTTATCTGGCCTTTTTCATTCTATGGGAAGTTTTTTCTCAAATAAATATGAAAGCGGCACTGTTCAATCCGCTTTTTCTCCCACCCCCTTCACTCGTTATTAGCGATGCTTGGGCACTTGCGCAAACGGGCCTTCTCTTTGAGAGCTTGCTATCCAGCACTTTGCGTATTGCGGCTGGTTTTGTTATCGGCTGTGTGCTTGCCGTTTTCATCGGCGTATTAATGAGCAAGTTTCGTCAAGTGGAGCGCTGGATGTCTCCTCTGCTGAATTTAGTAGGTCCGATTCCGGCACTCGCCCTGCTCCCTCTGATCATTATCTGGTTTGGAATCGGAGAATTTCCGAAGGTTCTGCTCATTGCCTGGACGACGTTTCTTCCGGTATTAGTGTATACGGTAGACGGGTTCAAAACCGTCCCTTCTACCCTTATCCGTTCGGCGATGAGCCTTGGCGCTTCGGAACGGCAAATTTTCAGAAGAGTGCTGCTTCCCTCCGCCATTCCGAGTTTCATCGTAGGCGCCAGAGTCAGCCTTGGATTGTCCTTCTCCGCCCTGATCGTTTCCGAGATGATGGGTGCCAAATCGGGGCTCGGCTATATTATTGTAGACGCACGGAATTATTTTAAAATTTCCAATATGTTCGTTGCCATTATTTTTATTGGCTTGATTTATAGCATCTTCTCCGTCTTGCTTAAGCTGTTGGAGAACAAGGTTCTTAGCTGGCGCAAAGGAGGGATGAGCGAAGCGGTTGAGAAGTAGCACGCACATCTAGGGGAGCTTGATCCGCTTTATGCGGCTGGCAGAATCGAGAAAGTAGAATTTAGAATTTAGAGACAAAAAACAATGGGTATAGGGAGAGATTACGATGGCTAATCAGAAAAAATGGGTTCAACAATTATTGGTCGTTTCCGCTCTGGCATTGGCGCTGACGGCATGCGGCGCGAAGGAAGAAGCTACGAGTGCAAGCGGAAACGCTAGCTCTGCCCCTACTGCCGCGGCTGCGGAAACAAGCTCGCCTGAGGCTGCTGCCGATGACACTCCCGAGACGACAACCGTTACACTCGTCGGCGTTCGCGACGCCCAAATTTCCTCCCAGCAAATTATTGCCGACAAGCTTGGCTACTTCAAGGAAGCAGGCCTCGATGTAACAAGCCAGCTCATCGAAAGCGGCCCGGATATTGCTCCTTTGGTTGCAGGGGGCAGCGCTCCTGTCAGCATTCAAACGAACTTTATGGATATTATTTTGAAATCCTCCAATATTCCCGTGAAAATTGTAGCGCCGCTAGCTCAAATTGCCGGAACACAGGCTGTCGTCGGCTCTAGCAAGCTTGAATTGAAAAGCGCTAAGGATCTGGAAGGCAAAACAATCGGCATTCCAAGCGGAGCAGATGTCAAGTTCGCCATCGATAATATGGGCAAGGAGCTTGGCGTTGACGTAAGCAAAATCAAATACGTCAACCTCGCGCCGAGTGACGCCGTTGTCGCTTTACAGAACGGGTCAATCGATGCAATGGCAGCGTGGGAGCCATTCATTACGAAGGCGATTCAAGGTGGCGGCAAGTTTCTATTCAGCGGCACAAAAAGCGAGCTTCCTGATAAAACGGGCGCTGTGAACTGGATGAGCGTGCATACGACGGTACAGGTTACCGACGATTATTTGAAGGAAAACCCGAATACGATTAAAGCGATGCTTGGCGCTCTAGAGAAAGCGACAGCTTACATTAATGACAATCGGGAAGAAGCAATTAAAATATTGGCGCCAGAGCTGCACTTAACCGAAGATGAGCTTAGAGAGATTATGAACCGCAACGTATACGCCATGGAAGTAAATGATACTTACATTAACGGGAGCAACGGCCAAGCCGTAGGCGAATATTTGAAAAGTGTAGGCAATATCAAAAGCATCCCTGAATTCGCTTCGTACCATGATCTGAGCTTGCTCAAAGCGCTTGATCCTGCGCTAGTAACCGAGTAAAAAAGTAACTGAGTAGGGATAAAAATAAGAGGAACATAACGGGAAGGCTGAGCCCTTGTGGTTCTGCCTTCTATGTTTATATCCTCCTAATCGGACAGAGGTGAGCTTATGAAGGAACCATTGGATTTAATCATCCGGGACGGCTCGGTTGTCCTAAGCCATGATGTTCGCCAAATGGATATTGGTATCCACAATGGGCGAATTGTACAGCTGGCTGAGCGATTGACAGCCCCTGCCAAGCAAACGGTTCAGGCAACCGGCATGATTGTGATGCCCGGCATGATCGACGCCCATGTCCATTTGAACGAGCCGGGACTTGGAGCTTGGGAAGGCTTTGCCAGCGGCTCCTCGGCTCTTGCAGCCGGCGGCTGCACTACTTTTATCGATATGCCGCTAAATGGCCTCCCTCCCACCGTTACTGTTGCCGCCTTGCAGCAAAAGCTTGCCGCTGCGCAAGGAAAATCCGTTGTGGATTATGCATTATGGGGCGGGCTTGTACCGGGGCATCTAGATGACTTGCGAGCGTTGGATGAGGCCGGAGTTATCGGCTTCAAGGCCTTTATGTCTTCCCCCGGCGATCCATCCGAGGATGCCTTTCGCGAGGTCGATGATGCGACGCTCCTGGCTGGAATGAAGATTATCGCCGAGCTTGGACATGTGTTAGCGCTTCATGCGGAAAGCGAGCCCATTGTCTCTGCTTTGACGAAAGAGAAGCTGGCTGAGGGCGCCATATCTGCGGCAGATTATACGGCATCGCGTCCAGTGCGCGCTGAGCTTGAGGCGGTTGAACGCGCGCTCCTGTTCGCGGAGCAGACGGGATGCGCTTTGCATTTTGTCCATATTAGCAGTGCCGATGCCGTCCAGACGATAGCCAATGCTAAGCAGCGCGGTATGGATGTGACCTTGGAAACGTGTCCTCATTATTTGGTGCTCACAGACCGTGATTTGGAGCTGATTGGTCCAGCAGCCAAATGCGCCCCTCCATTACGGAGCAAATTCGAGCAGGAAAAGCTGTGGGCGATGCTTGCTGCTGGACATATCGATATGATCGCCTCCGACCATTCCCCCTGCCCGAGCGAATTGAAGCAATCCAGCAATTATTTTACTGCGTGGGGAGGCATAGCGGGAGCGCAAAATTCGCTGGAGCTGATGATTGATGAAGGCTATACAAAGAGGGGGATTCCACTCCCGGCGCTGAGTCGGATGCTGTCGTCCGCACCCGCCACAAGGTTTGGCCTCAGCGATACGAAGGGCGAAATACGCCTCGGAGCAGATGCGGACCTAGTCATGGTTCAGCTCGATGCCCCATACACCCTTGAAGCTGAGCATCTCTATCATCGCCATAAGCATAATCCTTATATCGGCAGAAAATTCGGCTGCCGTGTCATGGCTACTTGGAGCAGAGGGAATATGGTGTACGAGGTTAAAAGTGGTATAGCTCAGCCGTTTGCAGGGCAATGGCTGAGCAGCGCTCCTGCTTGTGCGAGGCAGCAGGTGTGAGCTCTTGCGTTTTCTCACTTTTATTAGCTGATAAAATGAAACAGCCCTTCGGTCATCCCACAAGATGATTGAAGGGCTGATTTCTGTTATAACGCTGTTCACTCTGAAATTCATGAGTTCATTCAACGTGCGAGCTATAATTCAATTCCTATCCTACACTCCTCAGCGATTGCCTAAATTCCTGAGGCGTCATGCCTTCATGCTGGCGGAACAAGCGGCTGAAATATTCAGCATCCTCGTAGCCGCACAAATAGCTGATTTCCTGAACGGTAAGCTCAGTATCCAGCAGCAGCTGCGAAGCTCGTCTCAGGCGGATTCTCGTGAAATAAGAATGCGGCGCCATGCCTAGCCGCTCTTCAAACTGCGTGCGAAAATGGCTTTCAGAGAAACAACTTTCCCGGTACAGCTCCTCAAATGCCGCTGCCGAAATCGGCAGCTCTTCGGCAAGCTGCTCCATCCGCTGCACGAACATGATTATATCGCTGTGCTCCTTCTGCACTGTCGCTTGTTCGTTTTCATAGGGCTGCAGCGTTTGGAGCGCCTGCGGGCCGTCCGTTAAATTTTCGACCAGTTGCACGATCAAGTTCAGCATTTCAGCATCGGTACGCAGCCGCTGGTAAGCACCGCCCTGCTCATAGGCGCGCACCGTCCAGCCTGCACAAGCAAATAGCTCGTCCGTTGCAGATTCAAGCACTATCACATGAGGAAGCCAAATGGAATATGGCGCTGATTTTGATGCTGGCTCCTCTGTTACTGGCGCTGGCACCAGCGCTGATGCTGCCAATTCCGACTCCGTTTCGGAAGCCTCATTAGCATCAATGTGATGCAATAGCTCCTCTTTCAGCTGTACCCGCGGCTCCCAGTCAAAATGAATCGCAATATGCAGCTCATCCTCCTGCCCCTGTTCCAGCCCCTGCATCAAGCTGTGGGCGACGCCCGGCGGAATCATAATGACCGAGCCTTCCTTATATGCGGCTTGCTTGCCTTCAGAAGAAACGATACCGCTCCCCTTTAGCACAAAAATAAACTTATGATCGTAAATCGTTCTCGGTGCTGCCGCTTTCGAGCCAACGCTCAGATGGGCGAAGCGGACCGACGGCCTAGCCGTTCGATGCTGCAGCAGCTGTATGAAAGGAAGCAACGCCTCTCCTCCTTGCTTCTAAGTTAGGTTTAAGCTTGAATGTTCACGACGAAGGGGACGATAAACGTCTTCCCGCCGCGCTGAAATTGTCCCCATATTTTATATACACCAGGCTCTGGAAACTCGGTGGCAAAAACAGCATCCGGGCCCTTTGCAGCCTCATCCAGCGGATGCACATGCAAATATTTTGCCAAATCGCCGCTAATAATGACGACATGGCCCACAGCTCCCAAATAAGGCTCTAAATCTGTAACCGGCTCACCCGTCGCTGCATCCTCAAAGGTGTACGTGAGCTTAGCTTCCTCGCCCGCTTTCGTCGTTGACAGCGCGAGCTTCACCTGCTGTCCTTCCACCGTCTTCACAAGCTCTTGGTCTGCCTTCAGCTCGACTTTAGCGGCAGCTTGCCCCGTAACTTCCACCTCTGTACTCATCGTCTGCTGCGCGGCACCTGTTGGTATAAAATCGGCAAACAGCTTGTATGTGCCAGCGGCCGGGAACGTTTCCTTCACTGTAAATTTGCCGCCACTTTCATAATTCGGGTGTATATGTGAAAAATAGTTCAAGTCGCTGCTTACGGCAATCAAATGCATAAGCTTCTCATGATTCAAATCAAACTTCTCGATTGGCGCACCCGCATCATCCGTGACATTAAGCTCAATGGCTTCTTCCGCTCCTGCTGCTGGCTGTCCACTCTGGAAGCTCCACAACACATCGGCATTTGCCTGTTCATGCTCCATACCGTCCATATCCCCATGGCCGCCATGACCGTTATTGCTCCCCGCTTTTTCATCACTGCCATGTCCATTGTGTGCGCCTGACTCCGCAGCTTCTGGTGCAGCTGCCGGGCTGGACTGCTCATGCCCTTCATGACCGCTTGCGCTTGTGCCGCTAGTGTTTGCGCTATTCGAACCGCATCCTGCCAGCATGCCCGCAAGCGCGATCATCGTCATATAGAGCGCCGCTTTACTTTTTGCCATTTTCCTTTTCCCAACTCCTTTTTTAAAAAACACAAAAAGCCGCTCCTTCTCCAAAGCCCAAACCATCTTGCTATGTTCGCTTCGGAAAAAGAGGGCTCTGCTAGTTTAGCTTATGCCCCGTGTTATACGACGTCGAAACCGGTGTTTTCAATCGCTTCTTTAATGGAAGCCAGTGATACTTTCTCTGCATCAAACTCCAACGCTACTTGTCCAGCTGCTAAATCGACTTTACCGCTTGCTCCCGCTTCATTTACAGCTTTCTCCACCGTGCTCACGCAATGTCCACAGGACATGCCTTCTACTTTAAGTATTACATTTTCCATCTTTATAGCCTCCTTGAGTAATGTTTTATTATTTCATTAATTTCTTAACGGTAATCAACAGCTCGTCAATAACTTCATGCTCGCCTGCCTGAATGCGATCGACAATACAGCTTTTCATATGCCCTTCCAGCAGCAGCTTGCCTACCCCGTTTAATGCCGATTGCGCAGCTGCTATCTGAGTGAGCACATCATCGCAATACGTATCCTTCTCAATCATCGCCTTCACGCCGCGGATTTGACCCTCCACCTTGTTCAAACGCCTGATCAAATTCGCTTTCATATCATCGGAATGGTGGCTCAGACGCTCCTTGGACTGGTCATCGCCTGCACCACCTGAATCCATATGCTGATGCAAACAAGCCGATTTCGTTTCTTTGTCCATAATAATACCTCCAGGGGGTATAGCATAAGCTTATTTTTATATTAACATACCCCCATAGGGTATGTAAAGCCATATAAAAGGCTATATGCATAGAATCAAAAACAGCAGCTCCAGACCATAAATGCGTGTCCTGAACTGCTGCTTTTGGGAAAAATAAGATCATATAGGGTCGGGCATGAGTTCGTTTAGTGAATTTCTTTCTTGCTAAAGTTGCCGCCGCTCACATCAGATACATGCTCAATGGCAACGAATGCGCGGGGATCAATGTCATGGACGATGGATTTAAGCTTCGCCACTTCCAGACGGTTGACTACGCAGTAGATCATTTGCGTTTCTTCTCTGGAGTAGCCGCCCCTTGCCTGGATATACGTTGTGCTTCTGCCCAAACGGCTCATAACAGCTTCAGAAATTTCCTCGTATTCGGCAGATATAATGGTAACCGATTTGGATTCGTCGAGACCCTCCACCACAATATCCATCACTTTCGTCGCGATATAATACGTGAACATCGAATACATGGCGGAATCCCATTTGAAGACGAAGCCCGCCAAAATAAAGATGAACACGTTGACGATCATAATAAATTGTCCAACCGGCATGGAAAACTTCTTCGAGGCTAAAATCGCCAAAATTTCCGTGCCATCCAGCGATCCGCCGAAACGGATAACGAGACCGATACCACCGCCAAGAATAATACCGCCGAACAATACAGCAAGCAGCTTATCCTCTGTAAAAGCGTCCACGTGATGCAGCATTTGCGTCGTTACGGACATGACCACGATACCGTATAGAGTAGATATCGCAAACGTTTTACCAATTTGCTTGAAGCCGATGAACAGGAATGGCAGGTTCAAGAGGAAAATAAAAATACCCAGAGGCTTGTCAGTCAGGTGAGAGATCATAATCGAAATACCGGTAATTCCTCCGTCGATGACGCTATTTGGGACGAGGAACAATTCCAGTGCGACGCCCATGAGGACGGCTCCGATTGTAATAAACAGCGTTCTTTTCAAAATTTCAAGCTTTGAAAGTTTCTTATGCGCTTTTGCCATGCTTTGCCTCCGACTATTTTCTTTTAAGACTAGCATAGAAATGGATATTTTTCAAAACAACGGCTGGAAATATTGCAAGATTGTCGTCACTCGCATATAATTAGACCGATCAGTCGGTCTAGTAGGAGGGACAGCAAATGGTCAAGGGACGTTCAGATGGTGAAGAAACCAAACGCCGCATCGCCTCCACGGCAAAGCAGCTGTTTGTCCAGAAAGGCTATGGAGCCGTTTCCATGAACGAGGTATGCGAGAGCAGCAAGGTCAGCAAAGGCAGCCTATATCATCATTTTCCGAGCAAGGAGCAGCTTTTCCTTGCGGTGGCTGAGGAAGATAGTGAGCAATGGCGTTTGGCATGGGATCGTAAACGTGAGAAGCTGACTACTGTTGAGGAGCAGCTTTATGCACTTGCAGAGCATTACGCCCATGACTTTCAAAATCCGCTTATGAAAGCCATGGAGGAATTTTCGCGCAGCCAGGCGTTCACACAGGAGGAAATCTTCAATCGCCTTCTCCAGATCATGAATAACGCATCGCAAGCCTGCCGCGACCTTATTCGCGAGGGGCAAGCCAGCGGCCTATTTGTTGCTAGTGATGAGGAAGAGCTTGTTTTGATTGTCAGCAGCATGATGGAGGGCCTTGGAAAAGTGTATTATACGATTGACCGGGAGCAGGAACCGGATCGTGTCTCTAAGCTGTTTCATCTGGCAGCCAAGCTGCTGTTGAATGGTATACGCGCTAAGTGAAGGATAGCTGGCGCTTTTTTTTAGCTAATAATTAGACCGGTTGGTCGGTCTACAAACGAAGGGAATGGATACCATGTTATATCAGAACCGTACTTTTCGCATTATTCTTTTTTCTGATGTTATGCAGCAGCTAGCGATTTGGATTCGCAATATGGCACTCCTCTTTTTTGTCATGGAGCAGACGAATGGCAATAAGGTAGCCGTATCCCTGCTGTCCATTTTGGAATATGCGCCGATTCTTATCTTTTCCATCGTTGGCGGCGTGCTTGCCGACCGCTGGAATCCGAAGCGCACGATGATTGCCAGCGACCTGCTCAGCGCCGCATCGATTGGCGTCATAATGCTTATGCTGGCGAATGATTGGTGGGAAGCGCTGTATGTATCCGTATTCGTATCCGCCATCGTCAGCCAATTTTCACAACCTTCATCAGCGAAGGTGTTCAAACGCCATATTCCTGAGGATCAGGTTCCCGCCGCAGTTGGCCTTTCGCAAAGTCTATCGTCATTGTTTCTTATTCTCGGTCCGATTGTTGGAACGGCGATTTATCAGTGGGCAGGAATAACGACATCGCTGCTTGTGCTGCCAGTGTTATTTCTATTGTCAGCCACCGCGCTTACACTGCTGCCTAAGGAAAACAAGTCACAGGAACGTTCAAACGTTTCCCTTAAAAATGATTTAACCTCCGGCTACCGCTTCGTTATGGCTGAGAAAAGCTTACTCCGGTTATTTCTAACCTTCGCTTTCATCGGGCTGGCAGCCGGGCTCGTTCAGCCGCTTGAAATATTTATAGTGACTGAAAGGCTTGGCCTTAGCAAGGAAAATGTGCAGTGGTTTGCCACCGCCGACGGCATTGGCCTGCTGCTGGGCTCGCTGCTGGCAGCACTGTTGCCCAAGCTGCTTCAAGCTAAATATTTGCTGCCGCTTGCACTCGCCTTTCTTGGCATTACCTTTATAGTGGAAGGGTCCTCTATCTGGCCGCTGGTGACTGGAGCATTCCGCTTCGCCAATGGCATGCTGCTCGCCGTTCTTAATACGGCAGTTGCCAGCTTTGTCATTGCGAAAATTCCCGACGGAATGGTCGGCAAGGTCAATGGTCTGATGACCCCCTTGTTCATAGGGGCGACCCTGCTTGGCACAGTTGTATCCGGACTGCTCGCGACTTCAATCGGCTTGGTTCCCGTTTACCTCATAGCGGCAGCCGTATGTTTGATATCTGTTCTTCCCTCGCTCAAGGTGCATTTTCAGAGAAGTGACACAGCCGCCTCTCGAGAAGCATAAAAGCTGGTACGAAGCAAAGCCCAATCCACTCTACATAGAGGATTGGGCTTTGCTGCAAAGTTAAGCACATCGTTTTCCTTTTGTAATATAATCTCGACCCGAAAAAAACGGCGCTTCCTCCGAGCATAATCGTGAACTCCCAGCTCGTCAGCCTTCCAGCCATTCGCTGGCTTCAAGCTCCTTCATCGCCCATTCGCAAAAAGCTAATGAAGTCCGCGTATCCATCGTTCGTTTGCTAATTAGCAAATAACGCCCGAGCAGCCGCGCGTTCTGCTTGCGCGCATCCTTCCCGCTTACGCGCTTCTCCTCCAGAGTACGCATCAGTCCATCGTAACGCTCCAGCTCGCTCCGGCAAAAAGCTTCGCGAGTAACGAGCAACGCCTTTGCCTTTTCCGGCTCTGACAGCCACAAGCCATACAGCTTAAAATGCAGCTCGTCCCGCAGCACAGGATTTTCCGCTGGCAGCTCCACCCATCTTCCCAGCTCCGTTAGCCCTTTATCGGTAATGGAATATTCCTTCTTGTCCGGCTTATCCTGCTGCTCAATCCGCTCAAAAGCGATATAGCCGTTTTGCTCCAGCGCAGCAAGCAGCGGGTAAATTTGACTGTGGCCCGCCTGCCACAGCGGCTTTATTTTTTGCGCCAAATCATAGCCTGTTAGTGGACTAGCGCTTAGCAAAGCAAGCAACCCGTAGGATAAAGTGTTTAATCGCATCGTATATCGGCCTCCCAATATGTCATTATTGACATATAAAATGCATAAGTGTAACATAGATAACACAGAATATTATATGTAAAAGTAGACATATAAGCAATGACAGGAGGACATTTGTTTTGGAGGAGCAGACAACTACGATACGATTTTGGCCGATTATGATTGCGATTTTCTTCGGAACGTTCCTTTCTGTGCTCAGCACAACGACGATTAATATTGCGCTTCCACTGCTAATGGATCATTTCCATTCGGAGCTTTCAACAATGCAGTGGATGGTGACGGGCTTTATGCTGGCAACCGGAGTCATTTCACCACTCGTCGGGTATTTGGGAGGACGATTCAGTTATAAACGATTATATTTATACGCGCTGGTCGGCTTTACGCTGTTTTCGTTTTTGTGCGCAACCGCGTGGGATACGACGTCGCTGATCGTATTTCGAATGCTGCAAGGGGCATGCAGCGGGCTTATTATGTCCTGTACGATGACGATAATATTTCAGGTTGTGCCGAAGGAGCGCCGGGCATTTGCGGTTAGCCTATGGTCGCTGTCGGCGATGGTCGCACCTGCGATTGGCCCGACTTTTAGCGGCTGGCTGCTGCAGCAGGCAAGCTGGCATTGGCTGTTTTTGTTCAATGTGCCGATCGGGCTGATTGCGATTATTTTGACCCAAAAGCTGATTCCTTATTATCGGATGAACATTCCGAAATCGCTCGATATTCCGGGCATCATGACCGTTATTCTCGGCAGTCTGGCGCTGCTCGTAGCTTTTAGTGAGGGTAACAGCTGGGGCTGGAGCTCATGGAAAACGCTGCTGCTTATGGCTGCAGGCGTCGCTTTGCTAGGCCTCTTTATTTGGCGGGAGCTGACGGCCAAGGAGCCGCTGCTGAATTTGCGGGTTTTCCGCATTCGCCGCTTTACCATCATGCTGAGCATTTATGGCATGGTGACGGTGGCGCTGTACACGGGAACGTATTTGACTCCGCTGTTTTTGCAGCAGGTGCAGCTTGAAAGTCCGCTTGCAACAGGGCTGATTTTGCTGCCCTCCTCCGTCATATTGGCGCTTCTAAGTCCAATAGCCGGAAAGCTGTACCCGAAGCTTGGAGCGGTGAAAATGATCAGCATCGGCATCGTATTTATTTTCGCAGGGCTGTTTATGCTGAGCTGGCTGCATATGGATACGGCGTACAGCTTCGTACTGTGGGGAATGATCATTCGCAATATTGGGCTTGGCTTTGCTTCCGTTCCGAGCAGTACCGCCTCCATGGAAGAAATTCCGCCTGAGTGGTCCGGTCATGCCGCTTCCATCAGCAACTGGATTCGCAATGTGCTCAGTTCCTTCGCTATTGCAGTGTTTACGGGACTCATTTCCAGCCGTTCCGCCATCCATAGCAGCGAGCTCATCCAGTCTGGCGCTACCGATACGAATACGATCCGCTTGATGTCGTTCACAATGAGCATTAATGATGTGTTTGTGGTCGGTGCCATTACAGTGCTGGCCGGCTTCCCTCTCTTGCTGCTGCTTAAACAGCGGAAAGGGCGGGCGGCGGTTTTGCAGCCAAGCAGGTAATGGATGATGGATTGATGGGATTATGAACACCAAAGCACCAAACACCATTACAACAAAGCCACACTACAACAAAGCACCAATGAAATAGGCAATTGCGCCTGCTTCATTGGTGCTTTTCGATTTGAAGCTTACTTTAAGCTGATGCTTTACAGCTCCAGAAGCTCGCGCTTTTGAGCTTCAGGGTCAGCAATCACTTGAATGCTATGGTTGAAAATGAGCGTCGAACGCTCCGGCTTGCTGTATGCAGGCCAAGTGACATTTTCAACATTAGGCTTGCCCTGTTTGGCGAAAGCAAGCCACGCATCCTGCATGCGCCAAGCTAACTGCCTCATGGACTCATCGGGTGTAACGCCCATGCCCTGCATATGCTCCAGCGTATTGAACACAAAGAAGATTTCAATGGCGTGAATCGCTTTATTCAGCAGCGGGTGCTCCGGCAGCACCCAGTCAAAACGATACATCCATACAGGCGCATGCTCGCTTTGTACGGTGGCGAACTGCAGGGACGAACGCCAGAAAAAGGCTTCGGTCATCATTTGCGCTTGTCCGTCTGACGTTTGCGGATAAGCTGCCGCAGCTGCGGCGGCGTTTTTGATATCCGGCGCCATAAAAGCCAACGCTTTGGACATATCAAGATTATCATCAAAAGGCATATCGGGCCGGATGAAAAAATGCCCCTCATTCAAATTCGTCCCGATTAGCAGAGGAATGTCTTCCGCTGCCCCTTCCTGAATGGCCTCCAGCGGCGTCTGTGGAAGCGTCGCTTCGTCGGGCACCGGTTGAAACAGCAGCGCAAACCGGTCTCCCGCCTGCTCCTTCAGCTTTTCTCCTGCTGCAAAAATTTGCTCCGCCGGCACGCTCCTTAGCTTATCCAGCTCAGATGGATTAATGCCGAGAACTTGAAGCAGGCCTGCCCGGATGGCATCCGCTTGCTGAGGCGCAATGGACTGCGACGCTCCGCTTTGCATAATGGCATGGCTGTACAAGCCTTTCGCCTTCGGCATGGCCAGCAGCGCTGCAATGCTCATACTGCCTGCGGATTCGCCAAAAATGGTGACGGCAGCGGGATCGCCGCCGAACGCCGCGATATTATTTTTCACCCATTCCAGTGCTGCTATTTGATCTAGAAGTCCTGCATTCGATACGAAGGAGCCGCCAAGCGGCGCGAGATGCAGAAACCCGAACGGTCCTAGACGATAATTGATCGTCACGACGATCACATTTCCTCGCTTCACCAGCTCTGATCCATCATAGAGAGGCAAGCTTCCTGCTCCAGTCAAGAAAGAGCCGCCATGAATCCATACCATAACTGGAAGCGGCGCGGCTGCATTTTCAGTTATGGCTGCTTCCGGTGCCCATACGTTTAAATAAAGGCAATCTTCAGATTCAAGGGACGTACCTGCGGCAAACTCCGCTGACGCCCCATTGTGTCTTGGCTGTATATTTTCAGGGCCAAAATGGAAAGCTTCTCTGACGCCTTCCCACTGCTCAGGCGGAACAGGCGCTGCAAATCGCAGCTCATCTACTGGCGGCTTGGCATAGGGAATTCCCTTCCAAACGGAAACTCCGTTTAACTGCTGCCCTTTAACCGCGCCATCCTTCGTATTTACCTCGATCGTTGACATGCTTCACTCTCCCTCATTGCCCATAATGGAACGCAAAAAATGTTGAAAACAAACGAAATGACCGATTTGTTTTTTCGGTCAGTTCCTTATTATTTATGATAGCAAATGGGCGTCCGCTTATCAATTTTATGCCTTTTTCACTTCTAACTTCCCGATCCTAAGGGGCTTCTAATTCCATCCATAATCCATTTAATGATGAGCTGTTTTTGCTAAAGGAAATATACTTGGATTGAGACGAATAAGGATTTATTTTAAAAAATGCAAAAAGCCGCCCCCGCCATTTTACTGACGGATGGACAGCCCTGTTATTATTGCAGATTAATTGATTGCTTCCTCTAAAATCACGCCGCTTTCTGACTTCCCTTCTGGTCCTTGCGTTCCAGCGCCATGCTCCACCCACTCAGCAGCACCGCTCCCAGCACCATCAACGCGCCGATCCAGGTCGTATGAATAAGCCCGATGGAAGCAGCAATGATGCCGCCAAGATAAGCACCGATAGCAATCCCTGCATTAAAGGCAGCAATATTAATCGCCGAGGCCACATCAACTGCACGCGGCACGAACCGTTCGGCCAGCATCACAACGTACACCTGCAAACCCGGCACGTTCATAAAATGCAGCAGTCCCATCGCAATAATCGTCACTAGACCGATAATTTTGAAAGGCGCCGTAAATGTCAGGATAACGAGCACAACGGCCTGCACCATAAACATATAAAACAAAGCAACAATCGGGTTGCGGTTGGCAAGCTTTCCGCCAATCATATTACCGAGCGCAATCGCAATACCGTATACGAGCAAAATAACCGTGACCGTTCCCGATTTAAATCCGGTTATTTGCTGCAATAGCGGGGATAAATAAGTGAATACGACAAATGTGCCACCGTAGCCCAAGGCGGTGATGGCGAACAGCAGCAATAGCCGGCCATTTTTGACCAACTGCAATTGATCTTTAAAGGAAGAACGAGCTCCTTTGCGCAAATCGCTTGGAATGAGCAGCATATTCGCAATAAACGCAAGAACGCCGACAATCACGATAGCGACAAAAGCCGTACGCCAGCCCCACAGCTGGCCGATAAATGTACCGAGCGGCACACCGGTTACCGTCGCAACGGTCAATCCGCTGAACATAATCGAAATCGCGCTGGCACGGCGGTTCGCCGGAACAAGATCAGCCGCAATCGTCGAGCCAATCGACATAAATAGGCCATGCGAAAAAGCCGATACGATGCGCGCGATCAGCAGCACCTCAATGCTAGTCGATGCGGCCGCTAAGCTGTTGCCGATAATGAAGATGAGCATAATCCACATGAGCAGCGTTTTACGCGACAAGCTGGACGTTAGGGATGTAAGGATGGGAGCCCCAATCGTTACACCCAGTGCATAAAGAGAAACAGTTAGCCCCGCTGCCCGAAGCGATACCTGCAAGTCCTCTGAAATCAGCGGCAGCAGCCCGACACTTATAAATTCCGTGGTACCAATGGCAAATGCGCTAACGGCGAGAGCCAGCAGTGCCAATGTGCTTCTTTTTTGATTAATAGTCATGCTATATTGCCTCCTATTCTGTCGTGTATCTATTGGGTACGGTTCACTTCGCGAGTAGCCGCAATGGATCGATAAATGCTATGATAGGTTATATCTATCCAAATGAATAGTACGTACTTTTCAGTACTGTAGGCACTAAAAAGTACCTATAAATACCGATCAGCAAGGAGGAGCAGCATGACGAAGAAGAAATACAATATTTCCGTAGAAGCGACGCTTGAGGTTATCGGAGGGAAATGGAAATGCGTCATTTTGTGCCATCTCACCCACGGCAAGAAGCGGACTAGCGAGCTGAAGCGGCTCATGCCAGGCATTACGCAAAAAATGCTCACTCAGCAGCTCCGCGAGCTGGAGGACGATGGAATCGTGAACCGGATTACGTATAATCAGGTGCCTCCTAAGGTCGAATACGAGCTGACCGAATACGGACTCAGCCTCGACAGCATTTTGAGCGCCCTCTGCAACTGGGGAGAAGAGCATATTATCCGAATTTATGGCGATAAGTATTCGATGCTGGAGGAAAGTGTTTTGAATAAATAAGCACAGTCTGCTGCTTATTAGCGCGACGATGTAGTTGTAGAGATAGTATTGGAGTTTAAGTGTCACGGGGCTTTTCTAAAGCTATTCTAAAAAAAGGCTTATTCCTCCTTGAAGTCCAAGTGGAACGAGCCTTTTCCATATGCTATCTAAAATGCTCTCTCCTTTTTTTAGTTTCTAAATCGGCTAGTCTTACGGGTATAGGCAGTCTGCTTTCTTTATTAATTAACGCTAGCGTGATGGCGGTCGCGGTATCTATATCAATCCAATTGCCGCATGAAATAAAAATAGGCTTCACATCTTTATGCGTTCTTAGCGCTCGTCCATATACGATGTTGTTTATTACAATATTGGTGAACGCCCCTGCTTCATTCGCCGGCATATCAAAATCAACCGAATCGATTTTCAAATAAGTTTTCGCCATACCTATCGTCGGTTTATTCAGATGGAAGGACGCATGTGTGGCGATTCCCATATTTCTAGGGTGCAAATATCCATTGCCATCAAACATAATCATATCCGGATCACTAGTTAGCAGCTTAAACGTATCGATAATTAAAGGCAATTCTCTAAAAGATAAATAGCCCGGTATATAAGGCACCTTAATTTCAGCTTTTAAAGACTGTATCTCCACAACCTCTTTCGTTAGAAAATCTACGACACATATGCAGCACACTGCAATTGTCTTTCCAGCTTCCTCCCAGTACGCTAGATCCACTCCGGCAATGAGCTTAATGTCTTCTATTTTAAAATGATTTTCCAACTTAATTTGTTGAACTAAATCCTGTTGAATGTCATCATAGCTTGCCGTTATTTTATTTTCCATTTTGTTTGGACCTTTCGTTATATGTATTCATTCTTTTACTCTAAATTAAAAGGGGTTGGGATCACTTTTTTCGCTTCTCTTTCATAAATCCCCTGCCAGCCTGATGGAACAAACTCCTCATAAGATCCGGGTTCAGTAAAAAAAGAGTAAAAAGTTCGGCTATCAAAGTCCAGATAAAACGAAATTTCGACTTCAGAATTCATGCCATCCAAGTATATCTCAGAATATAATTGAAAGTAATCAGTCAATTCTGTGTAGCTGACTTCAAAGTCTTTCATCGCTTCTTGAAACTGGTCTATATTTTTTTCGGATAGTATTTCACATCCTACACGCTCATCATAATCAGCATCTGTTTCAGTTACTTCCGGTTCATGAAATTTCTTGCGGAAAGCGTTCTCTAATTTTAGCAAATCCATGATCCATAATTCTTTTTCACTCACATACCAAGTATATTTTTCTTTATGTTTAACTAAAACTACGACTTCATTAGGAGAATTTGGTTCTACTTTCACAGCTATAACACTCCCTACTTAAGCACTTCAGCATTTATATCCGGTTTTTCGAGACAATCGATTCACGCAGATGGTAGTTTAAGAGTTAGTCCCTGATGATGAGGGTCAACTATTTTTGATGCTTTAAAAAATCCTCTTCTAGATATGGATAGTTGAGTAGTTCTAGTTCTTCCTTAGCCAAATAACTGGTTTGATATTCTTTTGAATGAGTATTGATTAATAAACGCCCTTTAACTCTTTTCATTAGTGGATATGAAGAATGATTTTCTACAAGCATATCTAAATCGTTCAACCTCAACAACCTTCCAACTAATTCAAGAAATTTAAGATATCCGATATCAAAGGTACGCGTTATAAATTGAATACTAATAAGAACATTTGTATCTACACCGTGATCTTCGAGATTCATTTCACGAAACCATTCTAGATATTCTTCCTCCTCATCTAGATCAATACTTATAGAAAAATAAGTAGCAGTAATACTTACCTGTCGATCATCAGACCAATCCCTGACTTCTGCTTCATATATATTTAATTCGAGGACTAACACATCACATATCATTTCGTAAAACAATTTTCTCAGGGCCTTTCCAGGTAAACCAGAACTAATAGATAACCTGAAATCCATTTTACTCATACCTCCAATATGCTCACTCTGTATGCCAACGCGATTATCGCTAATCAGCAGCACATAATAATCCGCATTCGTTTGCGAAGCGATCTGATTCGATAATGCTCTGTTCACTCTCGCTGTCCTGCTACATCTTGGTTGCTCTCGATGTTTCAAACACATTCATCTTTCACTTCGGGAACACCAACCAGCTTTTCGTCTCATTGCTACCGTCTAGCGTTGAGTTGATCGCGATCAACTTTTCTCGGCAGATTTGTTCATTTCTAAAACATCCTATAAACTAAGTCTCCCTGTAAATATCCATTTCCCATTGCTTCCAAGCCCCATTTTATACATTTGTTCAACACAGTATGTTAAAGGCATCTTAATGTAAAAAACTTACCCCTACTCAAACTTCAAGTTGGAATAAGCCTTTTCCATCTATTAAGTGTCTTACTATTGACATAGATTTTGCTATTTGATGAATGAAAATTCATACCTAGTATTTCTACTCTTTCTACTTACACAATAATCCTTATATCATCAATATACTTGTTTCTTTTTGAATTTCCTTAGCGGTGCTATTCTCTCAAAACAACCTATCTTTTATTGTACTAAGGCTGAATTTTTTACACATAATATCCTATAGGCTACTTATATCTATTGGTTCTTTATCAATAAATCTTTCGAACCAATTGCTCAAAGGATAATATGCTCTTTTTTCTATTTCTAACTCGTTATACTTAAGGTAAAAGCAACCTCCTCGTTCCAGTACTCTAATCAAAAGCTCATATATGCCTAAATATTGACTTACATCGGGAAATTTATCTGCATACTTTGCTAACTGTAAATAATATTCGATTGTTTTTCGTGTGTATAAACTTTCATTCAAAAACTCCGCCACATCAGAATTACAATAAGTTAAAACCTCAACTTCATCTTCAAAATCACCAAGCAATCTTGCTATGTTTGCCATACTTGGCGGCAAAGGTTTTAGCTGTTTCTCATTAAAAAATTGAGCCAATCTTCTCAAAAATTCATAACCTAAATCTTCATCACCCTCGTTTTGAATTGCCCCCACCATTCCCCAATTTATTCCATTTATTTTCAAAATTGCTCTTTCAAGATACATTCTATCACCTCTTATTAGTAATTATCCTTGTCATCAGTAAAGTGCCTATCAAAATCTTTATAATAGTCATGTTCTGGAAAACTCTTAGGATTGGGATCAGTGACATTTGCTTTATCATGTGCATTTTTTTCAGGATCAGGATGAAATCGTTCAGATTTGGGATCCCAGGTAGAACGATCCATTAAAGGCATCCCCTTATCAATTAATTCTTTTTCCTTCAACTCATGATTCGCTAGTTGTCTAAACCATTTTTTTTCTGAAGCTGTAAACTCTCTAGTTTGAGCTAATTTCCAAGCATGTGCAATATCTGGATCAGCTTTAAAGTATAGTTCTTTATAAGGAGCACCTTCTATTGATAGCTGATGTGTGTCAAGAAATAAATGTTTTTTCATATCACTTATTTCTTTCTCTGTTAAACCAGTATTCTTTGCTACTATAGATATGTCATCTAACCCAATCCTTCTTATCTCAATATATTCCCTTTCCAATAATGCATCAAATCCATCTTTAGGAGGTATAATATATGGTTTCATTTCCGCAGGATCGGTTAAATAATTAATTTTCCCCGTACCCTCAACTGTCCCACCCGTTGCACTCGGAGGCTCCTGTCTTCCCTTACCTGCCCCCTGATAAATCAACGCATCATCATACTCATCTATCGGCTGATTTACACCAGGTCCGCCTTTTGAAGGCTCTTTCGTTTTTGTCTTCGTTTTTGTCTTCGTTTTCGGCAGCTCAGGTGGCTCCTTCGGTTTAGGCGGTTTGACATTATCCAGCTTGAACGCTGTCCATGCATCATCCACCGCTGCTATATTTCGACCATTCGCCATCTTGTTAGCTACCGTATATACACCATGCTTCAGCAGGAGTGCTAAATTCACGACCGCCAAGGTAATTCCTAGGTCATCCAGTATTTTCTGCTCCAGATCCAATAGGGGCGTATCTACATTTCCGTGAGATAAGGCGTACGCCTTCATTCCATTCACCGTAACCATTGCCGCCCCTAAAACACCATCCGCTATCGCTAAGACATACAACGATCCCCCACCCGTTCCAATAGCCAGAACGATGGCCACGGTACCAAAAACGATGTTCATTTGTGCCATCAGTATCTGGGGGTTCAGTTCTAATTCCTGATACGTATAACGAGATAAGTATACCGTTTTTACCGTTTGCTTGCTCAGGTATTCCGGCTTTTGCGGAATCAAGTTTTCCAACGCCCAAGCATCTGCTATTGGGGCAATTAGCTCCATAAAATGCTGGGCACCTGACGTATTCAGCGCCTGATGAATCATCCCCGACAAGCCGCCGCTTTCCTGCGACCCGCTAGCGGAAAGCACGGGGAGCGCGGGCAGCATCGACTGAATTTCAGCCTGCGACTTCCCTTCCTTCTCCCCTTTCTCCCTAATAGCGACTGACTCTTTTTTCCACTGATAAACCGCCGTTCGATCCCGATCCTGCTGATCATATCGCTGCTGCTGCTTCGCCTGTTCAGCCTCTTTATCTTTGCTTGGTTCACTCGTTTTCGGACCATACTGTTTCTGATAAAACTCTTGCTGCTTTTCCGTCGATTGAGTCTTGACCCAGTCCTTCGCTTTAGCGCCTAAGTTCGGATCATTTTTCATTTGCTCCTTGGTGGCAGGATGAACCTTCTGGTACAAATATTCCTCCGATATCGGAGCCCCATTATACTTCTGCTTTTCTTGCTCCATATTCGCAGCCAACTGCTCGGAAAATTGCTCATCCAAATACATCTGCTCAATTTCTTCATCCGTCAGCAGCTCGGTGAACGGCACCTCCACCTTCTGAAAATCCAGCTTGCTGCTCTTGATGCCGACCCGGTTATCGCTGATCAGCACATAATGGTCCGCATTTGTTTGCAAAGCGACCTGACTCGTCGCCCGCATCCGAATCGACTCGAGGATCCCTTTCTCACTCCCGCTGCCCAGCTCCACCTTATTGCCCGCGACCAGCAGCACATCTTCACTGGCGTTCACCGTAATGTTTCCGCCATCCAAATGCAGGCTGACCGTTCCTTTTTCAAAAAGAACCCCATCGTCCCCCAGCTGCATCTTGGCCGCTCCCGGCGATTCAAACACCTTCGTCGTCGGCTTCTGGAACACCGTCCGGCTTTTCATCTCCTCGCTTCCGCCTCGCACCGAGTTGATCGCCATCGCTTTCTTTTCCACACCGTTTGGAAAATAAACCTTTATCCGCGCACCCTCATCGGGCAGCACGTGGAACATATTGTTGCCTTCCCCGGAATACGGGAACCACCAATTCCCCTGCTCGTCATGTGCGTTGTCGATATCCAGATGCACCTTGACCATATTGTTCGCCCGCTTCACAACGCGACCTTCCAGAGACACACCCTGAATCCCTTCATTTTGCCGGGATTTCCGCCTCAGCGTCTGGCGCCGGACCAGCACATATTCATAGGTCAGCAGCCCTGAGGCATAGCTGATGACCGACTCGGCCACGACCCACATCTGCTTCTTGAATACGACATCGTCCCCAACCTGGCAAAATTGCTCGCTGGTTATGCGGTAGCTGACGAAGTCCGCTTCATGAATACGATCCGCATCACTGCCTTCCGCATGGGCTTTCAGCTCTTCATAGGCAGCGCGATTTTTCAGAACCGTATAACGCTTCGCCTTCAGCTCCTTCCCCCAGGACAAGTCCGGTACGCCGAAATACACGCGCGGGGTATCCATCACCACATCCGGCAAAATGACCGTACCCACCCGAGACGCCAACCGCTTCAAAAACTGCCAATCCGTCTCCTCGAACTGGACCATCAAGGAGCCAAGAGTCGCTTGATCGCTCGTCGCCATATTTTGCGCATCTCCGCGGGGATAGTTCTTGACCAATTGCAGAATCGCGTCCGTATACGTCAAATGCTTATTCTGATATGACCGATTTTTCGGCTCCAAATCCATCGCATACGTGCGCGACAGCGCCTCAACCTTCACATGCGGAATGCCATCCTCCATTTCAATATCTACATGCGTAATGCCCCCGGCAAACCAGCTTTCCGCCTTGGGCTCAGCGGGTCTCCGCATGAATAGGCTGTCCTCGAAGCTGCTTCTGCCTATACAGGCTTCAGCTTCCTCTTCCGTCATTTCCGCTGTAAAGGTACATTTCGCATGTGCATTGAACTTCCGCTCGATGCGAAAGCTGCGCACGGCCTTAAGCTTATAAGGCCATACCAGCTGGTAGCCGTCTCCTTCATAGTTCACTTCCATGCTGTCACCTCCCTTCTTCTCCTTATCTCACGGAAAACTCCGGAGGTGCCGGATCCATCCCATTGGTCAGCAAACGAATTTGTCCTCCATACTGGCAAAACAAACAAGATTTGCTCGTTAACGCAGCTGCCCCTTGAATCGATACACTTGGGCTGCCGTTTGTCCATTGCGGCCCTTTCAGCTTCTCCAGCATCGCACTAAGCGATGGCAATCCGCTTGGCAGCCCCATCGGCGGCGCAGATTTAAATGGTGCTCCCGATGGAGCCGGAGCTTCCATCAGCTTGGGCGCACAGGGGTAAACAGGCAGGTTAAAAGTAGGCTCCTCTGGATCTGTATCAATGATATATGAGGGATCCGAAGGTATGCCCGCACCTGCTGATTCCGCCAGCTTCATTGGATGTTGATCACTTCTGCAAAAGCCAAAGGAATAAAAATTCCCATCAATTTCTTGCCCCATACGATCAAAGGGGATTCCCTCAATGGTATTGGGCGTTGACAGGGACACTTTGCAATCCTCCACAGTCAGCATCGGGCTGCCGTTAATATAAATGCCATTCGGCTCCGGCTTATTCAGCACCTCCTCGTGCGAACCGTAGGAGCAATACATATACGCCCCTGCCGTCACATACGTATCCTCGCTTCGCCATGGAGACTCCAGCAAGCCCTTAAGTGTCGCTTTTTTCAAGATGGTTTTCCTATGATCCATTTCAACCGATTCCCCCTACCAACTCAATTCGTCTCACACTCAGCCCATACAAGCTTTTCCGCAGCAGCCCCTCCGCTATATCTACACGCACCACCAGCACACGGCTGCGGTAGTATGGAATCTGGAAAATCGCAGCATCTTGCAGCGCCCTTTGATCGACCCACATTTTGCTCACTCGCCCGTTTTCCGTCACGGTCCGTTCTGGCGCTAAGCAAGGCACCTCCTGCACATCCATCCAGTCATAAAAAAACTGCCCCCGCTGCTCCAAATCCATGACGATGACGCTCTTATAGCCAATATTCGGAACCATTCGGCTGACGACCGCCCGCAGCTCAGCGCCTACGAGCAGCAGCGGGTTTTCAATCATACAACCCGGATTCAGCCGACTTCCCTTCTTGACGTACACCATCTCCTGCTGCTCCGCATAGCGGTACCCTCTCAGCATCCGCTCGGGAAAAGCCAGGTTCGCCCCGTTCGCCGGCAAGCGCCGATCATGCTCCAGCACGAAATATTCCGTGCGCTCCAGCTCATGCGAATGCCATTCCCCTTCTCCTGCCCACTCTCTACGCATGCTCATGCACCGGCTCCTTTACCCAGTAAATCATCTGCCGCTGCTCTTCCGTCAGCTCTACCCGCAGCGCATCCCGCTCCAGCATGCGGCTGCCTGTTAAATCTGCGCCGGTGAAATCCACCTCGAGCAGCTCGGCTCCCGTAAAGTCTGCCGCGATTTTCGCACCCCGAAAACTCGCATACGTCAGGTCTGCCCCTTGGAACTGCACGCCGTTCATCCCGAACACCAGACCATGCTCTTCTGCCACATAGTCCCGATTGCCGAGGACGCCATCGAACCGCGCATAGGTCAGGTCGCAATGGCGAAAATCGGCATCATATAAGAGGCAATCTTGAAAATCCGCCTGATCGCACACACACCGCTCGAATCTTGTGCCCAGCATCCGGCTGTTCGCAAGCGTGCTGCCCGTCAGCGTCACCTCTTCAAATCTCGTATAATTCACATCGATTCCTTCGTACTCCCCACGCATGAGGTTCACGCCCGCGATATGCTCATAGATATAGTCCTGATCCAGCTTGTTTTCCAGCCAGCCCTTGCACGTAATCGACGTCCGCTGCCGCTCCTTCACGCAATAGACCGACTCGCTAACCTCCTGATCCCGGTATTCGCCTACGCGCACCTCAAACGAATCATCCTTCTCCATCTCCTGAAAAGAAGCCAGCTCCCGAATCGCATCCATCGCATACCGCGCCGCATGCACCATATATACATGAAACGGATACAGCTGCTCCTTCATCCAAACCTCAAACGAATGGCGCTCAATCCGGTTCATATACCGTTTGCGCCGCTCCTCGCAGCCTTGATCCCAAGCCTCTGCGAAGCCATAAATCCACCCCGCCTCATAGCGAAAAGAAGTCAGCCCCACCTTGCCATCCGTCTCCCTGTCACTCGCTTCCAGCATATAGACCGGATGCCCTTCGCTCAGACTTGTCCGCAGCAAGGAGATGTGGATATAGGCACATTTCTGCAAAAGCCCTTCCTGCTGCCGAGCCAGCACCGCTTGGCAAAATCGGTCAAACAGCGCGGTGAATTCTGCCGCGATCAACGCTTTATTTTTCACATAATAATGATGCAACGCCCG
This sequence comes from Paenibacillus liaoningensis, assembly GCF_059609455.1. Taxonomy (NCBI): domain Bacteria; kingdom Bacillati; phylum Bacillota; class Bacilli; order Caryophanales; family Paenibacillaceae; genus Paenibacillus; species Paenibacillus liaoningensis. The sequence goes on from NZ_JCAALU010000003.1 coordinate 62,125, forward strand.
AATTTGCGCATTGCGCTGCGGGATAACATCCTCTTCTAAAAAATGCTGCCACACTTCCATATCGTGCATCGCTTGTTCTCCTATCTATGGTGTTCATTCCCTACTGATTCATCAGCACTTCAATCCCTTTAATGACGACCTGGCCTTGGTCAATCGTAATTCCTCCGTTGCCATCCTTCGTGGACATTTCGATCTGGTTCGCCACCATCATGATCGATTCGCCAACCATCTCTATCTGCTTGCTCGCTTGCAGCATAATTTTATTTTCACAGTTCAAAATGATCGTGCCTGCGCTTGTCAGCGTAATCGTGGCACCTCCGGTCGCGCCCGTGATGGTGATTTTATCTTCCTCGAACGTGATCTTTTGCCCTGTTGGCGTCAGCAAAAACTTCGTATTCGGATTCGCCATCAAATCGTCCTTCAAATCCTTATCGTAATTAATGACCGGCTGCAGCTGCTCCTGCTGTACGACCGTCGTCGTTACATTTTGGCTTTTCCCGCCTGTTGATCCAGCCGATCCGGACGCCCCGCCACTTCCTGACCCAGACGAAACCGCCGCACTCATCGCTTCCTCCGGCACCTTCTTCCGCACCGAGCTAAGCGCAATCCCTTCGGCCTCCTTCGCATTCGGAAAATAAATCCGCACGCTGTCGCCTTTCTCCGGCATGCAGTACCAGCCCGTCTGGTCGTCCGATGCATACATGGTGGAATAAGGGAATGGGCTGGCAATGGCAAGGCTCCAGTTCTGATCGTAATCAAGCTGCACCTTCACCTCGTCGCGCACAACCTCCATCACTTTCCCCGAAATCGACGCGCCAATCAGCTTGGCATTATGCCGCTTGCGGCGATAAGCCGCGCTCTTCAAGCAAAGCGTATACCGATGGCTGAGCAGCCCCTGCTGCATTTCCGTGCGCACCTCAAATACATGAAGCTTATGCCCTTTGAACGTCACTTTATCGCCCAGCTCAAGCACCCGATTGTTCAGCACGATTTCGTAGCAAATATAGTCCTGCTCGCTAAGGCCGGACTTTTCCATTGACGCTTCTTGTTTATAAGCAACCAAGTCCTTGTACATCCGGTAGTGCGTCGCCTCTATCTTGCCAGCGTCCCGATTGTCTGGAATGCCTATATACACGCGGATGCAATCCTCGGTCGTAACTGGAACAAGCACCGAATGATAGCGGGAAGCGAGACGCTTCAAAAACTGCCAGTCGGTTTCCTGATATTGCAGCGTATAGGCACCGAGCTTTTTATTTTCATCGAACGTATTGAACGTTTGTCCTTTGGGATAATAGCTGCTGATTTGCTGCATGAGATCAGGGAGGAGCATCGCTTGATTTTGGAAAGAGCGGGTTTGCGGCTTGAGATCCATCGCGTGTGTATGCGACACGGCTTCCGCCTCCAGCCAATAAACGTGGTTTTCTACGCGAACGTGGAGCTTCATGATCATGCCATGAAACAGCCGATGCTGCTTCCCGCTTTTTTCGGTATAAAGAAGCTCGATAGGGGTTTGATCATCCGCCATTCGAACATAATAATCCTCCTTTTCCTCCGGAATGATGCCCGTAAACGTCAATTTGGCGTGATCATGAACTTTCTTGACGAGCAGCACATGATGCAATCTCATGTCAAAAGGAAGTATTCGCAATTCTTCATAGCTAACGGAAAATAAGGCCATTATGTCATCTCCTTCAATCTGCCTAAGCTCCAGCTGTACCATAAAGTTATAGTACAGGGAATAATGTTACAGTCTAAATGATATATAACAGGACTAATTTACATACTTATACTATAATAATAAAATATATATCGACTTTTTAAGTTTGTTTATTAATAGAACAACCTTAATTTCAATAAAAAGGCATCAAAAAAATAAGCCCCCTTCATACACGAATGGTGTATAAAGGAAGCTTATTTAGTAGGCGGCAGCGGCTTGTGCATACATACTGGCTGTTGTCCGTTTTGCCGCTATATTACCGCTATATTGCTGTTATTGTGATGCTCATTCACTTTAATTTTGCTACTACTACAGCTACTGCTACTGCTACTTCTGATAGTTCCTATTCTTGCTTCACTGGCGTCACTGCATAATGCAGCTCCTGCTCCAGCTCGGCAGCATAAGCTGCGCTCGTCTCTTCCGACCAGCCGAACAGCGCGGCCATCTCGGCATGCACCGCTTCCTTCCACTGCAGAACGCGAGCGCGGTCAAACAGCAGATTGCCAGTACGGCGAATCCAGAAATCCGCCGGCTTCGTCGTCAGCTCATATTCCAGAGCGTACATCAGCTCAATGCGCAGGCTGAGCGGAAGCCCTTGGCCGCTAGCTGTTGCCTGGTCCTTGTATTGCGGGATAAGGCCAATGACCCGGTCCACATTGGTGCCAAAATGGCGGGCAAGCCGCTCAGCCTCTGCACGAGACAGCCCCGCACGAACGCCCTCCTCCGTTTTCTTGGTAACGAAGGCTGGGAAATGGGAGGAGCCGCCGAAGTCGCCGCCCGACAAGGGCAGATTTTTCGTGCCGCTTGGGCGAATGCCGCTGCGGCCTTCCGCTGTGAGCTGCGTGCTTACCGTGTTCACGACGCTTTCCGCCATTTTGCGATAGCCCGTCAGCTTGCCGCCTGCAATCGAGATCAGTCCAGACCCTGCGACGAATACCTCATCCTTACGCGAAATTTCCGAAGGGTCTTTGCCTTCTTGGTGAATGAGCGGACGGAGGCCAGCCCAGCTCGATTCCACGTCGGAGGCTTTCAGCTTGATCGAAGGGAACATGAAATTCGCCGCCTGCAAAATATAGTCCAGATCCTGCTTCGTCATGCGCGGATGCGCCTTATCTGCCTTATAGTTCGTATCGGTCGTGCCGATATACGTTTTGCCGTCACGCGGAATCGCGAACACCATACGTCCGTCTGGCGTATCGAAATACACCGCTTGGTGCAGCGGGAAGCGCGATTGGTCAAATACCAAATGCACGCCTTTAGTCAAATGAACCGTTTTGCCCTGCTTCGAGCCATCCTGCTCACGCAGCGTATCGACCCATGGGCCTGTCGCATTGACAACCTTAACGGCACGCACCTTGCTCTCGGCTCCAGACAGCAGATCGCGCACATTAGCGCCAACAACTCTGCCATCCTCATAAATGAACGATTCCACCTTCACATAAGGGATCGCCAGAGCGCCCATATCTACAGCCTTCTTCATCACTTCAATCGTCAGACGCGCATCATCGGTGCGGTATTCCACATAATAGCCGCCGCCCTTCATGCCTTCGCGCTTCAGCAGCGGCTCTCTGCTCATCGTCTCGTCTACGCTGAACATTTTCCGGCGCTCGCCGCGTTTAACGCCAGCCAGAAAATCATACACGCGCAGGCCGAGCGAGGTCGAGAATTTGCCGAAGGTGCCGCCTGTGTAAAAAGGCAGCAGCATCCACTCGGGCGTCGTCACATGCGGCCCGTTCTCATATACAATCGCACGCTCTTTGCCAACTTCCGCTACAACGCCGATTTCCAGCTGCTTCAAATAACGCAGACCGCCGTGAACAAGCTTCGTCGAACGGCTCGATGTCCCCGCCGCAAAATCCTGCATATCTACAAGCGCTGTCTTGATACCGCGCGTCTGGGCATCAAGCGCAATGCCTGCTCCCGTAATGCCGCCGCCGATAACGAGCAAATCGAAGGTTTCCTCGCCTAGACTGCGATAAAGCTGTTCCCTATTTAATGCGCTAAAAGCACCTTGTTTTGCCGATCCTGTCTGTTTGCTCATCGTCTATTCCACCTTTTCAGCTAGTCCTTATGCAATATCCTGAAAAAAAAAAAGAAAACGAAAAAACCGCAAACACCTTAAGCTGCGCAATATCTAGCGCAATGCAAAAGGTTTCTGCGGTGTCTCCGTTTCTCCGACCGAATATTAACTTATGCCCACATTATATCATAACGGGGCCTGCTCGTAAACAGGCTGAAGAGGGGTAACCGCAAGGGAAGCCAAACCATTCATGCAGCGATGAGCCTTTTTCACCCTGTTATTATACGTCTGAGCAGCTGCTCCTAATCGTCAAAGCCGTCGGAATCACGACCTTTTTCGGAATTGATCGCTTCGTGGTCATACGTTCCGCGAGCAGCTCTACCGCCGTCTCGCCCATATATTCCATATGCACCTTGACCGTCGTCAGCGGCGGCTGGACAAATTCCGAGATCGGAATATCATTGAAGCCGACGAGCGACACCGCGCCCGGCACCTCAATTCCCGCCTCATGCAGGGCACGCAAAGCGCCAACAGCCATGGAATCATTTTCGATAAAAAAGGCTGTCGGCAGCTCCCCGCTCTCAATCGCACGGGACATCTGCACATAACCATCCTCGGCAAACAAATTTTCACCGGTGAAAATAAATTGGGGATGAAAAATATCTTTGTTTTTCAAATAGTCCCACAGTGTCACTTCGCGTTCATCGCGTACCCGCTTATTATTAACGATATTATGCCCGCCAATGTATCCGATTCGCTGATGGCCCAAATGGACAAGATAATCCAGCACCTCAGTCACCGATTTGCGCAAATCAATAATGACCGAGTCAAAGCGCTGATCGTCCGGCGAAGAGTCAACGAATACGATTTTGTCCATAGAAGCGGGGAACATGTCGAGGTCTTCCTTCTCAAAACGTCCAATCGCAATCATGCCGTCCAATTCGCCGACCCATTCTTTATAATACGAACGCTCCTGCCGGAACAGCTTGACAACTTCCATTTGGCGCTGAAAGCATTCCCGCTCCACGCCGAGCCGCACCGCCATATAATAAGGATCAAGCATCTCTTCCTGATCGGAATACCAGTTCACGATGCCGATTCGTGTCATTTCTTTCGCTGCTGTGCCATTGCGCTCGCGCAGCGTTTTATAATTCAGCTCCTGCGCAATTTCAAAAATCCGCTTGCGTGTATCGTCTCCAACCGACAGCGAAGGGTCATAATTCAACACCCGCGATACCGTTGCGATTGAGACGCTCGCCAGCTGCGCAATATCTTTAATTGTTGCCACTTCATCATACCCTTTCCTGCCCCAAGATCCAGTGAATGTACATCCGCTGCACCATCAGGCTTTACCGCCACCTAACTAACAGGGATTTATTACAATACTAGCATATGGACACAGGTCATGTCCGCGAAAAAACTTGATTTGCACCATCTGCTCCTCGGGCCAATCCTCAGTAAATTAGTCTGCCCCGACCAACCTAATAAGCTCCTCCTTACGGAAATTCAGCTCAGGCGGCTTATTCCTTGACGGAGCTTCCGAGTTCCTTGAATGAAATATTCTCATAACAATCAAAAATAAAGATATTTCCGAAAAATAGGCTATACTAAATAAGGTACAAGTCTATACATTTCATAATGGGAAGGAAGCTGAACAATGGCGAAGCTCACTGCTTATTTTTTCTCGGAGGATGCTAAAGCACAGGCTGATTTTTATATTCAGGCGCTTGGAGGGGAAATCATCTCCATTATGAAATTCGGGGATTTGCCAAATACGCAAGAGGATGCAAAGGACAGAATTCTTCATCTTGAGATGAAGGCCGCTGGTGTTCATTTCATGTTATGCGATGCTGTGTACCAGAAGCTGACCCATGGAAATGCTATTAATCTAAGCTTGGAATTCGAAGGCGAAGCGGAAGCTCATGAAGCTTTCAGTAAGCTGTCAGAGGGCGGAACGGTGAAAAAAGAGCTGAGTCCGGAATTTTGGGGTTCGCTGTTCGGACAGCTGGATGACAAATTCGGCATTCCGTGGATGATTACGACGGCTGCGAAGACGAGTCAAGCTTAACTCCACGTACACATAACTTAAGCATACAAGAACAAGCCCCTCTCGCTTCATGCGAAAGGGGCTTGCTTACATGCTATTTTTTCGAATAAATTATTCCTTCTTATATCCTTCATCCACCAGATCAAGGCGTCCTGTCTCCGGATCAATAACGAAGCCGTGCACAGGAATATGCGCAGGCATCAGCGGATGGTTGCGAATAATGCCGATGCTGTCCATGACGCCTTCCTCTACCTTATCGAATCCCTTCAAGAAACGGTCCATCTTAATGCCGGAGCTCTCCAGCGTCTCGATAACGACTTCGGAAATGCCGTTTTCCTTGAATTTATTGACCATGCCCTGCGTATCCAAATTGTTCATGCCACAGCCGTGATGCCCAATAACGAGCACTTCTTCTACGCCCAGCTCATAGACAGCGACCAAAATACTGCGCATCGCACTACCGAACGGTTGAGTCAAAATCGCGCCGGCGTTTTTAATGATTTTGGCGTCGCCATTGCGCAAATTCAGCGCCTGCGGCAGCAGCTCAACAAGACGAGTATCCATACACGTCAAAATCGCCAGCTTCTTCGCTGGAAACTTGTCGGTCAGAAACTGTTCATAACGTTTTTCCTCAACAAATTTCTCATTATATGACAATAAATCATTTACAATACTCATCCTTCATTTCCCCCTCTGCTATTGCCAGACAGCCCTTTATCCCATGGATAAAAGCCTGTCTATATATAAAAAAAGAAGAGCCGCAGCTCTCCCTTCATTATCATTCCTGCACAGCCGATGCCATCTACGTAAGCTTAGCTCACACAGGATCAGAAAAGCTAAACTTACTTTAGCATAAGTCGTACATGATGAGCAATAGCAACAAGCAGGTTATAGTTCGACTACCGCTTTAATGACCTTCGACTCCGGCTTCAGCCACTCGTCGAATACATCAAGCATGCCTTCAAAGGACGAGCGATGCGTAATTAATCGGTCTACGTTAACGCTGCCGCTGGATACCGCTTCAATGACGATATCGAAATCCTCACGCGTTGCATTGCGGCTTCCCATTAGCGTCAGCTCGCGTTTGTGAAACTCGGGATCATGAAAGGCAATATCCGCCTTCACGAGTCCAACATAGACCAGCTTGCCGCCATGCGCTGTCAGGCCGAAGGCATCCGTCATCGAACGGGCATTGCCCGTTGCGTCAAATACGACGGTTGGAAATTCTCCCTCTGTCAGCTCAGCGATCCGCTCTTTCGGCTGCTGCAAGGCATGAACCGTTTCATCAACACCAGCCCAATCCTTGCAAAAAGCAAGCCGCTCCTCATTAATATCCATCGCAATAACACGCGCTCCCCGGTGCTTGGCAAACGCCATGACGCCAAGCCCGATCGGCCCTGCTCCGATGACGAGCACGGTCTCGCCCGCTTCCAGCTCCGCACGGCGCACAGCATGGGCGCCGATGCTAAGCGGCTCCAGCATCGCCGTCGCGTCCAGCGTCAAGCCATCCGTCTTAATCAGATGGGTAGCGGGAACCGCAATAAGCTCGCGCATGCCGCCATCCCTATGAACGCCCAGCACCTGCATGGCGGTGCAGCAATTTGTTTTGCCGCGTCTGCATGCGATGCAAGTACCGCAGTGCATATATGGAATGACACTGACTTGATCGCCTGGCACAAGCCCGGCTACATTTTCGCCAACCTCTTCTACAATAGCCGCCAGCTCATGTCCGAGAACTCGAGGGTATTGAAAGAAAGGCTGATTGCCTTTGTAGGCATGCATATCTGTCCCGCAAATGCCGATGCGGCGAATGCGAATAATAGCATCCTCCGGGCCAGCTGCGAATGGACCTTCACCGCTGCCGCCGCCAAAAGCAGGCTGCTCCTGCTCCGTCAGCTTGAGGCTGTCTGGCTGCTCGCATACAATGGCTTTCATGATGTCGTGCTCCTTTGCCCGCCGATGCCGATTTTCTCATTATATTCCGGCAAGCCGCTGAGCCAGCTTTCATTGGCAACGGGCGCCAGCAATTCAAGCACTTCCTTAAGCAGCCGCTCGTCCATAGGCTCCTCTATCCATGCCGCGTTGCGGCGGATATTTTCTGGATTCGCTGTACTGACCAGCGTCGTCGGAATTTGCTCATTCGCTACTGCAAACTGCATCGCCAGCTTCGCAATATCGATTCCTTGCGCTGCACAATGCTCGGCAGCACGCAGACAGGCTGCCTTCAGCTCGGCGCTCGCTGGATGCCAATCAGGCGTGCCTCTCGTGCCAAGCAAACCCATCGACAACGGTGACGCGCTGACCAAGCCGACATTGTGCTGCTCAATGAGCGGCAGCAGGCCGAGCAGCGACGTATCATTTAATGAATAATGGCAATAGGATAAAATGACATCGACTTCCGTATGCGGCAGCCATTTCTCGAATAGCTGCAGCGGCAAGCCGGAAATGCCATAATGGCGGATTTTACCCTGCTCCTTAAGCTTTTGCAGCGCTGGAATGCCCTGTGCCGCATGCTCAGGCGAAACGAACTCAATATCGTGAAGGAACATAAAATCAACGTAATCCGTATTGAGCCGCTGCAAGCTTTCTTCAAGAGAGCTAATAATCCGGCTTTCGGAAAAATCGAAGCTGTCCACGCCGTATCGGCCTGCTTTAGTTGAGAGCAGAAACTTGTCTCGGGGCAGCTCCTTAATCGCCTTGCCGAGCACCGTCTCCGCCTTCGTCAGTCCGTAATACGGCGAAACGTCGATATAGTTGATGCCCGCATCCAAAGCGCTGTGAACGGTACGAATCGCTTCTTCCTCATTCGTCTCCCGGAATACTGAACCGAGGGAAGATGCGCCGAAGCTGAGTACCGATACATCCAGTCCGGTTTTGCCTAATTTGCGATATTTCATCCTTTTCCCTCCGATTACAAAATAACGCCGTCTTTGAAAATCGCAATTTCCTTAAAGCCGTTGCGTTCATTATTTGTCTTCGCTTCGCCTGAAGCGAGCGCCAGCAGCTGATCCCACAGCTCATCGGTCAGCTCATTCATCGTCTTGCCTTCGAGCAGCTGTCCTGCGTTGAAATCGATCCAGTTCTTTTTGCGTCCCGCCAGCTCGCTGTTCGTCGCGATCTTCACTGTCGGAACCGGGCCGCCAAACGGCGTTCCCCGACCTGTCGTAAACAGCACGATATGCGCGCCGCCCGCAGACAAAGCCGTTACCGATACGAGGTCATTGCCCGGCGCTTCAAGCAAATTCAAGCCTGTATGCGAAATCCGCTCTCCGTAAGGCACAACGTCCTTGACCAGCGCGTGACCGCCCTTTTGCGTACAGCCAAGCGACTTCTCCTCCAGCGTACTGATGCCGCCAGCCTTGTTGCCCGGCGAAGGGTTTTCATAAATTTCCTGATCATGACGGATAAAATATTGCTTAAAGTCGTTAATCAAATGCACGATTTTCCCAAAAACCTGCTCATTGTCTGCGCGATTCATCAATATCGTTTCCGCACCGAACATTTCCGGCACCTCGGTCAAAATCGCCGTTCCGCCCGCTTCAATCAAGCGATCGGATACCGTTCCGACAAGCGGGTTCGCCGTAATGCCGGACAAGCCGTCCGAGCCGCCGCATTTAAGTCCCAGCTTGAGCTTCGCAACCGGTACCGGCTCCCGCTTGAAGCGTTCTGCGAATTCGACGAGAGCGTCGATTTCCTCAAGCGCAGCCTCCAGCTCGTCTTCAACCTCCTGCGACTTAATAAACTTGACGCGCTCCGGATTGTAGTCGCCAATCGCCTGCTTAAACAGGTCGATCTGGTTATTTTCACAGCCGAGTCCCATAACGAGCACGCCTGCCGCATTCGGATGATTCACAAGCGAAGCAAGCAGCTTCTGTGTATGCTGTAGATCATCGCCAAGCTGCGAGCAGCCAAACGGATGGGCGAAATGATAAACGCCATCGACGCGGCCCGCATACATCGCATCAGCGCGCCGCGCAACGATTTCACAGGTTTTGTTAATGCAGCCGACCGTATTAATAATCCAAATCTCATTGCGAATGCCGACCTCGCCGCCATCCCGCACATAGCCTTGAAACGTCTGGTTCGCACGATTCGCCGAGCTCGCAGCTGGCGCTGCCGATTCCTCGCGGCCCTTTGCCGGATCATACGAATATTCCAAAAATCCTTTCAGCCCTGTTCCAATGTTATGCGTATGCACCCAGCTGCCTGCTGAAATATCCGACTTGGCGATGCCGATGGAATAGCCAAACTTGAGTACATGCGCGTCCTGTGGAATTGGAGTAGAGGCGATTTTATGCCCTTTCGGCACGTCTTCGAGCAGTTCCAGCTCCCTGCCATTTTCAAGTGTCAGCTTATCCCCTTGGGAAAGCGGCGTAAGCGCAATAACGACCTGATCCTTCTCATTAAGCCGAACCCAGTTATTCATGTGCACCACGCTCCAGTTCCTCTAATTGTGAAGCTACCGCTTCCACCAAGCCTGGCACTGCCTGCAAGTCGCGTCCCCATAGCTCGCTTAGCGCCAGCAGCCGCTCTGCTTGCGCTTGTGCCGAGCCCGCCGCTGCTGCTGAGCCTTGACCAGCGTCTTCCAAAGCCCACGCCGCTGCGAGCGCCGCTAATGCTCCGGCATCGTCGCGTACCGTGTAGACGGTGCCGAGCAAATCCGTACCTGTATATGAGCCTGCTCCATCGCTCTCTACTTTATAGTAGCGCAGCAATCCGGCAAAAGCGCGCACCAGCCGTACAGGCACTGGCTGGCCGCGATCTGCATAATCCAGCAGCGATGGCAGCAGCCTGACCTTGAACTTGCTGATGCTGTTCATTGCAATATCGGCGAGCCGGTGGCGAATGAACGGATTGAGAAACCGCTCATACACCGCAGCTGCATAATCTTTAAGCTCGCCCTCGGGCAGCGGCAGCGCAGGAATGATCTCTTGTTCGACTGCATCACGAACGTAGGGGCCAAACTCCACATGCTCCATCACCTCGCGCACCTGCTCCAGCCCATGGACGAGCGCAAGCGGCGTCATCAGCGTGTGGGCGCCATTCAGTATCCGCACCTTCCGCAGCTGAAACGGCTTCAAATCCTCTACAAAATGCACGTTCAGCCCTGCCCGACGCAGCGGCAGCTGCTCATCCAGCTCCGGCTCCGCTTCAATCGCCCAAAAATGGTACGGCTCCGCTGTCGTCAGCATCGGGTCCTCATAGCCCCATTCTGCAAACCATTGCTGAGCCTGCTGCTCATCAGGGTAGCCCGTCACGATCCGGTCTACAAGCGAGTTCAAGAAGCGATTGTCCTGCTCCACCCATTCCTTGAACGCCTGCGGAAAGCCCCAATCCTCGCTATAGCGCAGGACGCAAGCTTTCAGCTCGTCGCCATTGCGTTCCAGCAGCTCGCAAGGCAGGCAGATCAAGCCGCTGCCCGCAGCGCCTTCGAATGTGAGAAAACGGCGATACAGCAAATAAGCAAGCTTGCCCGGGTAAGACTGAATCGGCTGGCCTTCCTGCAGCGGCTCCGGCCTGTAGGCAAGTCCAGCTTCTGTTGTGTTGGAAACGACGAAACGCAAATCCTTGCTTTCCGCAAGCTGCACCAGCGCTTCCCACTCCGAATACGGATCGAATGCTTTCGCAAATACGGTGACGACTTCCTTGCGCTCAACAGCCGCGCCATTTTCCAATCCGCGAATGACCAGCGTATAAAGGCCATCCTGCTTGGCCAAAGCGTCAATTTTCGGCTTGCCTCCTGGACGCGGCTGCGTCACCGCGACTCCACCGCCGAACAGCCCCTGCTTATGGCATTCCTGCAGCATCCAATCGGCAAAGCCGCGCAAAAAGTTGCCTTCGCCGATTTGCAGCACCGTTATTTTCCCTGCTTGAACCGCCTCGTACCGTTCGCGGTCTTCCTGTCCCAGAAGCGTCTTATTTAACTGGCTCATAGTTTATAAAACTCCTTTGCATTTAGTCCGAACAGCTTGCTTCGCTCCGCATCTCCCCAAGAGGCTGGCAGCGCCTGCTCCAGCACATCCACAACTTCATCATAGCCCGCCGCCAGCAGGCACACCGGCCAATCACTGCCGAACATGACCCGGTCCGGGCCAAAAACCTCCAGCACATGGCGAATATAAGCGATAAAATGCTCCGGCCGCCAGCTATCGTGGCTCGCCTCTGTGACCATTCCCGACAGCTTGCAATACAGCTTCGGATAACGCGCCAGCTCCGTCAGCTGGCTGCGCCAAGGATCAAGCTCGCCCGCCGCAATACGCGGCTTCGCCAAATGATCGATAACACCGCGCAAATTCGGCACCTGCTTCATAAGCTGAACGAGCGAATCAAGCTGATGCGAGGTGAGGAGCAGGTCAATAGGCGTATCCCGCTGCTCATACTCCTTCAGCGCCTCAACGAACGTCTGCTGCAAAATCACACCCGCATCCTGCAGCTCTTGAATCATCACGCGGAACCCCACGAACCGCTGATGACGTTCAAATTGTTCGAAATGGCTTAGATGCTCGGGATCGAACAGGTCGAGATAACCGACAACTCCCGCAATCGACTCCGTGCGATCGCTCAGCGCGAGTAAATAATCGGTCTCAGCCAGCGTTGGAGCGGCTTGCACTGCGATCGTATGGCTAATGCCATGCCGATTCAGGCTTGCCTGCAAATGCTCAGGTCCAAAATCGCGGTAAAGCACGGGTACCTCTGGTGTAATCCAGCCGTAATCGCCCCGCTCAATTGCCCAATAATGCTGATGCGCATCAATCCTCATCGTTGCTGCCCCCTATAAAACGATATTTTCACACAAGGTGAAACGGCTTTCGCCGTCCTTTGGCGGCGCAGCGCATTTCAGTCCGAGAAATATAGAGAAAGGATAGCAAAATCATATACTTTCCTATATTTTAAAATGAACATAAAATTGTTAACGTTTTCATAGCAGCAGCTGCTCTAAATCAGAAACCTGCGCCCGCTGCTATCTATCCCTTTGATCTCATTATAAATGCCAATAATGATATTAAAAATAACGTATTCCTGCATATTTGTACTGTATTTTGATTTTTGCTATGCTGGACTATAGAAACATTGCGCGCTTAGCCCATGCTGGCGCAAGGAGGAGTCGTTCGCTTATGAAGCCGTTTCGCAAGCCGTTCGAGGTTGGCAGCTCATTTCCTTTCGATTTCGTCTACCGTGACCGCAAGCATTGGCAGACGGAGCTGCCCGATCATCTGCATGACTGGTATGAGCTTGTCTATATTTATGAGGGCAAAGGCACTTTTTTTATTGACCAAACCTTTTACGATATGAAGCCTGGCGATTTATTCATTATTCCGGGCAATACGATACATCGCTCGTTTCCCGACAAGGAGGAGCCGGTGACGTCGACGGCGATTTTTTTCAGCACCTTATTCGTCCAGACGGCGTCGTTCGGAGATACCTTCTCGTATTTGCGCTGCTTCGACCATGCCAAAAAGCATAAACGCTACAAATTTGAGCCGACAACGCAGGAGCAGCTTAAGCTGGTGCAGCTCATTGATGAGCTTGAGCTGGAGCAGCGCGAGCAGCAGCCCGGCTATCGGCAGGCGATATTGCTGCAGCTGGAGCATATTTTGCTGCTGATGAACCGCCAGATTATTGCGAGCAGCCGCGAATATGCCAAGGCGGATGGCCCGCTGATTGGTCCGTTGTGGATGCGGAACATTCTCCACTATATTGATGAGCATCCCGATGTCCCGCTCGGCTTGTCCGTATTGGCGCAAATGGCGGCGGTCACGCCAGCCCATTTTTCCCGCGTATTTAAGCAGCTCACCGGCATGAATGTCACCGACTATGTGACGGCGAAGCGCATTATTCGCGCCAAGGAGCTGCTGCTGGCAAGCGACGAGAACATTCGGCTCATTGCCGACGCCTGCGGCTTCGAGAGCCTGCCCCATTTTCACCGCATGTTCAAAAAAGTAACCGGGCAAACGCCTGCGGCCTATAAAAAAGCAACGCCAGCAGACCAAGCGTAAACGGCTTTGCCGTCCTCTGGCGGCAAAGCTTCCGTTTCGCGTAGTAGATAGGATGGAAAAATCATATCCTTTCCTATATTTCAAGCGTAAACGGCAGTCGCCTCCTCTGGCGGCAAAGCTTCCGTTTCGCGTAGAAATATAGAGATAGGATGGAAAAATCATATCCTTTCCTATATTTCAAGCGTAAACGGCGATCGCCGTCCTCTGGCGGCAAAGCTTCCGTTTCGCGGAGAAATCTAAGCATAATAAGAATTTGAGGAGGGGAGCCGCAAGTAAGCGGTTTCCCTCTTTTTTGCCAAATTTATAATTGACAGAAGCGAAAGACGAGTGCTATATTACATTTCGTACTATAATACTTAGTAAACAGGTAGGAATTATATAACATTCTTGCTCGTCATAGCTGAAAGGATGTTGAAGATGGAAAACAATTTAGTAGCCGCTTTTCAGAACAACTGGATATCGCTGCTCGTATCGGCAGTCATTCTCGCCGCGCTTTATTATCTCGCAAAGAAACGCGTAGGCTTCGGCACGAGGGTGCTGCTGGCGCTTGGCCTTGGACTTGTCGCCGGCATTATTTTCAATAAATTCGAGCTGCAATTTGAAGGGGTCGGCACCATCGGCTCCATCTATATCAGCTTAATTCGCATGATCGTTATTCCGCTCGTCTTCGTGCTCGTCGTAAACAGCATTATTTCCATCACCAATATCGCTTTCCTGAAAAAGATCGGCATCAAGACCGTGTCTTGGTTTCTCGCCACCACAGGCGTTGCCGCTATTATCGGCCTGCTCGTTGCCGTAGCGCTGAACCCGGCAGGCACTTTTGAAGCGACTTCGCCGGAAGGCTTTGAGGCTAGGGAGGTGCCGAGCTTCTTCCAGGTTATTTTGGACCAGGTGCCTTCCAATCCGATTAATGAAGCGGCAACCGGCAAGGTGCTTCCGGTGCTGATCTTCGCCATCTTCATCGCCCTTGCTATCGTCAAGGTTGGCGCGAAGAAGCCCGATGCCGTCCAGCCTGTCAAAGCGCTGTTCGCCTCGCTCACCGAGGTGCTGCATCAGGTCGTCAAATTCGTGCTTCGCTTCACGCCATACGGCGTTTATGCGCTAATTGCCGTGATGGCCGCCAAATATGGCCTTGAAACCTTAAAACCGCTCGGCATGCTTATTATCGTCACCTACATTGCCCTCATTTTGCATTTCGTGCTCGTATTTGGCGGATTGATCTCCTTCGTTGCCAAGCTGAATCCGCTGCGGTTTTTCAAGAAGGCGTATCCGACCATTGCAGTCGCGTTTACGACACGCAGCAGCTACGCAACTTTGCCAATCAATTTGGAGGTCATTACGAAGCGCCTCGGCGTATCGCCTAAAGTTGCCAGCTTCGTCGCTCCGCTTGGCGCCACGATGAATTTCAACGGCTGCGGCGGCGTATGGCCTGCCGTAGTTGCCGTATTCGTATCGCATATTTACAGCATTCCGCTCGGCGTTACCGAGTATATTCTGATCGTGCTCGTCAGCGTCATTTCGTCGATCGGTGTTGCTGGCGTTCCGGGCCCTGCCTCCATCTCGACAACTGTCGTTCTCACTGCCGTTGGCCTGCCGCTGGAAGGACTGGCACTTGTCGTCGCTGTCGAATCGCTTATTGATATGGGCCGCACAGCTGTCAATGCAACGGGAACGACGGTCACTTCCGTGCTCGTCGCTCAAGCCGAAGGCGAGCTGGATCGCGATGTGTTTAACAGCAACGATAATGATGAGCTTGAACTAAGCCCCGCTTAATATGCCTATGAAAAATAGCCCCGCTAGATCACGAAGCTTGCCTTCATGATTTAGCGGGGCTATTGGCCTTTTTCGGTACTAGACGGAATTAGCTCTGCCGTTATACAAGCATCAGCTTAGCTGTTCTGCGCCAAGCCCGATTTTTTTGAGCAGCTGGATCAGCAGCTCTTTCTCCGAGTCATCAATGAATGACATGCTGCGTGAAATCATTTCCGCATGCTTAGGAAAAATTTCATTAAACAGCTGCGTGCCCGATTCGGTAAGCGCGGCATTGGAAGCTCTGCGATCGGTCGGGCTAGGATGCCGCTTGACGTATCCTTTTTTCTCCAGCTTGTCTACGACATAAGTAATGCTTCCGGTTGGAATGGAGAAGGTTTCGCCAATTTTCGTAATTGGCTGTGGCCCCTTGCTGTATAATAGCTCAAGAATAATGAATTGCTCCGGCTCAATGCCGTGGCTTGCGATGTCTTTTTTGACATTTCCGAATACGGCCATAGAAGCTTTGCTCCATACACGGAACAGCCTCAAGTCCAGCCCGGTGCGCTCATCTGCTTGATACATCTATACCCAACCTCCTTTCCCGTCTAAAATAAACCCGTTACCACGGTTTGTTGTACAGCGGGTAATCTACCTCTGCCGGAACGTCAATGATGCTGAAGCGCAGGCGTTCCTGACCTGGATTGCTTATGCGTATTTCTCCGCCATCCTCTGACTGTACCACTATAAAATCTTTATTTGCAAATGAAATCTCCTGCTCGCTTGCTATCGTGCCTTCGCCTCTGATGACCAATACGCCCGCAATGCGGCTGCGTCCTAGGAAATAGCTGTACGTATGCTGCGCCCCGGCTTCCAATTCTACATCGACCATTGCTGCATCAGCTACGAGCTTAATGGGGGATTGCCCGCCCAAAATCGTTTTCACCGATACCCCATTCTCGGAGGTTCGCTGAAATTGCTCATGCGTATATTTATTATATATCGGCTCCCGTTTCACCGCCTTGCTTAAATGCGGCTCCAGCCAAATTTGGAACAGCTCTGCCGGGCCGTCCGAGCCTTCTGCATGCCACATCCCGGAGCCAGTCTGCATCACTTGAACGCCGCCTTCGCCCACGTCGCTGTGCGTACCGAGAGAATCCCGATGGGAGCTCTTGCCTCCCAGCACATAGGTTAAAATTTCAAAGCCCTTATGCGGATGCTCGCCAATTTGGCCCGCTTCCTCGATATGTCCCCATGCCCAATAAAACAAAGGGCCGAGCCGGTTGAAAATAGAGCCTTCGCCAGAAAAGCCGATTGGCTTCTGCTCTTTTATTTTGCCCCCGTCAAATTCGCCTATGCCCTGCTCATCTGGACTTACAATCCGTATTTTCATTTGAATGCATCTCCTTTGAATGAGGATGAAAATATCATAGCTTTAACGAATCGGTTACGTTCGTTGCCTTATTAGCCCGCCAATGCGCTCCAGTTGAGCAGCAATACGATCAGGCCAAGCACCAGCAATACGAGCGGCATGCCCATTTTCGACCCAGGGTCTTTAACTTTAAGGTGAGTAGCAATGGCACCCGCCATAATAACTACGATAAGCAAGCTGCCCCAAGCAGCCAGACCGCTGTACCAAATACCCGCCACAACAAGAGCCGCCGCCGCAATTTCAGCCACGCCTGTGAACAGCCGAACGCCGGAAGGCAAGCCGTAACGCTTGAACTCATCGACCATTTGCTTCGAGCCCAGCTTCATAAAACCAAACATAAGAAAACCCAGACCCAACAAAACTTGAATCACAATAGATACAATACTCATTTTAATTCCCCCACTAGTCGTTTTATTCTTAAATTATTTAATCTAATATTAGAATATAATCACTCTAACATTAGAGTAATTGACTGTCAAGAGACTTTTAGAAAGAGAATTGGTATTGCATATTAGGGCTTGTATGCAAACTTAAACAAGCAAGAGCCGATTCAGAGCGGATCTGCATTAGATCTGCATTAGATCCGGATTAGATGCAGATTAGATCCAGAGCGGATTTTGCTTGAAGCCAGCGTCAAACGTATTCCCGCTACTACCGCGAATGATATCCATCATGAATGTGAACCTACGTATGAAGGTCAGCCTCATGCTCCTCGGTTCAGCGGTTTGCTCCCTGCATAAAAATAGACTTGGTGGACGCAGCAGCGCCTATAGCGCCTATTTCAACTGAATCACAGATTATGGCATAGGCGGCGGACTCAGGGGCCACCATTTCAACAAATTCACAGATTATGGAATAAGCCACGGACTCAGAAGCCGCTATTTTAACAGAGACACGGATTCAGGCATAGGCGGCGGACTCAGGAGACGCTAATGCGCTGCAAATAGCTATTTTGACAGGATAATGAGAGCAATAACGGATCTCCTGTCCGCGTACGGTCTGAAATCAGATTAAAAGCCAAAATAGCGGAAACTCAGTCCGCCAAAAGAAGGAGGGAACGTTCCAGACTGCGACGTCTCGGCAACAGCGCTCCCAGTAACAATGGACTTAGTAACACTGGTCTTAGTAATACGGTCTTAGTAACAGTGGGCTCAGTATCAGTGGGCTCAGTAACAACGGGCTCAGTGACAGTGATCTCAGTAATAGCGGGTTCAGTAACAACGATCTCAGTAACAGAAGGCTCTGCGACCATGGTCTCTGCAACAATCGAATGCGGCGGTTCCCCAACCTTGAATCAGTCAGACGAGATTTGCCTTGAATACACGCTAGACAAAGAGCAACAAGAGCAGCTGACCAACTTCTTTTTTTTGCATTTCCTTGAACGATTTCCTTCCATAAATTTGATATATTAATGCTAAAGCCAGCTAATTAAATTAGAAATAGGCGAGGTGAAGCATGATGACGATGAAAATGAAGCTGTATCATTATTACGATGAATCTACAGGCCCATTTCGCAATCTATCCGCTCTAGAACCGCAGGAGGCCTAAAAGGTTCTTCAACAAATTCGATCTCAGAAAAGAGGATTTGCAAGTAGTCGCTCCACGGATTATCTAGACATTCGGCGTATGCTTGAAGAGAGGGCAAGAGATTTATTCAATGTTAAGGGAGGCAAGCCTTTGCAAAAATATCCTCACTATATGACTCTTGGAGAGTGCCCTTGGCTGCTGGATTGGTATCCACAAGGCAAAGCTATCCCATTTTCCATATATGACTTTGAACCTGACATTCTTAGCTTTACTTATGGCGATTTATTTCCTGCAATGCGATACAACGACGGGAAGCCCTATCGAGGTCAAGTTTATACACTCAGTGAGATCGCCGATATTATAACAAGCTACGGTCTGCCCCAAGCATGGAATGCCCATGGAGACAAAGGCCCGGAAAGATATATAGAAGTGCAAGTATGGGATGATACCTTAATCAAGCCGTTTTATCCCCAGAATTAAACAGCGGCTGCCGCCAAAAATCTCACCTGGCTGCAACCGCGTTCTATGATTACATTATGCTTAAGTCCACTATCTCCATTATCCTTGTCCGCGGTAGGGCAGCCTTGTGCCCGTTGTGGTACTCTATGCCCTATTATATGCCAGCCAAATTTCCTCTTCTTCGTCCGTCATGCTGCCGATCATTTTGCTCATATCTACCTTTTGCGCAAAAAGATCCTTCAGCACATTAAATTGTGCAAAGCTGCCAGCGAATTGCTGCAGCGAGGCCGATTTCGCCACCGCTTCCAATTGGCCAAGCTGCTCGCAGCCGTTCAACTCAAGTTCCTTCAAGCTGCTACACTCGGCTACAGCCGACATATCTGCAACCGATGTATGCTCCAGCTGCAAGCTTTCCAGCTTGGAAAGCGCGGCTGCGAATGTGAGATCATCAAGCTCCAGCTGCTTCAGCTCTAGCGACTTCAGCTTTTTCAGCTTGCTGAGCAGACCGATTTGCTGCTTGGCCGCTTCATCCGCGAAGCCTTGTATCGAAAGCTCCTGCAGCTGCTCCAATTCACAGATCGCGCGCAGTTGCTCCCCGTTGATGTTTGAGACGGCGAGACGGCGCAAGCTTTTGGACTGGGCAAGGGGTGAAAAATCGACAATCGGCACATTTTCAGCCGCCAGCTTTTTAAGCTTTGGCAGCTTAGCCAGTGGGGCAATATCCACAACACCAGTTCCCGTCAAATACAGCTCCTGCAAATAAGCAAGCTCCGACAGCGCGCTCACATCCATAATCGGATTGCCGCCAATGTACAGCACCTTAAGCTGCGTACAGCCGCTGAGCGGTGCAGCATCGCTAATTTCATTGGCGCTTAGCACCAGCTCCCGCACTTCACTGCAATAAGCGAAGGGTTCCGCGTCAGTCAGCCCCTCCTTAATAAAATAAAGCTGCTTCGCCTTCAAAAAAGCAGCGACCGAGCCGGACTTTTCCCTAATGCGCGCCAGCCAGTCGGCACTAAGCGATTGCTCCAGCTGCTCTGCCAAATTGGCTCCCACTGCTCTAACCTCTTCAAGTCCACCATGGCCAGCTTCTAGAGCTGAACGCCCTAGTGGCAGCGGCAAAGCACGCACGGCGTCATGGAAATGTCCATCCCCTTCCCGACCATAGTTCCAGAATACCCACTCCTCATCCCGATTGATGCTGAACTGCCCTTCCTTGACCGTATCGCGAACAAATTTCAGCAGCTCGCCGAGCGTTAAAGCAATGACATATTTCGTCTCCTCATCCCGGCCAAAATTAATGATCTGGCCCGTTACGCCGCTCGGCGCAGGCGCCATATCTACACCGAGATGATTGCCTCCGCCATCCTCGCTGATCGGCAGCCAGCCGCGATTTATGTATCGTTCCTCTATCCAGCCAAGGGGAACGGAATAATGGCCGCTTTCCTCGCCAAAGTCCGCCTCCAAATCCGCCCACACCTGCCACTCTGACGCAAGCTCCTCCAAGGACAGAAACCTTAGCCCCATGAACAGGCCCGGCCCCTCACTCTGCTCGCCGTTATGCAGCAAATACAAGCTCCGCAGGTCGTCCGGAAAAGAAAGGCCCAGCTGCGACTCCACTTGGGCAATTTCCGCTTCCGTTGCAGGCCCGTTCAACGATGCCGCCAGTTCCGGCAGCTCCTCCTTGAGCAGCTCCTTGATTTCCTCCATATATGTGATGATGCTCATCGCTTCTCCATCCTTCCGCTTGTCCATTTCAGCGATCTACTGCTGTACTTCTTGCCCTATCCCTTCCCACTCACTTGCCCTCTCCCTTGCCCCAGCTCCTACAGCTCCAATTGCGCGATAAACAACTGCTGGGCTTTGGCAGCACCATTCATCATCGGATAAATAATGACCCGGTATGCCTGATCGCTGACGCGGCAAATATCGTTTAATACGAGCGATTCGCTGGCTGGAATAGGCAGCAGCTCGCCTGTCAGCTGATTCGTGTAGCCGCGTTCTCCGCTATGTGTAAAAATCGCGCGCAGCTCCGTATTTTGCACAATTGCCCATCCATTACCCTCTTCAAAAGTAAAGCGGATGATATCCGTCCCGTCCGCAAGGCGCACAGGCTCCCAGACGCTGTAAAACGGGCTTGGCAGCTCATGCAGTGCATGCGTCTCCCGCCGCCCGTCCGGCGCAACAACACCGAGATTCAGAGCATTTCCGAGCGTGAAAATAACCCGCATATCCCGTTCGCTTCCGAGCTCCAGCACCTCAAGCAAATCCGCATCGAACCCGCTCAAGCGGCGTTCTTCCATAACGTTACCTTGGCTGTCTAGCGGACGGTGCAGCAGTTCTTCCTCCTGATGAAGAACAGCAAGCAGATGAAGCCTGCCCTCCGGATCAAGGGAGATTTTATTGTTTTTGGGCATCGGCAGCTTGATAACCTTGCTTGACTGGATGCGGCCATCCGCAAATTCCAGCCGCAGCAGGCGGTCCGGCTTTTTATCGCTGAACCAATCCTCATCGTGGAACCAGGCTGATTTCTCTGCCGAAGCGGCATATTTCCCTGGAAAAGGACGGCTCCCTTTAGGAGCGGCATGGTCGCTGCGTCCGTACAGCGGCAGCGCTATATCAAGCTCCTTGCCATGTGAAGTGCCAAGCGATACCCAAACCGCGCCATCCGGGCTATGGAACAGCTCAGGCAAAACGCCCTCCTGCTCATGCTGCGTATCAATAAGACTGCCGCTCTCATCCAGATGGATATAGACGACATCGTAAAGACCGCTTTGATTGTCATGATAGGCATAAGCCGCAATCACCGTACCGCCCCTCGGAGCAGCAATGGCTCCTTTTGGAGAGATGCCGCCCGGATGATTCAATAGGGTCACTTGACCAACCGTATCCGTTAACGTCTCGACATTCCATGCTTTACTCCAGCTTTTCAATTCTTCCATCTGTCTATCAGCCCCTTATTTCTATCGTACTTTGATTTAGGTAGAACATCACATAGGGAAATATACCCTTTTATCGGCAAACTCTATCTTTCTCGCCAGTCCAATGTGGTAAGCTTTCCTCGCAGCGGGGTAATGGTTCAATACGACTTGGTTTATGACGACTTACTCAATCCCAGAATGGAGGATTTATGCTTATGTCCAATCACCTTAACGAACAGCTGTCACAAGCGTTGGAACAATTGCTGAATGAGCATCAACTGTCTCCCGCTGCCGAAAAATTGCTCCCGCAAGCCCGCAGCACAGTGAAGCTGTCTGCAATAGAGCCTGATTTATATGAAAAGGTCGGCAACTCGCGCGTCGGCGGCTATCCAGACCTTCCGCAAGCGATGAAATGGCCGACGGAATCGTCTGGCAAGCTGATGACGCCGCTCGCCCAGCTGAATATGGCAGATATAGCGCCTGCATGCAGACAGGGCTGGCTGCCTGAAGCTGGCATGCTGTATTTCTTTATCGGCATGGACGAAGGGGCTGCGAACGTCGAGCATCGCATTATTTTTGTCGAATACCCGCAGCAGCTTGCTCTACGCCATCCCGAGACGGCAACGATTCTTGAGGATATTTATGAAACGTCGTTTCATCCTTACAAAGCCGCAGCCTTTTCAGCGGTCGAGCTGCCGAACATGCCTTATGTGGATTATGAGGTCATTGATTTTGAGGAGGGCTCGACCGACCGCTATTTTGAGCTTGCCGCCGAGATGCAGGGGGATCGCAAAACCAATTGGGGAACGATGTTCGGCTATCCGGCCGGGCAGCATCACGATGCTGAGGAGGAAGCGGCACTGTTCATTTTGGCGGATAAGACGACCGAAAATGACAGCGAGAAGGCGATGAAGCATTTGATGGACAGGCTCCGTGGAAGCCGGGAGCGGGCCGAAGCGGAAATCGCGGATATGATTATGCTGCTGGAAATAGACAGCAACGAACTAGTCGGCTACCAGTGGCAGAATGCTGGCGTCATTCATTTCTTCATTCGAAAAGAGGACCTGCTGGCTCGCAATTTCAGCCGCACCTACTGCTCGCTGTATTCCAGCTAACCTTCACATCAATAGGAGTACATGGAATATTTAAAAAGCGCGAAGCTTCGCCTCGCAGATTTTCTGCTGACGGCGAGGCGAAGCTTCGCGCTTTATGTCGGGAATCGAACAAGGTGGATCTCAAGATGATACGGATAACCAGTTAGGCCCCGGCCAGTTAAGCTCGGATCTAGGCTTGCAGCTCGGGAACAGCTTGCTGCGCCGCTCGGCCTTGCAAAGCTTCATAATAAGCCTCTGCCAAAGCCTTAATGCCGCGTTCGATCTGCTCCGTGTTGCAGAAGCTAAAGCACAGCCGCAAATGGCGGGAGCCCTGCCCATCCGCGAAAAAAGCATTGCCCGCTACAAAGCTGACGCCCTTCGCAAGCGCTGCTGGCGCAAACTGCCGCACATCCACCTGCTCGTCAAACGTTACCCAGACGAAAAATCCGCCATCCGGCGCCTGCACCGAAATATGCTTCGCAAACTCCCTCCTGAGAGCTTGAATCATCGTATCGCGCTGCGCTCTATAGCGCTCGGTAAGTTTTGCTACCTGCTCATCAAATCCATAATGCTGCAGCAATTCGCCAACGACCTCTTGGGTAAAAGGATTAAGCTGGCTTCCCAGCGACAGCGTCGCCATATGCGTAATGACCTCCGGTGCGGCAATTGCCCAGCCGAGGCGCAGTCCAGGGCCCAACGTCTTCGAAAATGTGCTGACATAGATGACCTGCTCCGGCGCAAACGAATAGATCGCAGGAAGCGTCTTCCCGCTAATGTTCAGCTCGGCATAAGCATCATCCTCCAAAACGAGGAAATTGTAGGCCACCGCCAGCTCCGCAATTTTCCGCCTGCGCTCCAGCGACAGGCTCACACCCGTCGGATTATGATAGTTCGGCATGCAGTACAGCAGCTTCGGTATCGGCTCATTGCTTTCAGCTGCCTGCTTCAAGGCTGCTTCCAGCAGCTCGACCTGAAGACCCTCCTCATCGACGGGGATCGACTTGATGACGGCACCCGCTGCGCGGAACGCCTGCAAGCCATTAAAGAAGGTCGGCCCTTCTACCCAAGCCTCATCCCCCGGGTTTAGCAAAATTCGCGCGGTCAGGTCAATGCCTTGAATGGCGCCAAAGGTCGGAATAAAATTTTCCGCCCCAGCATGAATGCCGAACTTGCGGGAACGTGCCAGCACCCAATCCCTGACGCGGGCTGGCCCCTTCGCTCCCGAATAATGGAGCGCATCCGCCCGGTCCCATTTAAGAGCTTCCGCCGCTGCTGCATGCAGCTCCTCAACCGGCAGCAAGTCCGTTGCCGGAAAGCCGTAGGACAAATGAACATGCTGCGGGTCTGTCACCTTCGTTCCGCCAATGGATCGTGCGGGCAAGTTGCGGGCAAAACGATACGCTGCTGCTTGATCTCCCATCTGAAAAAGCCTCCTCTAATATCCGATTATTCCGATTATTTTATATGAATTTAACTTATCACTCCATATATGCAGCGGTCAACGGCACGGATAATAGAGATTTTCTATTCCATCATTGAAATTTCAAGGATTGGAGATGATATAGACCCATTGCTGGCCAGAAAAAAAAGCACTCAGGCGTGCTGCTTGCGCAGCAGTACCTGAATGCTTTATAAGAGCTTTGACTTCCTGGCTTACAGGCTCGCCGTCAAGATGCTCTTGACCGCTTCCTTGTCCAGGCTCTTGAAGGAGCCGATTGGGCCGAATACAGTCGCTTCCGCCGCCATCCGGTCAATGTTCTCGCCGCCAATGCCCAGCTCGCCAAGTGTTGCAGGCTCGCCAATGCGCGTAAAGTAGGCGCGTGTCGCTTCAATACCCGCAAGCGCCACTTCCTCATCGGATTTGCCGCTCGGATCGATGTTCCATACCCGTACCGCATATTGCACGAAGCGGTCAATACGCTCTTGATACACATGCTTCATCCAGTTCGGGAAGATGATCGCAAGTCCTGCGCCATGTGCGATATCATAAATCGCACTTACCTCATGCTCGATGCCATGCGACGCCCAGTCCGTCACGACGCCAATCGGCAGCGTGCCGTTGAGCGCAAAGGTGCCGGCAAGCAGCAAATTCGCTCTGGCGTCATAGTCGGAGCCGTTTTCGATTGCTTTTTCACCATTTTCAATGACCGTTTGCAAAATGGATTCTGCAAAGCGCTCCTGCAGCGGCGTATTGGTCGTCAGGGAGAAATATTGCTCGAACACATGCGACATAATGTCGACAATGCCGTTCGCCGTCTGATCCTTCGGCACGGAATATGTCAGCTTCGGATCAAGAATCGAAAATTTCGGATAAACAAGCTTGCTGCCGAGACCGCGTTTTTGCTGCGTTTCCCAGTTGGAAATAACCGCATTGCCGTTCATTTCCGAGCCGGTAGCGGCAAGCGTCAGCACAGTGCCGATAGGCAATGCCTCTTGGATGACTGCTTTGCGGATCGTGAAATCCCACACATCGCCATCATAGAGCGCCCCAGCTGCAATCGCCTTGGAAGCATCCAGCACGCTGCCGCCGCCAACGGCGAGCACGAACTCGATTTTTTCGCTGCGGCAAATGTCGATCCCTTTATTAATTGTCGTTAGACGCGGATTCGGCTCCACGCCAGACAGTTCATGAACGGTTGCGCCAATGCTATTTAATTGGGAAATCACTTCGTCATAAAGCCCCGAACGCTTGATGCTTCCGCCGCCGTATACGAGCAGAACTTTCGTCCCGTATGGCTTGACCAGCTCTCCAAGCTGCTGTACCTTCCCTGCTCCGAATATGAGCTTGGTTGGGTTGTACAATTCAAAATCTTTCATAGTAAGTGAAACCTCCCGTTAAGTAAAATAAGTGAACGGTTGTATTATAACACTTTCACTGAGTTTTCTAAAGTTATAGACGTTTCGTACTTAACTCGCCTGTATTCAGCGCAGGCCGCTTCACATTAGGAGCCATACAAACGCAAGAGCAGGATGCCTGCGAACGCGGTCGAAATCCCGATCGTCTCCAGTTTGGAGAACCGCTCCTTCACAACGAACCGCGTATAAAGCAGCACGATTAGCACATTAAGCGCCGTTACGGCCGACACCAGCCCCGCCTTCCCTACATCAAAGGCCGTCACAATAAACATCATGCCCACTGCATTGGTAATGCCGACTGCCATCCCGACGGAAAACGTGCGGCGGAAGCTCCAGCTGCGTTTGTCTGCTGTGCCTGCCCGGTTGGCTGCCTGAGCTGCCACGCTCACGATTGGCTGAGTGCTTGGACTCGCAGTCCCGTTTCTTGCGCCACTCGTGATACCAGCATTAACCGCACTAACCGTATTAAGAGAATTGAGAGTATTAACAGCGTTAAGAGTAATTGCTGCGGCACCTGCTGCTATCTCCTGCGCTGCTTGGCCTGCTGCCGCAGCAGCAGCACGTACGGAGCGCAGGTCGCGCAGCCACCAAAGCCCAAAGCAGATCGAGCCGCTGCTGAACATGCAGACAAGCGTCGGAAACAACGGCGCATCCATCATCGTCGACCATTTTCCCGACAAATCGTTTCCGGCAAACAGCAGCATCGCCAGTAGCCCCCATTGCGCTCCTTGCAAATTGCCACGGGTAATATCATTGGAATAACGCACCAGCAATATACCCGCAATAATGATAATAAAGGAGCTGAGCTGCGCCATATTGAGCGTCTCGCCCCATACCGCGAAGGCGACAACGACGACAATTGCCGAAGGAAGCGCGGTCAAAATCGCAACAATAGAGGCTTTGCCCACGGCAAAGCCCTTGAACATGCTCGCATTTGCGCCGAAAGAGAGCAGTCCCATCTGCACGCCAATAAGCGATGAAACGGTGAAAGATGTTCCAGTCGCCAGCGTACAAACAAGTGTAATCAGCGCCCCTGAGAAAAATACACCACACAGCAGCGCATTGCGATTAAGCGCCTGCTGGCTCGTCCAATGATACAAAATCCCCCGCAGCCCAAAGCTCGTCGCCGCCAGCAAGGATAATACAAGCCACATGAATTCCATTCCTCCATCTGTGTCTGCCCACATATACTTTCCCTATCATGACAGCTGAAAGTTAGATTGTAAATGTACGAAAATAAGCGGTTTATCTATATTCAACCTTAGGACTTCTGACCTGTACAGTGTGGACAATCCTCCCTGTTCACTTGTGGATAAGTATTGGAGGTGGCGGAAAATACTCCATTTGAACTCTGTTGATAATGTGCATAACTCTGTGGATATGTTGAAAAGCAAAGCTCTATCCGCCATAGGATGGCAGGTCAAAATGTGCATATTTTCACGCTTTTGCTTCCATGTGACATAGACAAACATGGATTGAACATAGCCGTCACATCATGGGCTGGATGCCGCATATAATAGCGTAACGAGGTTACGGTGGAGGAGATGCAAACGGATGGCAAACAAAGCGCGCAAGGTCGCTATTGTAGGAGTCGGTCAGGTCGGTTCAAGCTGCGCGTATGCCTTAATTAACCAGTCGATTTGCGATGAGCTGCTGCTCATTGACCGCACGTTCGACCGGGCCTATGCACAGGCGCTCGATTTGTCGCACAGCATGGACTTTGTCCATGGCCGCACAAAGGTTGCTGCTGGAACGCTGGAGCAGTGCGGGGATGTGGACGTTATCCTTCTCTGCGCTGGGGCGTATCCCGTCGGCAGCGATGATCGGCTTGATGTGCTGCATACGGTGCGCGAGATTTATGAAACGATGATTCCGCGCATTATGAACAGCGGATTCAGCGGAATTTTTGTAGCGGCCGCCAATCCTGTGGATATTGTGACGTATGTCGTGTGGGAGCTGTCCGGCATGCCGCGTTGCCAAGTGATTGGCACCGGAACGTCCATCGACTCCTCGCGGCTCAAGACGCTGCTCTGCGAGCATTTTCCAGTGGATGCCCGCAGCGTGCAGGGCTATGTGCTTGGGGAGCATGGCGAGTCGCAGTTTCCCGCCTGGTCGCATGTGACGGTTGGCGGCAAGCCGCTGCTGCATATTTTGGCCCAGCATCCCGAGCGCTTCGGGCATGTGAAGCTCGGAGCGCTCGCGGAGCAGACCCGCAATGCCGGCTGGGAAATCTATACGCGCAAAGGCTCGACCAGCTTTGGCATCGGCAATGCGCTGGCGCATATTACCCGCTCTATTCTAAACGATGAGCATCGCATTATTGCCGTGTCTGCGATATTAAACGGCGAATATGGCCAGCAGCAAGTATGCGCTGGCGTCCCCGCGATCATCGCCCGCTGCGGGGTTAAGGAAATCGTCGAGCTCAAGCTGACTACGCGGGAGCAGCGGCTGATGGAGCGCTCATGCTCGATTATACGCCAGGCGATTGAGAGCCTGTGCCTCGTAACCGAGAAAGAATAGCTGCAAGCTTGGCCGACTAAAAACGGATTGATTTTTCTGATCGTATCCGATATGATAGCTGTTAATTAACATCAAGGAACGGGAGAGTAACCTACATGGGTGCCATTTCAAGCGAGCCGGGACAGTGGAAGCCGGCAATGGACGATTAGGTGAAGCGCACCCGGGAGATGGCGGCCTGAAACGAGCAATCATGCTAGGGACGTCCGGTTCAGCACCGTTACAACGGCGAGATGCCCCTCTTTGTTTCTGTGCGGAGGCGGCAACAAGAGTGGTACCGCGGGGATAACAGGCCTCGTCTCTTATTTTTAGAGACGGGGCCTTTTTGGCGTGCTGCTCTACTCTGGCCGGAACATTTATTTTAGAGAGGAAGATGATGATGCTGTTAATGGACAAAATCGCGCTGGCATTGGCCAAAGCGCTGGATCTGCCCGAAGCGGATATTCGGCCCTTGCTGGAATATCCGCCCGATGAGGAGCTTGGCGATGTTGCTTTCCCCTGCTTTACTTTGGCCCGCACGATGAAACAAAGCCCCGTTAACATTGCTGCTTTGCTTGAGCCCCTGCTGGCAGATGCGAGCTGGAGCGTTCGGGCTGCCGGCCCCTATTTGAATTTCAAATGGAATCGGGAACTAGCAGCCGCGCAGCTTATTGCAGATTGGCAGAACGGAACCCTCCTGCATGCAGCTATAGGGAATGGAGAGCGTGTCATAATCGACATGTCTTCGCCCAATATTGCGAAGC
Organism: Paenibacillus liaoningensis; assembly: GCF_059609455.1. Classification (NCBI taxonomy): domain Bacteria; kingdom Bacillati; phylum Bacillota; class Bacilli; order Caryophanales; family Paenibacillaceae; genus Paenibacillus; species Paenibacillus liaoningensis. Next base: position 91,204 of record NZ_JCAALU010000003.1, read on the forward strand.
CGTTCGGTATTGGGCATTTGCGCTCGACGATGATCGGCAATGCGCTGTACCATATTTTGCGCAAGGTTGGCTATGAGACGGTCAGCGTCAATCACTTGGGCGATTGGGGCACGCAGTTCGGCAAGATGATTACCGCCTATCTAAAATGGGGCGACGAGCAGCAGCTTGCAGCCGATCCCATTAAGGGCTATTTGGAGCTGTATGTGCGTTTTCACGAAGAGGCAGAGCAGCACCCCGAGCTGGAGGATGAGGCGCGCAGCTGGTTCGCCAAGCTGGAAGCTGGCGATGCTGAAGCGATTCGCTGCTGGAGCCAGTTTATTGCCGACAGCCTGAAGGAGTTCAATAAGCTGTATGCCCGGCTCGGCGTCTGCTTTGACCATTTTCTTGGCGAAAGCTTCTATAACGATAAAATGGACGCCGTCGTCCAGCAGCTTCAGGAGCAGCAGCTGCTGGAGGAAAGTGAAGGCGCACAGGTCGTCCGGCTGGATGAGCATGAGCTGCCGCCTTGCCTCATTCGCAAATCCGATGGCACATCCATCTATGCGACACGTGATTTGGCGACTGCCATTTATCGCCATGAAGAGATGAAGGGCAGCGAGCTGCTGTATGTTGTCGGCTCGGAACAATCGCTGCATTTCCGCCAGCTGTTTCTCGTGCTTGAGAAAATGGGCTTTGCGTGGGCAGCCGCCTGCAAGCATATCCCGTTCGGGCTTATGAAGCTGGACGGGCAAAAAATGTCCACCCGCCGCGGCAAGGTCGTATTTCTAGAAGAAGTGCTGGATGAAGCGGTACAGCGGGCTTTGCAGAAAATAGAGGAAAAGAATCCAGCACTTGCAGGCAAAGCCGAGGTAGCCGAAGCGGTTGGCATTGGCGCCGTCGTGTTCGGGGATCTCAAAAATACGAGAATGCTCGCGGTCGATTTTGTGCTGGAGGATGTACTGAATTTTGAAGGGGAGACGGGCCCGTACGTGCAATATGCTTACGCCAGAACGCAGCGGATATTGGCAAAAGCGGCCGGCAGCGACGTCGCAGCAGCACCTCAGCCTGCAGATTATGAGTATGTGACGGGCGATTATGCTTGGCTGCTAATGAAGATGCTTTTGCGCTACACAGCAGCCCTTGGAGACGCCGCCAAACGGCATGAGCCATCGATTCTCGCCAGATATTTGATTCAGCTCGCCCAGGCGTTCAATCGTTTTTATCATCATGACAAGGTGCTCGCTGGGGACGCTGGGGAGCGGATCGTTAAGCTTAAGCTGGTGCAGGTGGCTGCCGATGTGCTTAAGGAAGGCTTAGAGCTGCTCGGCTTGAAGACGCCGATGGAAATTTAGACGCAAAGCGCAAAAAACAGGCATCCACCAGCCAGAGGCGGGGATGCCTGTTTTTGTAAGCTTGTTCAAACAAGTATTAGCTATTCGTCGGTTCCGGAATAAGATCCTTCTCGATGATCTGCTGATTGAAATGAGCAATGTTCTTCTCAAAGCAATTACAGTAGTAGTCTTTCCGGCACAATGGACACGGCACGTTCAGCATACGCGTAACGCCTGTTAATCTCCATACTGGCTTCTGGCTGTAGAACAAACGCGCCTTAGAACCTTCACTAAGTGTCATGATGAACTGATATAACCCTGAGGCAAGATCTTTGTCGGCTAAAATAACGTTCTTAATCTGCAGTTTCGAATTCAAGATTTTCACCCTTACTGTTCGTATTCAAGATTGTGTAATAATACCCTTTATAGCGCCTTAAGTCAATATTTCCGCCATTAGGTCCATCGTTTTGCTTTGAAAATCTTCATACGAAAGTAAGGAATTCCCGCTTCGGTGAATCCATTTTTATAACGAGGCATGCATGATTTATGCTCTTACACTTTTTTTCTCAAAGCAAAGATGAATATCAGATAGGCTATGATTAGTGCAAGATTGAACAGCGGAAGGATCATTTTCCAAAGCTCCTTCGGAGCCATTGCAAACATTAGCATTCCACCTATAAATAACAAATAGATGTTTTGCACTCTTCTTTGAGGCTCCCATCCTGCTCTTATGATACTAACAATGACCCATAATGTAATCAGCAAATAAGCGATTAGAGCAATTAAATTAAGCATGACCCTACCACCTCGTTCAGGGTTACAATAACGACGTACGTTTAATCACTTGCCTGCCAACTTCAATATTTACACTAGCGACTAAATTTTATCATACAGGATTTTTTATTTTTATGGATAAAAAAAGTAAAATTCACAATTGAAAGTGCTATAATAGCGTTTCATAACGAACCTGCTAGGCACATATGTAAACCAGATCGGGACTGAGGACTGAGATTCCGCTATTCTGACTTTTGAGCCGAGTTCAGGACGTAAGCGGACAGGAGAGCCGTTATCACTCCCATTATCCCAATAAAATGGCCATTTACATCGCAATAGCGGCTCCTGAGTCCGAAACCTGTGCCATAATCCGTAATTCTGTTAAAATAGCTGCGGCTGTGTCCGCCAAGTTTAACGGAAATACGTGTGACGCTAATTTCGATCTAATTCTGGCTCATTTTCGTTCATATAAAAGCACTAAAATAACTTCATAATTAAGCTGGAGGTTTTTTCATGAAATTTATAACAAAATCTTTAATGGATTTAAGTATACAGGAGACTAGACCAGTGCAAGTTCATTCTAAGCTTCCTTGTTTTTTTCAAAGCCTATGAATTTTGTATCCATTCTCTATTCCATTGCTTCTTTTTCCTTAGTCGGATTTGTTGTTTGGATTTTATTTAAGAAATCAAAAAAGTAATTTAAATTAACCATAAAGAGGATGTCCTTAAGTAGCTAAGTAGCTGCTAGCTATTACGGACATCCTTATTTTTTCATAAATATAATGATGCAGCTTTTATTTCAACGTAATCACAAACGTAATAAAATCGTTCTGCTCCTGGGAATAAGTTGCGGCGACGATTTTTTTGCCAGAAGGGCTCCAGCCGAGATCATCGGATAAATATTGGACATCCAGCTTGATCGGCACCGTATCTCCACTGATGGCATCTGCTACAAATACTCCGTTGTCGCCGTCCGTTCCTTCCGATGTCAGGCTGTAGGCCAGCTTCTTGCCATCCGGCGACCAGCTTGTGCCAAATACTTGCGTCGCGCTGCCCAGCTCAATCGGCTCATTGCCCTTGGCATCCGTAATCATCAGCGTCCGCGTCGTATTCGATGTCCGCTTCACCAAAGCGAGCTGCTTGCGCTCGGGCGAGGGGATCACCCAGACGACGTCCGTCGCCAGCTTCTCCGCCTGCTTGCTGCCATCAGGAAGAAAATACAGCACTTCATTCACCACATAATAAATGCCGCCCTCGCCAGGCACTGCCGTAAATATCCGATGATCGCTGCTCAAAATCGTCTCCAATGTGCCATCAACGCTCGCCTTGATTACTTTTCCCTCGACCGTCAAAAACAGCACATGCGTATCGTCCATCCACATGCCTGTCGTCGTATCGATCACATCGCTGCCCAGCTCGACCGACTCTCGCGTTTCCAAATTCATCATGTAGCCGTGGGCACTTTCTTCGTTATTCAGCTTATAAAATAAATATTTCCCATCCGGAGACGGCTTGGCAAATCCCTGATGCGCCGGCTGCTCATGCAAGGCCTCCTCCTGCTTCGTTGCCAGATCGTGCACATACAAATTGTTGGGAAACATCATTTCCCCTTCCACCGCTATTTTCTGCTCATTTTCATTGCGCTTGACGATGACCAGCTGCTCCTCGGTAATAAAACTAATTCCCCGCGTTCTGTCTATTTGGGCAATTTGGCTGACAGCGACCTTCGTATCGGTCGATTGGCCCGGCTCAACGACGGTAATCGTTTTATCCGGCTTTTGAATTGTTTCGCGTGCAGGTGCCGTTCCGTCTGCGCAGCCCGCCAGCAAAAAAGCCACACAGCAGGCAGCCGCGCCTGTATTTATCCATTTAAAATGGGTTTGTTTCATCTCGTGTTTCCCCTCTCCCTTATTGCTATGCGCTTATTGTAATCCGTGGATGTTTCCGCCTCATCTCCAGCTTGTTGCGGACCTGTAAACCTTTACACCATTAACCGCTATATAGCGGAAAATAGACCTTGAACGTCGTTCCATCCTCGCCCGACCTTACCAGTACAAGCTCACCCTTTTGCGCCTCGGCAAGCTGCTTAACGAGCGAAAGGCCAAGTCCCGTTCCTCCCGATATGCGGGAGCGGTCGCGGTTGACCGTATAGAAAGGCTCAAAAATTTTGTCATGCGCTTCCGCTGGAATGCCAATGCCCGTATCCCGCACGACAACATTGACCCGATTTCCGTCCACATGCAGCGCGACCTCAATCTGTCCGCCAGGACGATTATATTTAATGGCATTATCAATTAGGTTGATGAATATTTGCATCAGGCTCTCCCGATCCGCCCAGATGACAGCAGGCTCCAGCTGCATTTGCAGCAACAAATCAAATTTTGCCGCCTTTCCCTGCATGCGCGTGCACAAATCCAGCAGCAGCTCATCCAGCTGCAGCACCTCGGCCTGCTGCTCAAACGCATACTTTTCCAGCGCCGCCAAATGCAGCACCTTCTCGACCATATCGTACAGCCGCCCGGACTCCTTGCCCATGCTTTGTATCGCCTCATCAATGAGCTTCGGATCATCGCGGTACATATCCAGCAAATCCACATACGCCCGAATCGACGTGAGCGGCGTCTTGAACTCATGGCTAATGTTGCCGATGAACTGCTTCTGCTGCTGCTCCAATTGCTGCAGCTTGAGGATGGCGAGCGTAAGCTTGCGCTGCTCCTCCTTCATTTCCTCAATATGCCGTTCAATGGCGCTGCTCATGAAAAAAATATCCTGGCTTAAGTCGCCCAGCTCATCGCGCCTTCGTACGGGATTTTGCTGCAAATACCGCCCTTCCCGAATATTGCCCGCTGCGCTTCTCAGCCGGGAAATGACCGCTGCCAGCCTATAAAAATACGCATAGCCCATGGCGGCCCCTGCCACCACGGCAATAATGCCCGCGGTTTGAAACAGCTCGCGGATGGTTTGGGCGAACTGATGGTCATTTTTCAACGAGTAATGGAAGCTGACTACGCCAAGCAATCCATCCTCGCCCTGCAAAGGAGCAAAATAAATAAGGGAATCCCCCGCCGTCTGATAGGCGATTTTGCCATTCAGGGCATATTGCAGCGTGTCGGATAAATTTGCTCCTTTCTCCCCGCCAACGGGAATGGAGCTGCCGGCTTCTTTGCCCTGCGTGTCATACAGCGTCGTCTGCATGCCGCTGATCATTGAAATGTAGAGCGCCAGCCGCTGCCCTCTCAACGGCATGAAGGCATCAAGGGCAAGCGGCGGTTCGCTAGTAGCGAAGCTTTGCCGAACGTATTGTGCCGCTACCTCGCTTTGCTTGGCCAGCAGCTTCTCTGTTCGCTCCTGCTGATCGCGCTTGATCCCGCTCAGCACCATCATGCTCAGTACGCTAACGGTAAGCGCCAGCAGCACGATCAGCACAATGCTCATCCGCAGCTTTAAGCTGATTCTCATGACGGCTCACCGGATTGCCCCGGCTCATTCGCTTTTATCGATGACGAGACTGACTCCGCCGAAGTGTCCTGCGTATTCCCAGATCCAGCGCTTATCTTTGATGCCCCAGCTGTTGACGCTCCTGCCTTTGAAGCTTTGTAGCCGATGCCGTATACGGTCTGGAGCAGCGTCTGGCTCGAATCGCCCAGCTTTTTGCGCAGCCGCTGAATATGAATGTCTACCGTGCGCGTTCCGCCCGCGTATTCCATATCCCAGACCAAATCAAGCAGCTCCTCCCGGGTATAAACCCGCTCGGGATGCGACAGCAGCAGCGCTGCCAAATCAAATTCCTTTGGCGTCAGCTCAAGCGCAGCACCGCCAGCCGTAATGAGCCGCTGCTGCAGGTTCAGGCGAATGCTGCCCAGCTCATACACATCCGGCTCCTCCTCGCGCCCCGCCAGCTTCTGGGTGCGCCGCATCAGCGCCTTCACTCTGGCAACAAGCTCGCGCAAATCAAACGGCTTCGTCATATAATCGTCGGCGCCCAGCTCAAGCCCCAGCACCTTGTCGACGATGTCATTTTTGACCGTGAGCAAAATAATGCCGACGCCATGGCGATTCTCCAGCTTCCGGCACACTTCATAGCCGTTCATGCGCGGCATCATTACGTCTAAAATAATGACATGCGGCTGGAAGACGGCTACCTTCTCCAACGCCTCTTCCCCATCGCCAGCGGTCTCGACCAAATAGCCCTCGCGTCTGAATGCATAGGCAACGGCGCTGACGATACTCGCTTCATCATCTACGACCAATATTTTTTTATCTATCATCTGACCTGTCATCCTTCACCGCTCCCACCTGTGCCTATCTAACCCAGATTACCCATTAGATCGCAGCATAATGCAATTTTGCATCGCCAATATATCGAACTTGTTTCCAACTTGTAAACTTGTATGAACAAAGAATGGATAGGTGCGCTGTGGTCGCCGATTGTCCAGCAGAAGCCGCAAAATAAAAATTGAAATAGTTGGGAACACCCGATTGGTTTAGGGTAAGAGAAATTAGATCATCTTAACAGAATACGCATTTGCAGGACATGTTCCCTAAACATCATTATACATTGCAGGAGGTTTTCGACGATGGCGAATGAACAAACGAGGACAGGCAACGGCAGACTGGCGGGCAAAGCTGCTCTAATAACGGGAGCCGGCTCTGGCATCGGCCGCGCAGCGGCACTGCTGTTCGCCAAGGAAGGCGCTAATCTGGCACTGCTCGATGTGAATGAGGACGGGCTGGCCAAGGTCAAGCAGGAGGCCGAAGCTTTCGGCGTCACTTGCGCAACAGCCGTGACCGATATTTCAAGCGAGGAAGCGATCGAAGCGGCGTATAAATTGGCGTTAGACAAGCTGGGCCAGCTTGACATCGTCTATGCCAATGCCGGCATTAACGGCTCCATGGCGCCCATTGAGCTGATGAAGCTGGAGGATTGGAGCAAGACGATCAACATTAACCTGAACGGCACGTTTCTGACCGTGAAGCATGCCATTCCAGCGCTCAAGGAAAAGGGCGGCAGCATTTTGATTACGAGCTCCATTAACGGCAACCGCGTCTTCTCGAATATCGGGTTCAGCGCATACAGCAGCACAAAGGCGGCGCAGGTCGCTTTCACTCAGATGGCGGCGCTGGAGCTGGCGAATTACCGCATTCGCGTCAATGCCATCTGCCCTGGCTCGATTAAGACGAATATTGATAAAAGCACGAAACGCTCGCCTTATTTGGAGGAGGTGCAAATTCCGGTCAACTTTCCGGAAGGCGACCAGCCGCTGGAGAAGGGGCCCGGCTCCCCTGAGCAAGTCGCCCAGCTTGCGCTGTTCCTCGGCTCGGATGATTCATATCACATTACGGGCACAACGGTATACATTGACGGAGCGGAATCCTTGCTTCACGGCTAGCTAAACCAACTGCAGGGCAGGAGAGGAGAAACAACTATTTATGCTAAGAGAAGCCATTCACCACACCCCAAGCCACAAATGGGCCTACGCCTATGATTTGAGCACCTATCACATCCGGCTGCGCACGAAAAAAAATGATGTGGAGGATGTCGTCATGGTCGCCGGAGACAAATACGACTGGAATGGCAACCTCCAAGAGATTGTAATGGAAAAAATAGCGTCCGATCAGCTGTTTGATTACTGGGAGGGCGTTATCATCCCGAAATACAAACGCTTCTCCTATGGCTTCCGTCTGCATGCCGGCACAGAGACGATGTGGAAGATCGAGACCGGATTTTATGCGCAGCAGCCGACGCCTCCAGGCGGCTATTTCGAGGTGCCCTACATTCATGAGGTCGACTTGTTCGATGCGCCAGATTGGGCGAAAAACGCGGTTTTTTATCAAATCATGGTAGACCGCTTCAATAACGGTGACAAGGAAAACGACCATGATTACGTAAGGCCTTGGGGAGAAACGCCCGATATTCATTCGCACTTTGGCGGCGACTTGCAGGGGATTTTAGATAAGCTGGAATACATTAGCGATTTGGGCGTAAATGCGATTTATTTGACACCGCTGTTCACTTCGCCCTCTAATCATAAATACGATACGGTAGATTATCATACGATTGATCCTCAGTTCGGCGATCTTGAGCTGCTCAAGAAGCTGGTCGATGAGTGCCACAAGCGCGGCATTCGCGTCGTGCTGGATGCGGTGTTCAACCATGTGAGCGAGCAATTCCCCCATTTTCAGGATGTGCTGAAAAATGGAGAAAAGTCCAAATACAAGGACTGGTTTCATTTGAACCACTTTCCGGTCGCTGTTCAGGATGGCAAAGCGAACTATGATACGTTCGGCTTTTATGGCAACATGCCCAAGCTCAACACCGCCAATCCTGAAGTTAAAAAATATTTGCTCGACGTCGCCGTCCATTGGATTCGTGAAACGGATATTGACGGCTGGCGGCTCGATGTCGCCGACGAAATCGACCATCATTTCTGGCGGGAATTCCGCGGCGCAGTCAAGGCTGTGAAGCATGAGACCTACATTATCGGCGAGGTGTGGGGGGACGCGCTGCGCTGGCTGCAGGGCGACCAGTTCGATTCGTCGATGAACTATCCCTTTACGAACAGCGTGCTTGATTTTTTCGCAAACAACGGCAGGCATGCATCGGATTTTGCCGAAGAGGTGAACCGCCTGCTCGTGCGTTATCCGCAGCAGACGAACGAGGCGCTGCTTAACCTGCTATCGAGCCATGACATCCCGCGCTCCTTGACCAGAATGGGCGGCGATAAACGGCGGGCCAAGCTGGCAGCGGTGTTTATGATGACGTCGATGGGCGTTCCTTGCGTCTTCTACGGCGATGAGGTTGGTTTGCAAGGCGGCGGCGACCCCGATTGCCGCAAATGCATGGAATGGGACGAGGCGAAGCAGGATCGGGATTTGCATGATTTTTATCGCATCATCATTTCGCTCCGCAAAAAGCATGAGGCGCTGCGCTGCGGCCGCTTCCGCTTCCTGCAAGCGAGCAGCGAGAAAGGCACCTTCGTCTATGAGCGGATGAACAATAAGCAGCATTTCACCATTTGGATGAACAATACGGAGGAAAATGTATTCCTCGCCCACCCGATGCTGGCTGGCGGCTGGCGTGATGCGCTTACCGAGGAAGAAGTGGCAACGTTCGAGGAGCAGCTTCGCATTGAGCTGGAACCGATGGGTTACCGGATTTTGTACCGGAACATTTAAAGTTAAAGCAGCTTGAATAGAACTTGCATAGGACTTGAACAGGCAGCAGAAAAGGGACAGGCATCGGTTTTGTCGATGGCCTGTCCCTTCTTTGTACTGCTTAATCGGATAAATGCGAAGCATAGCGCCCTCCGCGCCCCTCAATGAACAGAAATTGCACCTTGGGCTGGAGCTTGCCAAGGGCGATTACCTCATCTAATGTCAGCGTAGAATGGCGCAGCTTGAAATGAAAATGCGGCTGGCGGTTAAAACGCTCAGAGGCGAACAATGCTTCATAGCTTGTATAAGGAATTGCATCCTCCGGCACGTCATCAATCGTTTCAATCCGCTCAGAAAAGTCCAGCTGCTGTAAATCGTTATAATAGGAACAGGCAGCGAGGCGGGCAATAAAGGATTCCTCTGTAAAACCTACCTGCAGCCTCAACTCGCGGAGCGGATGGCCTTCAATCGCGAAAAAAGCCTCATCTGGCACTGTAGGCGTCTGGAAAGTGAGAACAGCCGGCATTTTGGCAAGCAGCTTCGTCACCATGCCATGCTCCTCTTCATAGTCGCTCCCAATGAAGCGGACGTTATGATCGCCTGAATCTGTGAGCTGTACGAGGAAGGAACGCAGTGCCGAAAACTCCGCCTCCGAATGCACGATGCGCGAGAAATTCCATTCATTCAGACCGTTCGCGCCTTCATCAGGCCCCGTGAAGGTTAGCGATGCAAGATGGGGAGCCACCTCAGGCAAACAAATAAATTCCAAGAACTTTACAAAAGGATAGTTCGTCTCGTAGTCGAAATCATCTGCGGCAATCGAAGGATCTTCATCATAGCCAACACCGTAAAACATCAGCTCGTACTGGTCGCCAACCTGGGCAAAGCTGACTTTAGCATCATTGCCGGGTGACCAAATAGCGTGCTCCGGGCCATAGCTTTGCTTAATATCCATTTGATAGTGGTAAATACGCTGCTGCAGCTCCAATAAGCGCTCAATCATCACCGGTCGCACTCCTTTTTCAAGACCAATTTCATTCTCAATCATTATAGAGCCAGCTCCGTATAAAGCGCTATGTAACGCTCCGCAGATGCTCCCCAGCTGTAATCTCCAGCAAAGGCGGCGGCGGTGAGCTTGCCCCGATGCGACTCATTCCACCATATATGAATGGCATAGCGAATCGTATTCAGCATTTCTTGGCTATTGTAATTGGTGAAGGAGAAGCCGTTGCCTTCTCCCGTCCACTCGTTGTAGCTTTGAACGGTGTCCTTCAGCCCGCCTACTTCTCGCACGATAGGCAAGCTGCCATACCGCAGCGCCAGAAGCTGGCTGATGCCGCACGGCTCGAATAGCGACGGCATGAGGAACATATCGGAGGCAGCATAAATACGGCGGGCTACGCCATCATCAAAGCCGATCCACGATACCATTTTGTCCGGATAACGATGCTGAGCTGCACGGAATGCATGCTCCATCTCGGGCTCACCCGTACCGAGCAGCACAAGCTGGATATTTTCCGTTTGCAGCAGCTCGTCCAGCACTTCCAGCACGAGGGGCAGCCCTTTTTGATCCACTAGCCTGCCGACCATTCCGATTAGGGGAATGGCATCGTTGACCGGCAGTCCAAGCTCCTGCTGGAGTGCGGCTTTATTTTGCTTTTTCACGTTGAGGCTGTCCTTGTATGGGAATGGAATGAACGGATCGGTCTCCGGATTGTAGCTGCGGGCGTCGATGCCGTTGACAATGCCGAGAAGCCGGTCGCCTTTGGCGCGCAGCGTGCCGTCCATGCCATACCCGTATTCAGCAGTTCGGATTTCGTTGGCATAGGTCGGACTGACGGTCGTCACCCGGTCTGCAAGCTGAATGCCCGCCTTCATAAAGCTCACCGAACCATGATATTCAACTCCATCCGGGGTGAACATCTCATTTTGCAATCCCAGCCAATCGCCCAGCGCATGATGCGGATAATTGCCTTGATATTGCAAATTATGAATGGTAAACACCGTCTTCACGCGGGAATATTCCGGGCGATGCCAATAATGATGCTTGAGCAGGGCGGGAATCATGCCCGTATGCCAATCATGGCAATGCAGCACATCGGGGATAAAGCCCATTACCGGCAGCGCATCAAGCACAGCCCGGCAGAAAAACGCATAACGCTCGCCGTCATCCCCGTAGCCATAAGCCGAGCCGCGACGGAAATAATGCTCATTGTCGATAAAATAATAGACGACTCCGTCATGTTCCAGCTCCTTGATGCCGCAATATACTTGCCGCCAGCCTACCGATACATAAATGAAGCCAAGCTCCTTCATCTGCGCTCGATATACGTCCTTCACCGAAGCGTAAAGCGGCATAATAACGCGCACATTGGCGCCCTTCTCATTCAATGCTTCCGGCAGTGAGCCTGCTACATCAGCAAGGCCGCCCGTCTTCATAAATGGCACGCATTCCGCTGCCGCAAACAATACGTTCATGCATTTCATCCCCTGCTCTTTGGTTTCATAAAGCTGCAATGCCGATTTAACGCTTAACGGGAACGCTGAACCTTTACTCGCCGCAAAATAAGGATAGATAACGGCGGCAGCGGCAGCTCTACGCTGTTTTTCTTATCATGCCAGCTGATGCGCTGCGATGCAATGGCGCCACCTTCCCGCAGCAGCTCCGCTTGAAAACCCGATCCGCCATAAGCGGGCTCATCGCTGTTCAGCACGATTTCATAATCGCCTGCGCTCGGTACGCCAATGCGGTAAACCGGATGCGCGTAATCGGTAAAATTGCACAGCATAATGAGCGCTTCCCCCTTCGGGCTGGCTAATCTGCGATATGAGAGGACGCTTTGCAAATCATCCTCGTGCTCTATCCATTCAAAGCCCCTGTAATCATGGTCGAGCTTCCACAGCGCTTTCTCCTGGGCATACAGCTGATTCAGCCTGCGGGTATAAGCCTGCATCCGCCAATGCGGCTCATAATCCAGCAGCAGCCAGTCCAGCTCCGCGTCGTCCTTCCACTCGATGAACTGGGCAAATTCGCCGCCCATGAACAGCAGCTTTTTGCCTGGATGGGTCATCATATAGCCGTAGAACAGCCGCAGTCCGGCAAATTTCTGCTCATAGCTTCCGGGCATTTTGTTCAGCAGCGATTTTTTCCCATGCACGACCTCATCATGGGAAAGCGGCAGCGCATGATTGTCCTGCCAGGCATACCAGATCGGGAAGGTCAGCAGATTATGTTTGGTTTTACGGTTGAAAAAATGCTCCTTGGCATAGCTGAGCGTGTCATTCATCCAGCCCATATTCCACTTATAATTAAAGCCAAGCCCGCCTTCGTCGACCGCTTTCGTAACGCCGGGATAAGCATGCGACTCCTCGGCCATCATAAGGGCATGCGGGTAATATTGAAAAACCGTCTTATTCAGCTGGCGAAAAAAAGCGATGCCTTCCAGATGCTCCTTGCCGCCGAATTCATTCGGACGCCACTGGCCTGGTTTTTTATCAAAATCATGATACAAAATGCTGGTGACCGCATCAACGCGCAAGCCATCAATATGAAACAGATCGAACCAAAACAAGGCATTCGAAATTAAGAAATTGCGAACCTCCGGCTTTCCGTAATCGAAGGCGAGTGTTCCCCAGCCGGGCTTCTCGGCAATGAGCGGGTCGTCATTTTCAAACAGAGCCGAGCCGTCAAAGCGGCGCAAGCCATGCGCATCCTTGGCAAAATGCCCCGGCACCCAGTCTAGAATGACACCGATACCGTTTTGATGACAGCGATCCACCAGCTCCATTAATTGCTGCGGTTCACCGTAGCGGGAAGTTGCGGCATAATAGCCTGTCGGCTGATAGCCCCATGATTTATCGTACGGATGCTCGGTCAGCGGCAGCAGCTCCAGATGGGTATACCCCATATCCGCTACATACGCGACCAATTGATCAGCCAGCTCGCTGTAGGAAAGCAGAGTATCATCCTTATGCCTGCGCCAGCTGCCAAGATGCACCTCGTAAATGTTCATCGGACGGGCGTACGGCGCTTTTTTTCCGCGCATCCACGCCTCATCCTGCCACGAATAACCGTCCAGCGACCAGACGCGCGATGCGGTTTGCGGCCTTACTTCGGCATAAACGGCATAAGGATCAGCTTTGAGCAGCCTCTCACCATTTTGGGCTATGATTTCATATTTATACAAAGCGCCTTTCGGCATATTCGGGAAGAAGCCTGTCCATATGCCGGACTTGTTAAGCCGGGTTAGCGGCTCATTGCCGCCATGCCACCCGTTAAAATCCGTCGCCAGACGAACCTCTCGTGCCTCCGGCGCCCAAACGTTAAAGCGAATGCCTTCGATTCCATGCTCAGTAGATTGGTGAGCGCCCATTTTTCGATAGCTATGCGCCCATGTTCCTTCATGAAACAGAAATATTTCCTCTTCGGACAATGTGGAGATTTCCATCCATTTCACCCGCTTTATGTTCGCAATGAACGTATAGTAACGCACACGAAAGCTAATATTAACCTTAAAAATTGATTTTGACTCAACCGTTTCAAGCGCCCTTCAGTCGTTTAAAAATACCTTACAACAACCCGTCACGGACGGCCTGGAGGGAAAAAGCCTTATGCCTAATAATACCGATTGCATCGCTATGCTGCTAGCTGGAGGACAAGGAAGTCGTTTAGCCCCATTTACAGGCCAAATGGCCAAGCCCGTCGTATCTTTCGGCGATCGCTTCCGCATGATTGATTTTCCATTAAGCAATTGCATTAACTCGGGCATCCGCACCATCGGCGTGCTTACCCAATATTGCTCCGACTCGGTTCACGACCACATTACCGATGGAGAAGCTTGGCTTCGCTCAGCAACGACGAAGCATTCTGGCGAAATTACGATGCTGCCTGCTTCTCGGGTATCAAGCTCAGGCTGCTACACGGGAACGGCTGATGCCCTTCTTCGCAATATTGCTTATGTGGACGAGCATCATCCCGAGCATGTGCTTGTTTTGTCAGGCGACCACATTTACCAGATGGATTATCGCCCGATGCTGGAATTTCACAAGGCTAACAAGGCGATGGCAACAATTGCCGTCAAACAGGTGCCATGGCGTGAAGCCCATCGCTTCGGCATCATGCATACGGACGAGCAGTCCCGCATCATGAAGTTTGAGGAGAAGCCGGCGAACCCGGAAAGCAACTTGGCTTCTATGGGCATTTATTTGTTCCGCTGGCAAGATTTAAGACGTTTCCTGCTGGAGGACGCCGCTAACCCTCATTCAAGCCATGACTTTGGCAAAGACATTATTCCCGCCATTTTGGCTGCCGAGGAAAACTTGAACGCTTATCCATACGAGGGCTACTGGCGTGATGTCGGCACTGTGGAAAGCCTGTGGGAAGCGCATATGGAGCTGCTTGACGGCGAGATGAGCCTATCTACAGAAACTTGGCCTCTGCGATCCAAAGAGGTTCAGCAGGTGCGCAAGCCCTATGTCAGCCCGCAAGCCGTGCTGAGCAACAGCATTGCTCATCCAGGCTGCACAATCGAAGGCCGGATTTCACGCTCGGTGCTCGGTGCAGGAGTCAGCATTGGAAAAGGCAGCGGCATCGCCGAAAGCATCATTATGCCCGGTGCAAAAATTGGGCGCAATGTTATTATTCATAGAGCCATCATTGGCGAAAACGCCGTTATTCATGACGGTGCAATCATCGGGGAGAGAAATCACGGAGACATAGCCGTCGTCGCCCCCGGCGAAGCAATTGTGGCTCATTTTATGAATGGCAGCAGCAAATTGAAGGCGCTTGAACAATTAGAGCAGTTTGAGAAATCAGCGACAGAGCTTGTTGGTACAGGAGAAGAGCGATTCAGCAATAGCGTCTTGCACTATTAAAGTGATGTGTCATAAGTGGATGTCTTGGTATCCCATTACTTTCGACAGGACGCTCGCTTTACCCTGCTTGCCGAATCAGCAAATTATATAGCGGGTTATGCAAGGTGAAACGGCTGTCACCGTCCTCTGGCGGCGCAGCGCGTTTCATTCCGAGAAATTCAAAAAATACCCCTCGGTCCACGAAGCAATGTGGGCCGAGGGGTTTTTGAGGTTGTTAGAAGCTTTGTTCCATTATTCGTCAGACTGATCCGATATCGTCAACTGGCTAAGCTTCTCGTTCCATTGAACCGATAGGCCAAACCCCTGCTCAAGCAGCTGATAAGGAACGGCCGTCGCACCGGAATAAACAATCGGCGCCTCTGGCAGCTTAAACGTCGTATTGCCTGCTTTCGCCTGGGTATCCCCTATACGGAAGGTTACTGAGCGTTCCTTGTATTTAAGCGTATAAATTCTGAAGCCTTCTTTATTAAGAACGGAGCTCAACGTCATGCCTAATTCTTTAGCTACGTCTTTTATCGGCACATATACCGTCTCGCCTTGCGGCAGGGCAGGGTATATGCTGCTTAGCCATTGCCCATTTATAAACGTATCAACAGCCGGCCTTGCTTGCATGGGCGTATAAACCATGCCATCGCTGCGTTCGGATGGTCCGCCCGCTTCATAAAACTTGTTATGGCCCCAGCCCCATGCTTTGCCATCCTCATCAATGGCAACGCCGTGGTCTTCCCCCGCTGCGATATGCTTGATCCGGGTGAGCCCTCGCACTTTGCCCTGCTTGCCAGTAGCGGTATATCCATATGCAAAAACCTCGCCATCGGTCGTCAGCATAAGCAGGCTGCCCGCACTTCCGCTTATCTCCTTCAGCGTCAGTATCGGATACAGCGCTTGTTTTTTGCCTTTTTCAGCAATGCTCCACGCTTTTCCTTTCGTATCTAATGCCATTAGACCGCCGCTATACGCGACGATGGAGGTTATGCCGGACAAGCTGGATATTTTAGCCGGAGCTGTAGGCTTAATCGTCTCCGCGCCATCGCGGGGCGTCGCCACAGGCTGCCAGCTCCATACCGTTCCATCCTTCTTCACGGCGTAAGCCTTAGGGTAACCGTATGCTACCTGCACGACTTGATTTAAGCCCTTCACGGCAGCTGGCTTTCCAAAGCTGAGCTTTCCGGTGTCGTCTTGCTGCTTCGTCCATGTTGAGACCGTGCCATTATTCAATAAAGCTATATCGTAGCCGTAGCCGCCTGCCACCTTCGCTACGCCAGCAGCGCCTGCCACCTGCCGAAGCCCATTCGCATTTTTCC
This sequence comes from Paenibacillus liaoningensis, assembly GCF_059609455.1. Taxonomy (NCBI): domain Bacteria; kingdom Bacillati; phylum Bacillota; class Bacilli; order Caryophanales; family Paenibacillaceae; genus Paenibacillus; species Paenibacillus liaoningensis. Next base: position 107,621 of record NZ_JCAALU010000003.1, read on the forward strand.
CGCTGCTGCCATTATGGCCCCAGGTCCAGACCGTTCCGTCTGCCTTTACCGCCATATAGTTTTGGTCGCTCTTATTGATATGAATATAGACAATATCGGAAAGTCCGGAATAACGTACAGGAGCTACTGTATTGCGAAAGCCTGGATTTCCCTCCAGCCCAAGCTCTCCCCACAAATTGCGTCCCCAAGCCCAGACCGTGCCGTCGCTGCGCAGCGCAATCGTATAGTTATGGGCGGCTTCTATTTGCGTGAAGCTTTTGGGGACGGCTTGGGCGGCCTCAGCAGCTTGCTCCTGCCCTTGCTCTTGCAACAGGCTTGCTGCTTGCTCTCCGCTGGCAATCGCCGCACTTTGCGGGCCACCCGTCCATACAAGCGCTGCTAGGAGCGTAAACGCCAGCAAGCTGCGCCAAGCCTTCCCGCTCTTATTAGATTTCCTTGTCGTCGTTATGTTGAACATCTTCATCACTACCCCCAATGACCATTTACAAGCTGTCTATATGGACGGCATTCCCAATTGGAAGGTTGCAGCTTGATGGCTATTTGGCTATTTGGCTATTTAGACATTCATTCCTTGGGGATGAAGATGAGGGCGATGAAAAGCTCAGGCGTCCATCTCCAGCACAGAGCTGTTGCTGATCAGCGTTCCGACATGGCTGCCATGGCAAATCGCCTTCATCGAGCCCGGCTGGTCGAAATTAAACACATGAATCGGCAGGTTATAGTCCCGTGCTAAAATAAACGCCGACTGGTCCATCACCTTAAGCTGCTGGTCCAGCACATCATTATAGTGCAGCGATTTGAATTTCCGCGCGCCCTTGTGCAGCTTGGGATCGGCGTCAAGCACGCCGTCTACGCCCTGCTTCGCGACCAGCAGAGCATCGCAGCCCACCTCAATGGCCCGCTGCACCGATGGGTAATCCGTCGTCACATACGGCTGTCCGTTGCCGCCTGCAAAAATGACGATATACCCCTTCTCCAAATGATGCACCGCCCGCAAACGGATGTAAGGCTCGGCAACGCTGCTGACAGGCAGCGCCGTCATGACGCGCACTTCCTTCTTCGTTCTGGCCTTCAGCACGCCTCTGAGCATAAGGCTGTTAATCACGGTCGCAAGCGTACCTATATTGTCCGCCTCTGCCCGTTCAATGCCCCAGCTTTCGCCCATATTGCCGCGAAAAATATTGCCGCCGCCAATAACGAGCGACACCTCAACGCCCATTTTTACAACGGACAGCACTTCTCTTGCGATATGCTCCAGCTTTTCGGGTTCAAAGCCAAACTCGCTTCCACCCGCAACCGCTCCGCCGCTCAGCTTAATCAGCACTCTTTTATACTTGTTATTCATCATCAATCATGCACCTCCAGTTAAATTAACGTTCGCAAGAAGCAGAACATTGGGGACTGAACCATTTAAATAGCGACTCAAGCAAAAATGACTTCGTCGTCCTTCCGGGACGTGCGAAGAGCTTTGTCGGAGAATTCTAAGCGGATATAAGGATGAAACTTATAAAGTCTTATATTTTGAAAAAAAGGCATAAAAAAACACCAAAGCATGATATGCCTTGGTGCTTCAAAGGAATGGAAATAGAAACGCGCTTCGGGCTGGACGGGCAAAACCGGCTGTTCCATTGCCTTGGCTTTCGCTCCATATTCCCATCTCCTTCCTTTATTCCTTCTTGATTTTGTCTTATTCTACGCCAGCGCTAGGCAAGTTGCAATAGTAGCTTAGGCTTAGGGCTTGCGATGCGGATACGAAATGACGCTACTCCTCGTAAATCATTTTGCGCGTCATGCCGCCGTCGACGACGAGATTAATGCCATTAACGAAATCATTGCCCGGATCGGTCAAATAAAAGCAGGCTTTGGCGATATCATCCGGCTTGCCGACTCGCATGGATGGATGCTGGCTGTGATCCTCCGGCCGCAGTGCTTCATAATCGCCGGTTTCGATCCAGCCGGGGCTGATGGCATTGACGCGAATGCGATCCGGGCCAAAAGAAAGAGCCAGCGCATGCGTCAGCGCAACGATGCCGCCCTTGGAAGCCGCATACGCCTCCGTATTGGGCTCAGACATTAAGGCGCGGGTCGAGGCCATATTGACGATGGCTCCGCCTCCGTTGCCGCGCATCAGCTTTGCCGCTTCCCTTGCGCATAAAAAAGTGCCGCGCAAATTCGTATGGAGCAGCGCATCCCATTCTTCAACCGCAAGGTCGTAAGGCGACTTCCACACCGCATAACCCGCGTTGTTAATCAGCACATCTATGCCGCCGTAGGTCTCGCTGATAAAAGCGAACATCGCTTCGATTTCCGCTGGCTGAGCCAAATCGATTGTATAAGCAGCAGCTTTGCCGCCCTCTCCTCGCATGTGGTCGGCTGCGGCCTCAGCGCCCTCGCTGTCCCTGTCTGCCGCAATGACAAGAGCTCCTTGCCTCGCATAGCTTGTCGCAACAACCAAGCCGATGCCGCGCGCGGCGCCGGTTACCAGCACTATTTTTCCACTATAGTCCATTGATCAGCTGCCTCCTCGTTTCCCTTCCTTATGCACAAACAGCCGATCAGATAGGCTCTGACCGGCTGCTCAAGCTTTTTATGCGCGACTTAAGCGTTATAAAATTTCAACAGCTCGCTGACGATCGCTTCTTGCGTTCCTTCTACGCGAGTCTGACGCTGCGTTTTCTCAAACAAGGACGAAATTTGCTCAGGGAATGCCTGCTCAATGCCGCAAAGGCGAATCGCCTCGTCGAACTTGGCCGGATGCGCAGTAGCCAGCGAAATCGTTACATCGCCGCTTTCAGCACATTGATCGGCTGCCGCCACGCCGCAAGCGGAGTGAGGGTCAAGCAAATAATCAGTTTCCGCGTTGTATTTGCTGATCGTATCAAGACATTCCTGTCCGCCAACGCCATGAGCGCCGAATTCAGCTTGCACCCGCTGCAAATCGTCTCCAGAAATAACGAGCTTGCCTTCCTTGCGGAACTGGTTCATCAGCTCTGTAATCAGCTGAGAATTTTCACCCAGCACATAATACAAATAACGCTCGAAGTTGCTTGCCACCTGAATGTCCATCGAAGGGCTGTACGTGCTGCGGAAATCTCCCGGCATATACACGCCTTCCTTGATGAAACGCTCCAAAATGTTGTTTTCGTTCGTTGCCAAAATCAGCTTGTTCACCGGAAGGCCCATGCGCTTCGCAAGGTATCCTGCAAAAATATCGCCAAAGTTGCCAGTCGGCACGCTGAAATTGACTTCCTTCACATCCTGCTGCTTCGCAACCTGGAAGTAAGCATAGAAATAATAAACCGTCTGCGCCAAAATGCGCACAAAGTTAATGGAGTTAATCGCACACAGATGGTTCGCAGACTTAAACTCCAAATCAGCGAACAAATCCTTGATAATGCGCTGGCAGTCGTCAAAATTGCCATCGACCGACAAGTTCAAGACGTTGTCGTCCGGCACTGTCGTCATTTGCAGTTCCTGCACCTTGCTGACTTTGCCATGGGGATGCAAAATGCAAATTTTAATGCCGTCTTTGCCGCGAACGCCTTGAATCGCCGATGCGCCCGTATCGCCGGAGGTCGCGCCAAGAATATGGATCGTCTTGTTCTGCTTGCGGGATACATACGTATATAATTCGCCCATAAATTGCAGCGCAATGTCCTTAAATGCAAAGGTTGGGCCGTGGAACAGCTCCAGCAAATACAGGTTGTCCTTCAAGCGGCGAACAGGCGTTACGCCTGAGTCGCGGAATGTTCCATAGCTGGCATCCACCATCGCCCGCAAATCTTCCGCTGGAATTTCATCATTCGTGAAATAGCCGAAAATTTCCAGCACCAGCTCCTGATAAGACAGGTTCTGCCACGCTTTCAGTTTCTCAGCTGAAAAAACAGGAATTTCACTCGGAACGAGCAAGCCTCCGTCATCTGCAAGTCCCATTAGAAAAGCGTCGATAAATCCGATTTTGCCAACATTTCCTCTTGTGCTAATATACTCCACCGGGTAATCCCTCCGACATTCTTTTGTAACATCATATCATCGTTTCCGGTTAAAATCGAATGGATTATTGAAATATGGCCTGTATTTCATCGCCGAAATGCCCGCGCCGCGCTGCGAGGTTTGCCTGTTATTTCCGCGCGGACGATACAATCAGCTCATACAGCTGCGACAAGGTGTCGCGGCGCTCCTCCTGCTCCATCCGCTTAATGAATGCGGCGCGGTTCTGGTAGACATCCTCAATCGCCGCCAGCAGCGTATCCGGCGCTACCTTCTCCTCATGGAGCACCTCGCAAAAGCCAGAAGACTTGAACGAATCTGCATTGAGCAGCTGATCGCCTCGACTCTGTGCCTTCGTAAGCGGAATGAGCAGCATTGGCTTGCGCAAATGCAAAAACTCAAATATAGCGTTAGAACCCGCGCGCGAAAGCACAATATCGCTCATCGCCAGCACATCGGGAAGCTGCTCATTAATGTATTCGAACTGCTTGTAATCCGCCGTCTCAAGGGCAGGTTCAACTTGTCCTTTGCCGCATAAATGCACGATGCTGAATTTGCGGGTCAGTTCGCTAAGCGCGCTGCGCACCGCCTTATTAATCGCCCGCGACCCAAGGCTGCCGCCCATAATGAGCAGGACGGGCTTCGCTCCTCCTGTTTCTGCCCGCGATGCCCCCTTTTCGTCTACTATTGCTGACGCTGCTGATACTTTCACTGTTTCCGCGGCAGACTCTTCGGCTCTCACGCTTTTTCCCGAAATGTTCACCACCAGCTTGGCAGGGTTAGCCGAATGGGCGGCGCTTTCCTTTGACGCCTGCCCTTGCGGCGTCTTGCTTAGCGTCTGTGAGCTGCCTGCTGCTCCCGAGGCTGCTGCATCAGCTGCTTCGGATGCAGGCAGCAGACCGCAATAGGCTCTGCCTCGCGAGGCAACCCCTCGCCCCAGCTCATCGCGGATGACTGCGCCAACATAATGCGCCTTGCCTGACGGCAAATGCTGCGCCGTCTCGGGAAAGGTCGTGCACACGCCCGTCGAGAAAGGGATTGCAATGCGATTCGCCAGTCCCGGGGTCAGATCCGATTCATGAATAAGCACCGGCACCCGATTGAGCCACGCGCCCAGCACAACCGGAACGGAAACGAAGCCGCCCTTGGAAAAAATCACGTTTGGCTTCTCCCGCTGTATGAGCCGATAAGCTTGAAAAACCCCTTTAACAACCTTGAAGGGGTCCTTCACATTTTGCCAGTCCAAATAGCGCCGAAGCTTGCCTGTCGCTATACCATGATATGTAAGCTGCTCTAGTGGAGCAGTAAGTTGCTTCTCAATGCCATTTTCCGACCCAATATAATGGATCTGCCAGCCGGCTTCCGCGAAACGGGGAATCAGCGCCAAGTTAACGGTCACATGGCCTGCCGTCCCTCCGCCTGTAAACATAATTTTCCTGCCCATTATCCATAACCTCCGGTTCCTTGCTGCCCATTCTCTTCCTTGCTCTTTATATGTATGACGAAAAATCAGGAAATTGTCAACTCATCTATCGTATACATATATGCCCAAAGACCATAAGACGGAAGCTTCGGGCTATCGGAGCAAGCAAAGGAGGTTCTGTCACACTTGGCTAGACTGAATCCGTTGAAGCCGGATCCAGCAGCCAAGGCATCCAACCGAGCGGGACTTTTGCTTCAATCCCGCTTCGCAGCTGGCGCTTTCACGACTGCTGGAGCCGGAAAAGCATCCGCTCCCTCCCCCTGGCCATCCTCCTCTACGTAACGCTTAAGCGCACCGAGCTTATTTTCCCAATAACGCTCATAGAAGGCGATCCATCGCTTTAGCTGCTGCAAAGGCTCCGTATCTAGCCGGTAGCGGGTTTCCCGGCCAACCTTGCGCTCTTTGACCAATCCTGCCTCGGCCAAAATTCGCAAATGCTTCGATACCGCAGTCCGGCTCATCTCATAATGGCTGCTGATGACCGTGACTGGCATCTCCTCATCAACAAGCAGCCGAAGCAGGCTGCGGCGCGTCGGATCGGCAATCGCTTGGAACACCTCAGCCTTCGGCTCCGCCGCCTCGCTGCTATTGTGCCTCGACATACGAAGCCAGCCTTTGCTGAATGCCCGTCCAGCCCTTGTCCATATTGCCGCGCACGATTTCATGCGGCTGTCCGAACTCCGTCACCGTATCCGCATTCCAGCCGCTGTGAATGAGCGTAAACTCCGTGTCTGCTCCTACAGCCTTTAACTCGAAGGAGAGCGTCCAGTCCTTGCCCCATTTGAAGGAGAGACGATTCGGCGGATCGATGACCGTCACCTTGCAGGGAGACTTTCCGAATGCGCCAGCTTCCAGCTGAAACTCATAACCTTCCTCCGGCTGAAAATCATTGGGCATAAACCATGCGGCGATGCCCTCTGACGTCGCTACCGCCTTCCACACTTTGTCTATCGGCGCCTTAAGCACCAGCGTCTGCCGGATATCCGGCAGCGTATTTGCCGCTTCGCTGCTCATTGTCAATCGTCTCCTCTTCTAATCGCTTTATTCTCTAAGTTCTTGCGGACACCAGATCCGTTATATACGCAAAATCATTGCATTTCCCTATTTTATCGGACACCAGCGCGCTTATTTGTGCTTTTAAGCCTCATTTTACGGCTCTGTCGGGCAAATAACGGCGCTCCTGTCCGCCGCCCTTAAATAAGTTCACTTTCTATCACAAATAGCGGATTCTGTGTCCGTGAGGACGGACCGGCATTTGATTGCCGTTTTTCTTTCATTAGCGGCCTCATGTATGCCGCCAGTTACGCAGCTAGTTATGCCCTCAGTTATTGTGCTAGTTACTCCGTCAGTTATGCAATTCGTTTTGCAGCTAGTTACACCGTCAGTTATGGTGCTAGTTACGCCGCCAGTTATGCCGTCAGCAGTTATTTCTTCTTTACTTTGTCCGTATGGCGAAATCGCAGCGCTGACCACACCTCGTCCACAGCGGCATTGCTCACAGGTCTATACGGTGTAAGCTCCATGACTAGCGCCGCCAAGCTGTCGCGGTTAATATCTGCCCCAGCCTTCGCGCTTTGCTTAGGATACGTGATCCAGAATACCGCGTCTTCTTCAAGCTGCGGCAATACGATCGGCAGCTGTTCCCTCACCTGCGCTGCATGATGAACAAAAAGCTGGGCGAAGCCATATGGGCCTGCACCACTCGTATCTTCAGCGATCCCAGGCGCATAGCCCTCCGGGGCATTCCATACCTTCGCAGCCTGTCCCTCTTTATAACGCAGCTTTTTCAGCAGTCCTTCATCCGCCATCCCGCTTCCTCCTTCAAGTCATGCCTGCACATGCGAAACCTTTTGGTTTCCTTTTGGATTATACGAAACCTTTTGGTTTCATGTCAATAGACTAGGCACTGATTAGAGTAACCAAAACCTTCCTGTATGATTTGTGATTAGCGACGCGTAATTATGGTTACATAGATAACATGAGACACTACAACAGCTGACACAAGCTACACATCGGTGAACAGCAAAAACACAAAGAGAAAGGCAGTGATCAATATGGGTTTTTTATGGACGTTAATTATAGGAGGCATTATCGGTTGGCTCGCAGGAATGATCGTTGGGCGTGATGTTCCCGGAGGCATCATTGGAAATATTATTGCAGGTTTTATCGGCGCATGGCTCGGAGGCTTGATCTTCGGCGAGCTTGGTCCGGTCATCGGCGGCTTCTATTTCATTCCAGCGTTAATTGGCGCAGTCGTATTGGTGTTCATTCTTAGCCTGATCTTGGCTGGACGAAGAAGACGAGCATAATTTTTTTCACCAATATTTTTTGAATAAATAAATGTAGAATAACTAAACAACCTGACGCCAGAAGGCATAATGTCAGGTTGTTTGGTTTTTCAGGCTATTTTTTTCGCAAGCATTAAACGACCATTAGCGACAAAAAGCCATGTCGAAAATCGAATATCGTGTCATAATTTGTAATAATATATACTTTATTTTTCACTATGCTCAAAAAATATATTTATTCAAGAAATTGTTCAAATTACAAGACTTGTGTTGCTGCTCTGAGGTTGTTAATCTAGACATAGGCCTAAATGATCAGCCGTTGAAAAATCTAGCATTTTACGCCTTTCGGCCGTGCTGGCATCGGTTGTAATTGGTTTTTAATATCTGTAAAATGTTTGTAGTTACCGAAGGTTAATAGGAGGTCCTCATGTTTGCTAAACGCCTTAAACAACTCAGAAAAAAAAGAAAGTACTCCATGCAGCAACTAGCGGATACCGTAGGCGTGGCTAAAAGTACCTATGCAGGCTATGAATCCGGCTATCGGCAGCCTACTTTGGAGACCATTCAAAGCATTGCGAAGAAATTGAATACGACATCCGATTATTTGCTAGGATTAACGGACTATCCTGATCAACAGGAACCGAGCAACAACGCCAAGGAGTTTTTCAATCATGAGCAGCTTCATTGGGACGGCGTTCCGCTGGAGCAGGAGGATTTAGAGCTTGTCCGGATGCTGCTTGAACGCGTTGTGCGCGACCGCACTTCATCCGGCGACCCTTCACAAAATCCTTCCTAGTCGGTGACCCTTATCCGCTTGCTTGAACAGCGTTCAGTTTGTTGATGGCGCTGCTGCGAATTTCCGCTTTAATGGATTGATATTCCTGCGTCCACGTTGATTTTTTAGCAAAGGCTATACCAGCTTCCTTATATTCTGTTTCAGCCTTGTTAATTAATGCTTGGTATTGTTTATCGCAAGAAGCCTCTGCAGCAGCAATTTTCCCCAGCAGCTCCCCTTGCAACGCCTTTTCATCCAGTTCCGAGCTTTTGTTTATTGCCGCAACAACCTGTGTCATTAGCTGATTGGCATTGCTGACGCATTTTCCTTTTAATGCCGAAAGCTGTGACTCATATTTGCTGTTGAGAGATTTGGTCTTGCTTTGAGTATCCTTCGTCTGGCTGGCTGTCTTGTTGTCCGTAGCCGTACTTGCTTTCCCGCCTGACGGCTTGCCTGGCTCATCCGTTATTGCAGTTCCGTCCGTCTTGCCAGCCGAGCTTGCCTGGGAGGAAGCCGTCTCTTGACCGTTCGCCTCCGCAGCTTGCTTGCCCTCTTCTTCCTCCTTGGCCTGCTTCGCTTTTTCCAAAATCGCCTTGCGCTTCGCATCGTCCTTTTCGCCAACCGCTTCTATCGGATAGTTCGTGTCCACGATCGCCAAATATTTACCATATTGCTTCGTAATGGAACGCAGGGCGTCAATTTCCTCCGTCGTCAGCTTAGCCAGCAGCAAATCGCGTATGGCCTGCTTTTCCTCCGTCGTCAGCTCCTCATCCGATTGCCCTAGCAAAATATACATTTCGCGGAATGAAAGCCCGGAGTTCAGCAAAATAGCAGCAACGTCCAGCGCGTCATCGGATTTGATAGTCTTGCCTGCGATTTGCTCCGCTTTGCCAACCGCACTATCGAGTGAGGACGGCAGCTCCGCCTGATTGGCCGCCCCGCCAGAGGCTGGTGCCGTGCCATCCTGCTCAGCCACTAAAGCGGCACGCCGCTGCTGGATATCCTCCAAGCTGATCGAGCTGATTTTCCAATAGAAGAAACCGACCGTACCGATAAGCAGAACAGCGATCGTTGCAGCGGTTATTAAAATCGTCTTCCAAATGCGTTTTTTCATCCTGTATCCATCCTTTCTTACGCGAAAAGAGCCGGACAAAGGTGTTATCACCTTTATCCGGCATTTGGGCCATTATGCTGCAGGTTAAAACTTGGGCTATAGCTTGAGCTATAGATTAATCAAACGATACAGCATGACCGCTGCTTCGGCGCGTGTCGTATTGGCATTGACCGGAAAGCTGCCCTGCTCCAGTGGAAGCAGGCTGTTCGCTGCCGCGAAGGCAACGCCCGCCTTCAACGATGGATGCAGGTTGTCCGCATCTTTCATATCGGCAAGTGCGGCTTTTACGTCGGATGGCACTTCTAATCCCTTCGATAGCTTCGCCGCCCTTGCAATCATCGTTGCCATTTCAGCATGCGTAATGGTTGCCTCCGGCTCGAAGCGATTGCCGCTTCGGCCTTGTACAAGGCCGTTCTTCACAGCTGCGCTCACATATGGCGCATACCATTGGCTGGCTGGCACGTCTTTGAACGTGCTGTCTGACGATGCATTTTTCAAATCCAGCGACCGAATGAGCATTTTGGCAAACTCCGCCCGCGTCACCATTTTGTTTGGATCAAAATGCAAATCCTCCACACCGTCAATAATGCCTTTGGCTGCTATCGCTTCAATTTCCTTGCCTGCCCATGCATATACGCTGTCCAGATCTTGAAAGGATGAGGGGGCAGGATTTACGATTGCGGCCGCTTGATCTACCGGATAAACAATCGAAACCTCCGTTTCAAGCGTATCCTCCAGCACCGCTTCTGTTACAGCATCTGTCGCAGCCTCGGCAACTGCCTGACCGACGTCCGGATTTACAAGACTGGGCGTTTCAGCAGGCAAAATCCCCTCCTGGGCTCCCGCTGTCAATGTCGAGCCGCTCAAATATTCGCTAAAATTGAAATAAGGCATATTCACAATATACTGGTCAATGCTGCTGCCCGTTCCCAGCTTGGCGAAGCTTTCGCCGAGCACCTTCCATACCGCTTCGCGCCGAGTCAAATAGTTTTGCATCGCTTCAACCGGCGGCTTGAAAATGATATAGCCCTTATCGACCGTCACATACGGTGTAACGTCGAATGTATTTTCCTGCTTCCAGGTCGTCTGCAGCAGTTCTACCGCCTGGCCTAGCAGCACTTGCTTCTGCTCGGACGACGACTGCGACCACTGCGAAATGATCGTATTCATTTCCTTGTGGTATTCGGCTAGAAGGTCGTCCTCTGGTACTTCAGGCTCCTCCTTGCCGAGCGTCACTTCCTTCTCGAAAAGCACTTTGCCGAGCAGGCTTGCCCGCAGCGTCGCTTTCGCCGAAACGACCGAGCCCGGTATCGTTACTACGCCCGACTGCGCAACTTTTACATCTTTGCTGCCTGACGTTTTGGACCAGACCAGCAATTCTTTGGGAACCTCACGACCAAAAATCGAAAGCTTGTACGTATGCTTGCGGCCCTCATGGTCGATGTCCACCGTCTCCTTCGCACCCGATCGCATATAAGCAATCATCATGGAGCGGATGGCTGGAACCTCCTTCTTAAGCTGGTTGCGGAAATTGGTGACGGTATCTACCATGTCTTTTTTCGTAATGTCCAGCTTGGCTAATACAGCACTCACTTTGTAGGTCGAGGTATCGGAAAGAACCGTTTCCAGCGCATCGCCAAGCAGCTTCGTCTGCTCACTTTCGCTCGCCATTAGAAGCAGCAGCTCGGTATTGCTTTTCTCCGAAACTAGCGACGTCGTTTTTTGCTCCAGCGCATTCATAAACTGCATGGCGTCATCCACCGTGAGATGATTTTGCCTCGCAAGTGCTGCTACTGCCTGCAAAGCGCCGCTATAGGCCGGGTTTTTGCGAATCGCCTCTAAATTATCAAAAGAAGGATCATATTGCAGGCTTCCCGCCGCTACCATAAAGTCGAAAAGCGGCTGCTGAACAGAAGGGTCTATTTTGCCAGCTAGCTTATTCCATATTGGAGCAATCAATTGGCCATTGGCTTCAAAGCTGAGCGTTGCAATTTCGTCCCGCAGGTCTCTGACCTCCTGTACGTCAGCCGGATCGCCCATTTGCAAATATTGATGCAGCTCCAGCAGGCGTTTAACAAACTCACTGCTGTAAAAGGATTCGGCTGCACCCGCATGCGCCGTCTGAACAATGCCGAGCTTCTCCAGCAAGCCCCGCTCGCTGAGCGGCAATCCGGACAGCGCCGTACCCGCAACAGCTGCCGCCAGGGCAGCGGAGACGATTTTTTTCGTAAACCTCATTACGTCCTCACCTCTTCTTTCGAAAATGGAAAATCGATGTAGAAGGCTGTTGAAAAGGAACTGCACTGCGTGGAAGGCTTGGTTTCCGATCGTTATTGCCCCCTGATTTCCTTGAATTAATCCGCTTAAGCGGTCAAAATCATGGGGCAAATACGAACGCTCCCGCTTCTCCAACTCAAACCTCCCACTCCGCTTGCCTTTTCAAAAATCCTTCTAGCATTTTTTTCTTAGCTGCCTAAATCAATTCATGTATCGCAATGTCTTCGATGTTCATCATAGGTCTGCCCACCGGATAGTAGGCGAACAGCGTGCCTTCCAGCTGTTCTTTGCTGATCGCATTGCGGCCGTCAATGAGAATGGGGCTCGCCATGACGCGCTCCACTTCCTTGAGATTGAGCTTCGTGTAGTCCTCCCACTCCGTGAGCAGGCAGACAGCGTCGCAATGCTTCGCCGCATCAAGCGCGGAATCGCACCATTCAATAGAAGGGTGGTTCAGCAGCGAACGGAAATTTTCGACCGCAATGGGGTCCGTTACCCGTGGAATTGCGCCAAGCGCAAGCAGCGATTCAATAATTTCAATCGCAGGCGCTTCTCTTACATCATCGGTTTCCGGCTTAAACGCAAGGCCCCAAATCGCAACGCGTCTGCCATGCATGCTGCCTAGCGCCCGCTTGAGCTTGTCGATGACGCCGTAGCGCTGATGCTGATTGACCTCTACGACCGACTTGAGCAGCTTGAAGTCGTATTCCACATTGCCGGCAATTTGAATTAATGCCTTCGTATCTTTCGGAAAGCAGGAGCCGCCATAGCCAATGCCAGCGCGCAGGAAGGAGGAACCTATCCGGCGGTCGAGCCCCATGCCGTGGGCAACCTCCGTCACGTCCGCGCCTACTTTTTCGCAAATGTTGGCAATTTCATTGATGAACGATATTTTCGTAGCTAGAAACGCATTGGAGGCGTATTTGATCATCTCGGCGCTGCGGATATCCGTCATAATGAGCTGGTCGGTAAACGGCTTGTGCAGGCTTGTCAGTACCTCTGCTGCACGCGTGCTCTCCGAGCCGATAACGATGCGGTCTGGATTTAAAGTATCCTTGACTGCCGAGCCTTCGCGCAGAAACTCAGGAACGGAGGCGATATCGAACGGGTAATCGCTGATCGCTGCCACAATGCCGCGAACGCGTTCGTTCGTGCCGACCGGCACTGTGCTTTTCACAACAACAACCTTATAGCCGTTAAGCGCGTAGCCGATTTCACGTGCTACCAGCTCGACAAATCGCATATCCGCTTCGCCATTCGGCAGCGGCGGCGTGCCTACCGCAATAATGACAACATCCGCCAGAGCCATCGCTTCGGTCAAATCATCGGTGAAGGAGAGGCGTCCTGCCGCCGTATTGCTATCGGCCAGCTCTTTGAGCCCTGGCTCATAAATGGGAATTTCACCGCTGCGCAGGCGCTCAATTTTGCTTACATCCTTATCGACACAGATGACATGATTGCCTTTCTCCGCATAACATACGCCCGATACCAATCCTACATATCCCGTTCCTATCACTGTTACGTTCATCAAGCTCCAGCTCCTATCATTTATTTTGAAATTTTCTATTATAAAATGGTCTCCACATCGTAGAGCAGCGCCGTACGAATAGCTGCCAGCCTGCGCCTGCAGCGCACCTCGCTCCAATCCTTCGCTCCGTAGTAAAGCCGCAGCGACGTGCCTGCCCCGGTAGGCTGAAGCGCGCACCAAGCTCCATCCTCGAAAACATATTTGATCACATTCGCCCCCAGCTCCTGATTCGCAGCTTCCTTGCTGAAGCCGAGCGCTCGCACGCCGTGCTCCTCGGAATCGTAAATGCTGCGAATCCGCAGCGAGGAAAGCTTCTCCGGCACTTCGCCCCGCAGCTTGCGCATCACATTGCGCAGCCGCTGCGAGCCTTCAAGGCCGGGAAAGGACAGGCTGACCTGATCCTCCAAATAAAAGCCATATGCCTCATAAAGCTTGTGCAGCTGATCCCATAGTGTCAGGCCGCGGCTTTTATAAAAAGCCGCCATCTCTGTTGTGAGCAGCAGCGTCTGCATGGCATCCTTATCTCTGACGAACGCCTGCGGCAAGCAGCCGCCCGTCTCATCAAAGGCGAAAAAATATTTTCTCGCCCCAAGCTGCTCCTCCTCCGCTATGCGAGCGGCAATATGGCGGAAGCCCGGCGGCGTCTCTACGATGTGAAGACCGTAGCGTCTTGCTATCGCTGTGCTAAGCTCCGTCGTCAGCAGCGACTTGTAGAAGGCTGCTGGGTAAACCGGCTCATTGGCACGCTTCTGCGCGCAAAGATATTCAAGCAGCAAGCTGCCTAGCTGGTTCGCGGACAGCAAGCGGAACTCCCGGCTTTTGTACCGAGCCATTGCACCAAGCTGCTGCGATTCGGGATCGGTCGCCATAATCAGATCCGTCTGCTTCCGCTCGGCGAGCAGCAGCGCCCGCCCGTAAGAATTGGAATTGTTAGGGTCTGGTTCATCAATGGTCGGAAAAAGCGGGTCTGGCTGGGACTGCTCCGGCACGCTTTCCACATCGCGATAGCCCATTTGCTTCAGCAGCTCCAGCAGCGTCTGCCCTCCGCTGCCATGCAGCGGCGTATATATAACGCGCAGCCGCGAGCGCCCAGCTCGAAAGGCTGTCGGGCGAACGATAATGTCCGCTAGCTTGCTGTGGTAAGCCTTGTCCACCTCTGTACCGACAAGTACAAGCAGCCTTTGCCGCACCGCCTCCTCCGCATCCATCAGCGGAATGGCAACCTCCTCCTCAATGCCCTCCATGCGCCTTGCTACGAGTTGATTGTATTCCGGCGCCATGACAGCGCCATCTGAGCTGAACAGCTTGACGCCGTTGTAATCATAAGGATAATGGCCGGCTGTAATCATCAGCCCGGCTGCCGCTTGCAGAAAACGGACAGCGAAGGAGAGCTCCGGCGTAGGCCGGGCCTGCTCGAAAAGATAAACCTTCACGCGGTTTTTGGCCAGCACGAGCGCTGCCTGTTCCGCGAACACCCGCGATAAAATTCGGCTGTCAAAAGCAATCGCAACACCGCGCTGCTTCGCCTCCTCGCCGCCGCTGCGAATTTCCCCAGCAAGCGCCAGCGCGATGCGGCGCACCGTGTAGATGTTCATCCGGTTCGTTCCTGCGCCTACCTTCTCCCGCACGCCTTCCGGCCCAAGGTGAAGATGCTTGTAGAAGCGGTCGGTCAAATCGCCTGCTCCAAGCTCTCCGAGCTCTTTTCGAAGGTAAAAGGGCAGTTCTGCTTCCCTCCAGCGCTCGTATCTCCGATCAATCGCATAATCCAGCTGCTCTGCAATAGCATTCCTCATCCTGTTAGCTCCTTCAAATCATGCAATATTGCATAATGTCATTCCAATCCGCTTCCAGCCTGACGCTCTCCTCTTCTACAAGCTGCGTTCCTCTCATAACCTCGATCATTTCCATCGGTGTAAGGGCAAGCAGGCAGTGTCTGCTGCCTAGAGGGATGTTAATAATGTCGCCAGCCTTTACGGTCCGCAGCTGGTCATCGAGCATCATTTCGCCTTCACCGGACAAAATCGTCCACACCTCGCAGCGATTGTTATGATAGTGATAGCTGAAGTTTTTCCCTCTATCGAGGCAGACGCGCTTCGTCATGACCTCGCTGCCGTCCGGATATTTCAAATAATCAAGCACGATGTAGTAGCCCCATCTGCGTTCCTCGTACATCGGGCGCTTATCGCTATTTTTCAGCACTTCTTTAATGCGCGGGCTGGACGCTTTGTCGGAAACGAGAATGCCGTCGGGGCTAGCAGCGACGATAGCATTTTTGATGCCCAGAATCGTAATCGGAATACCCAGCTCGTTAATGACATGCGTATCCGTTGCAAGCTCTGTCGTAATATGCTCGCCAAGCTCCGACGTTCCCATTTCTTCTGTCAGCGTGTTCCAGGTGCCAAGGTCTTTCCAGCAGCCGTCAAAAGGAAGCACAGCAACCTGCTTGGCCCGCTCAACGACCTCGTAATCGAAGCTTGTTTTCACCAGCGTGCTGTATTGATTGACGAGCTCGTCGTATTGAATTGGAATCCGCTTCTCGATGAGCAGATTAATCAAATAGCCGAGCTTGAAGGCGAACACGCCACAGTTCCAAAGCGCTCCGCGCTGCATTAGCTCGGATGCCGCATCCTCGCGCGGCTTTTCAGTGAAGTGCCGAACAAGCCTGTACGAGCGGGCATTGCCTGTTTCTGCGTCATTCACTTCCGCTTCCGTGACGTCGCCTGCCGCATTAATAATCAGCTTAGGCTCGTCAGTCTCCGGCACGATGTAGCCGTATTTTTCCGATGGGAAGGTCGGTTTGACGCCCATCAGCGCCATATCGCAGCCAGAATCGCGAATGACCTGCTCAAGCTCGCTTATTTTATGGAAGAAGGCATCCTCCACATAGGGGTCAACCGGGAGAATCGTCACGACCTCATCCAGGCTGACTCCGGCAACGGAGTACAAATAAACCGCCGATAAAGCGATAGCCGGGAACGTATCCCGCCGCTCTGGTTCAATAATGAGCGGCACCGACAAGCCGGCATGCACCCGAATCATTTCCTCCTGCGCCTTGCCTGCGGCGATATAGGATGAGCTTTGCAGGCCCGTCTCGCCCAGCTGGCGCCATACCCGCTCGACCATCGATTCCTTTAGCCCGCCGGGCCCATCCAAAATACGCAAAAATTGCTTCGACCTTGCATCATTAGATAGCGGCCACAGCCGTTTACCTGAACCGCCGGATAAAAGAATCAGCTTCATTGGTTTTGCTCCTCCTTTTGCAATTGAAACTGTGGTGAAAGAAAAGCTGCGCTGCACAAGCGTAAACGACTTTGCCGTCCTCTGGCGGTAATGCTAACGTTTCGCGGTGAAATATAAGCCAAGTATAAAGAGAATACTTATACTTTCTTATATTTTGAAAAGCTTGGCTTCCGATCGCCATTACCCTTGAATTTCTTTGAATCGCCTATATAGGCGGAAATTCAAGGGTAAAAGCGAGCGCTGTCGCTTCTCCAGTCCAAGCTTTTCATTCCGCTCCGCTTTTTCACCACGCTTCTAAAACCTCAAGAATATAGCGGCACTTGCTTTACGCCGCTTTCTCTACCTTTTTCTTCACCTGACGCAGCAACAGCAGCATCGACAGCATCGCTTTTTTGCCGCCCTCGAAACGGGTCAGCACAGCTAGCAGCCCCGATAGCACGCTGCCTCTTGCCGTCCAATTTTGTTCGAGGCTGAGCTGCACGAGCCGCTTCGCTTTATCCATGTCCCGCTCATTCACAATGGCGGAAACGCCGAGATTAAACAGCTTGAGCGCCAGGCGCTTCGATCTTTTCAGAAAAAATAGGGCGTGCACGCCGTAGCGGTCAATCAGGTCGCGCCCTTCGCGAATACGAAGCTCGGCGCACTGTCTGCCCAGTTCAGCAAGATATTGCTGCACCATCATTTTTTCAACGGAGCCGCTTACGCCGTCAGGCAATGTGTATCTGCGATACAGCAGCTTCTCGACAAGCGCAAACTCCGTGACGAGCCCCATCCGCAGCCATAAATCGTAATCCTGCGTGAACTTGAACAGCTCGCGGTAGCCGCCCGCCTGCTCGTAAGCATCGCGGCGGAACATAACCTCGCCGTGGGTGTAGAAGTTATTTTGCAGCAGCTGATCGATGCCCTTAATGCCCTGCTTGTACTTGTTATAGATCGTCGTTGTATTCGTCACCTTGTTGACGTTCTCGACGATACAGCCTACGACGCCGACATCTGGCCTGCTTTGAAGCACCTTTACCTGCTCCTCAATACGCTGCGGGAACGAAATATCGCCGGAGCCGTGAATGGCTACAACCTCTCCCCTGCTCTGCTTCACCGCTTCAATGACCGAACGGGTGAAGCCGCGATTGCTGTGGCTGATCAGCCGAATGCGCGGATCTTGAAAAGCTTCCAGCGCCTGCAGCGTGCCGTCCGTCGAACCGTCATCGACCAAAATTATTTCCGTATTCGCATACGTTTGGTCAAGCAGGCTTTGAATCGACTCCTTCACTTGATTGACCCGGTTGTAATACACCGTGATGATCGATACCAGCATGTCCTCACCTCCGTTATTTCGGGCCCTTTAGCGGCTTCGCAGCTTCATGAAACGAAGGCCGATCGAGCCGATTTTACTTTTGATTTGCGCCCAGTCCTCTTTGTTCAAAATTAAAAGCCTGGACAAGCTAATGGATTCACGCCGTGCGTAAAAAATAATAAAAGCAACGCCCGCATACATGTAGCTAATGCTGGACGAAATCGATGCCCCTACCGCGCCGTATTTGGGAACGAGAATGAAATTGAGCACGACATTCATAATGAGCGCAATAACCGATACCCGCAGCGAGAACAGCGGCGCGCCTCTGCCCGACAGGTCGGAATGGATCAGCTTGAACAGCACCATCGCGATGATGCCCGGCAGCAAGTAGCGGATAACCTGTCCCGATTCGGCAAAATCTGCTCCATATAGCAGACGAATAAATAGCGGCGACATGAACCAGAAGAAGACGCCGAATACGAGAAGCACAGGCATAATGACGCGTATCAGCTTCGCTGTCCGTTCGACCGCCGCCTGACTGCTGCTTGAGCTTGCGCTGCGTGAAAATAAAATGAGCCCAATGGCAGCTGGCAGCTGCCAGATCAGCTCGGCGAGATTCGTGCCAACCGAATAGATGCCGACCTCGATGACATTCGTGAACCGCTCCAAAATAATGACGTCCACCCGGTAATTAAGCTGAATAATGAACAGCGCAAGCGCAAAGGAAAAGCCCTGCCGCATCATCTGCTGCGGAATGGGGTGAATATATTTGAACTTGAATTTCACTTCGCCAAGCAGCAGTTTCATAGAGTAGCCTAGCGTGAACGCCGCCATCAGCAGCTGTGTCAGCGCCGCTCCGAGAACGCCCATGCCAAGCGCCCAGACGAGAATAAGCAAAATGATGAAATTAAGTGCCGTCTTAATAATTTCCACCTTATTAATGCTGCCAATATTGCCTTTGCCCTGCATAATGCCGCGTAAATATTGAATCGCTAGATTGACGGGCACGGTCAGTGTACAAATGACAAGCAGCTCCCAGCTGTACTCTCCTCCATACTGGAGCAGCAAAATGCCCATCACGACAGCCACGCTGAGGGAGGATGAGATTAACCACATGAATAATAAGGTCGATACAATATCGTTATAGTTAAATAATTTTTTACCGATGAGATAAGCAGCCGCCTGCCGGATGCCAAGATCGGCGATCGTCACAACGAGCGTAGGGATGACGAGTATGGCCGTTATCATCCCCTTGCCTTCAGGACCCAGCAGTCTGGCTGTCAGTACCGAAACGATAAAAGCTCCGAATAATACAAGCAGCCGGGTGCCGATCGTTGTTAAAATCTGAAACAGCATGCTAGTGGTTCACCTTCATGATCTGCGCGCCCAGCGCTGTGAAAATTTCAGTGAAGTTGCCGTAGCCCCGCTCCAGCTGGTACAAATTCGTAATCCGGCTTGTCCCAACAGCCGCCAGCGCAGCAACCGCAACCGCCGCTCCGCCGCGAATATCGGTGGCAACCAGATCGGTGCCATACAGCTCATCTACGCCATGAATGACAGCTGTCTGTCCCGCTGCCCCATTGACGCAAAGGAAGCCGCCATCCTTCACCTCGATGTTTGCGCCCAGCTTGTTCAGCTCGTAGCAGTAGGAGAAGCGTCCGTCGAGAATCGTCTCCTTCAGCTCGCTCGTTCCACTTGCATTCATCATCAATACGGTATGCAGCGGTTGAATATCGGTATGGAAGCCCGGATAAGCAGCCGTCGTGACGTTCACCGCTTCCAGTGGACGATTCCATTCCACATAAATGCCATTGTCGATTTCTTCTATTTTCAGGCCCGCCTGCCGCCATACGGCTACTTCGGACTCCAGAATGCGGGTCGTTGCATTGCGAATCGTTGCCGAGCCTTTCGTCGCACCGACCGCTGAAATAATCGTCGAGGCGATAATGCGGTCGCTCATTACCGTAAAGTCTGCACGGTGAAGACGCGCTACGCCTGTAATTTGCAGGCTGTTCGAAGACAGCCATTCAATATTTGCCCCCATATCGTTCAGCAGCTTGATGACGTCCAGCACCTCAGGATTGCGGGCCGCGTTATGCAGCTCAACAACCGCATTCGAACGAACGGAAGCGAATAGAACGTTCAGCGTGCCGCCAAAGGTTGGATACGGGAACGTAATGACCGTCCGCTCCTTCGGCTGGCTTTCGCGCAAGTGAAGCCCGAGCTCGCTCTCCTCCATCGCAAAGCCAAGCTCCTGCAGCGCGCTTACGTGCATGTCATGCTTGCGGCTGCCAATGTTGCAGCCGCCCGGCAGCGGCAGGAATAGCGAGCTGCGCCAGTGCGCTGCCGCTCCAAGCAGCAGCAGGGAGTGGCGGATTTTGCCCGCCAGCTCCGCATTCAGCGTGCCGCCCATCCACGCGCTGCCCTTGCAGTGAAGCTCGTCGCCTTTAATCTCGACGTTTGCGCCGGAGTCGTTCAACAGCTTGATGAGCTTCGCTACGTCATTCAGCTCAAGCGGCACATTATGCAGCACGACCTCCTCATCGGAGAGGCAGGCAGCCACAATAGCGGGCAGCGCCGAGTTTTTGGCACCGGGAAGCGACACTTCACCTGAAAGGGGATAACCTCCCTCAATTAATAAATAAGGCTCCGAAATCCTTTTTGTGCCGAGCACTCTTGAATGAGCTTGTACCATATGCTTTCTCTCCCTTTTTAAAGGGGGCAGAAACAGGAACATCGCTGCGCGAAAAGGCTAGTTTCCGACCGCTGTTGCAACTTCATTTATTGGATCAACCGCTCTAGCGGTATAAATCATGCTGCAAAAATCGGACGTTCCACTTCTCCAACCAGCCTTTTCACTCCGCTCGCCTTTTTCCTCACCCTTTTGTTTTTTATTTATACGAACAGCACTTCTGGCTCCATAAGGATGCCGAGTTGCTTGGCTACTGTCGTTTGCATCAGCTCAATGAGCCGCTTTACGTCGCTGGCTGTGGCACTGCCTTGATTAATGATCCAGTTCGCGTGCACCGTACTAATCTGTGCGCCGCCAATAACAAAGCCCTTCAGTCCGACCTCTTCGATCAGTCTGCCGGGATGCGGGCCTTCGGGAGGGCTTTTGAAGGTGCTGCCCACTGTTTTGACATTGATGGGGAACTTGCCCTTGCGGATGTCCGCCGCCCGCTTCGTCGCTTCCATCACCTGCGCGGGATCGCTTGCCGCTTCAGCCCGGAAACGCGCGCTCACAATAATGTGGCGCCGATCCAGAAACCAGCTCCGGCGGAAGGAAAACTGCAGCTCCTCGGCGCTGCTCGTAATCACCTCGCCCGTGTCGCTGACATGCGTGACGCTGCTGACGACATCGCCGATTTCCTTGCCGATGCAGCCAGCATTCATAACGAGCCCCCCGCCTACGCTGCCGGGAATGCCTGCCATAAAATCGAATCCGGCGATGCCTTCATTCGCCATGGAATACGCCAGCCTTGGCAGCGCTACGCCCGCTTCCGCATACAGCTCGCCGCCTTGAAGGCCATATTCCTTCATGCCTTTGCCGACATGCATGACGACACCGTCAAAGCCCTCGTCACCCACAAGCACATTCGAGCCATTGCCGATAATGAGCAGCTTCCAGCCGAAACGCTCGCAAATCGCCGTTACAAAACGAATGTCCTCCACGCTTTTCGGAATGACGTAATAACGGCAAGGGCCGCCCACGCTCATCGTCGTAATGCGGCTTAGCGGAACATTAGCTTCGTGCACAATATGTTCGAACAAGCTCCTCCACTCCTCTATCTTCGTCTTTATCGATACTAAGCTTTGCTGCCCACGCTTCGAGCGGCTTTACTAGTTTTGCTGCTTCTTGGTGAAACGGCTGCGTCCAGCGCCGCTGCTCCTGGCAAGTTCGCTGCCCGCAGCGCCTCAGGTGCGCCTGCGCCTTTGATATGCGCATCCACGACGGCGAGCATCGTATCAATACGCGACTCCCAGTCATGCTTTTTCGCTTCGGCAACACGATCCAGGATTAACTGCTCGTAATTGTCTAGCAGCCCCTCATTCAACGCCAGCCCCAGCTGTTTGTCGAAGGCATCAGCATCTGCGGCAACATAGCAGTAGGAATAGTAATCCCTGACCGCTGGCAGCGGCGTCATGACAACCGGCTTGCCTGCTGATAAATATTCAAAAAATTTCATCGGAAACATATTCGTCGTGTATTCGTTAATGACGTTAGGCAGCAGGCAGGCATCGAAGCCTTTCAAATAACCCGGCAGCTCGCTATACGGCTTCGGCCCGATCAAATGAATGTTCGGCGTCTGGCCAAGCCGATCTGCATCGGTCCATGGGTCGCCCTCTCCCACCTGTCCAATGAACACAAAATGCACATGAGGGTTGCGGGACGCGACCGTTTCGATTAATGCCAAATCCAGCTTGTAGCCGCTTATAGCACCAATGAAGCCGACCTTGGGACCCTTCATCCGCAAAAGCTCCGCAGGAATGGCCGTGTCTGGCGACAACGCCTTGTTAAAATGATTGAATTCCGCTACATTCGGGCTGTAATAAGTGCTTTCGTTGATCGCCTTGCGCGTCTCATACAGATTGGGTGCCGTAGCAAAAACAACATCGACATCCTCCACCAGCCGCGCTTCCTGCTCCTTAATAATTTGCTCGGGCATGCCGGGCTGCGCGGAAATTTCGTCTACGCAGTGGTAAACCGACAGCTGCTCGCTCATATTCAGCAGCGGCTGCGTCAGCGGATTGTATGTCCACAGCACGTAATCCTCCATCCCAAGCTTCCGGGCGAAATGCTTCACATACTGCCGGACAATAAAAAAGTTCAGCTTCCGAACGAAGCTGAACCGCTGATAAGGGATGACGACTGGCGACCATACCCATAGATTTGTTTTTTTGTGCTGCAGCCCGCTAAAAAATTGACTGAGCCGCTTTATAATGCGCTTAATATCCTTGCCATTGCTTGACGGCTTGCGAAGGCCAAGCGAATTCAGATACAGCACCTGATGTCCGCGGCCCGCGAGCCTGTCGGCAATATGCTGCTTATTCGTCCAGAAGGGGTTATCCCAATCGGCGGTTGACACAATAATAAATGGCTTAGACATGCTGCTTCTCTCCAATATATTGTTTATAGAGCTGCTCCAGCTTCTCCGTCTGCAAGCGCAGATCGAACTGCTGCTCAACAAAGGCGCGGCCATTTTGTCCAATGGCTGCGCGCAGCGGCTGGCTGGTTACGAGCATATCGAGCTTTTCTTCCAGCTGGGCGGCGCTGCGCTCCTCTACCAAATAGCCGGTTTTGCCATTTTGCACTGCGTCCTTAATGCCGCCGCTGCTGGTGGCAACAACGGGAAGTCCCGTTCCGGAAGCTTCCAAAATGACCATGCCGAGCCCTTCCTGATCGCCATCCTTCGCTGTTACGCTTGGCAAGCAGAAAATATCCGAATCGCTGAGCCGCTTCAGCACCTCATGGTGGGGAATGCTGCCGAGGAACGTAATTCGCCCGCTCCCGGCTCCCGATGCAGCAAGCTCAGTCAGTGCCTGCCTCAGCGGCCCGTCTCCGGCAATGACGAGGCGCACATGCTCGCGCCGGGCTGCCAATCGGTGGAACGCTTCAATTAAATAAGCGATGCCCTTCTTCTCGGTCAGCCGGCCAACGGTCATAATCGTAATCGTGTCACGATCCGGTGCTTCCCGATAAAAAACTTTAGCCAAATCGATGCCGATATAATGGATTTTGATTTTTTGCTCAGGTACGCCATGCGCCATCAGCTTCTGCTTAATATGGTTTGAAACGGCAAGGAACAACGTTGTGTCCCGTACAAGCCGCTTAAACTTCATATAGTAGACGAGCCAGGAAAGCGGCCCAGGCATCAGCTTCGGCAGCCGTGTAATATCGTACCCGTGAAACGTAGCGAACAGCGGAATGCCGCGCTCCTTGCAGACGGGAACCGCATAGACCGCATCTACCCCGAAGTGGGCATGCACAAGCTCAATCTCGCGCTGCTCAACGATTCGGTTAATATGGCGCGTGGAGGTAACGGTCAGCGTGTAAAGCAGCTTCGTCAGCTTCTTCTGAAGCGATGATCCTGCCGCGCCAACAATGGTGTTGATGCTCCATTGATTAGGGAATTTATCGCGATTCGCGACCTCCCGGGTAATGACCTCCACCTGCACATTCCGATATTGATTCAACTGCTCATAAATAAACGTTTCCGATGCAGGCAAAAAGGTATTTCTCAGTACGCCAATCCTCATCATTTTCCTCCAACTTCTGCCGTCTGCGGCATCAAAGCCCGCTCCTGAATCACTTGCCCATCGCCGCTGCCCGCCAGATTTTCGCTCTGGCTTCTGCTATCGTTGCTGCTTCGCTCTTCCTCGCTATTCTCGCGCTGCTCGTACAAGATAAGCCCCGCAAGAAAGAAGAACACAGAAGCGACCCGCAGATCATGCAGGAAAAAGTTATCAAACATTCCTTGCACGATAACGAATAACGCTGCTCCTATTACACAGCTATCGAGTGCCGAGCCTGTACGATAATAAAGGCAAATGCCGCGCCATAAAATGCCAAACAGCAGCAAAATGAGGGCAATCAGTCCAAACAGGCCGCTCCATGTCCACATAATGACAAACAAGTTATGCGGCGGATACTTGCTGCTAAAGCCGACCGTCGCTGCGTAAAATGGAAAAATCCGCTCCCAGCCGCCATAGCCAAGGCCCAGCAGCGGATGCTCGGCAAAGTTTTGGAAGGTGAACTTCCAAATATAAGCCCGGGGATCGCCTTCGATCGCATCGGCATTCAGCCTGCTCGTCAAATTCGTAATAATATCGCCCGTCACGACAAAAGGAATGATCGCTGCCGGTATGACGATCAGCAGCGACAGCTTGAACAGCTTTTGCACGCGGAACCGGATGCACACAT
Source organism: Paenibacillus liaoningensis (assembly GCF_059609455.1). Taxonomy (NCBI): domain Bacteria; kingdom Bacillati; phylum Bacillota; class Bacilli; order Caryophanales; family Paenibacillaceae; genus Paenibacillus; species Paenibacillus liaoningensis. The sequence continues at coordinate 132,532 of NZ_JCAALU010000003.1, forward strand.
AAGCCAGCACCACAATGCCAAGCGCGAGAACGCCAGCGCGTGATTGCGTCGCCAGCATAGCGCCTAAATAAATGAAGCAGATGCCGAGCTGCAGCAGGCCGCCCTTGCGAAGCAGCAGCGACAGTGCAATACAAAGCATCATCCCGAAAAAAACCGAAGCCACATTCGTATTAACGAACAACGTTCCCGCCTTAAAGGGGTCCAAAATGTTAGCTTTAATATCTACATTAATTAACGCCGCCAGCGTATTCGGCTCGATCAGGAAGCTCGCGATTTTCGACCTTAAAAATTGCAGCTCCTGATCAGGAACAATAATAAAATAAATGTTCAGCAGGCCAATCGGCAAATACACATGCTGGATGCCGCGAAGCGTCTGTTCAACGGAAAGCCCGCGAGCCCGGTAATAGTAGCCCGCCAGCAAAGCGAGCAAACCTATGATGGAATAAGCAATCAGCTTAAAGCCGAGCACCCGGTCCGGGGCATAAATAATGCCCACCGCCATCGCGATAAGCAAGGCAACATAATAACGAACAAGCCGCTGTGTGCGAAAATAATGCATCAGCTTTCCTTGCGAAGCCGAGCGCAGCAAAAGTATAACGAGCACGAGGCTCGACAGCGTCACCGAAACCGCAAGCGGCAAATACAACTGGTAGGCCAGCAGCGCAGGAATGACGACATAATAAATGGCGTCTTTCCTAATCGCGACATAAGCGAGCGCTCCAGCAGCAACGAACAGCAGCACGTAAACATGCTGTACGGAAGCGAGGCATATAACGCCCAGAGACAGCAGCATCGCGGCATAAAGCGCCAGCTTGTTCGGCAAACGGGCAAGCATCGAGCTAGGCCTGCACTTTCATCGGGTTAAACCGTTCATTGAAGCTGCCGCTGACGATGCTGGAAATGTGGTACAGAAACGCCTCCACCGAAAACTGCTGTGCATTTTGGCGGCAGTTCGCATCCGTCATCATCCAGGACAGCAGCTCAAACTGCCGTACCGCATCAATGACCGATTCCGCATCCTGCTTCTCAAAGAACAAACCGGTTGGATTGTTCTCGCCCAGCCCTTTGACGATATCCTGGGCACCGCCCTTGCCGTAAGCAATAACCGGCGTTCCCGCTGCCTGAGCCTCCACCATGCTAATGCCGAAGTCCTCTTCACCTGCGAAAATAAAAGCTTTAGCCTGCTGCATATGCTTAAGCAGCACGGCATTCGGCTGGTAGCCGAGCAGCTTGACGTTCGGCGTTGCCAGCTGCTTCAGCGTCTTCATCTCCGGGCCGTCGCCGATGACGATCAGCTCCTTGTCCGGCATTTTGGCAAAAGCCTCGACAACGAGATCAATCCGCTTATACGGCACAAGCCGCGAGGCAGTAAAATAATACTCTTTCCGATCCTGATTGGAGTGATTGCCGAACGCCTTCACTTCAACCGGCGGATACACTACCTGTGCCTGGCGGCGATAAATTTTGTGAATGCGCCGGGCGATGTAGGACGAGTTCGCAAGAAACACATCTACGCCGTTCGCTGTCCGCACATCCCACATGCGAATTTGGTGCAGCAGCAGCTTGGATACGAGCTGCTTCAGCTTGCCCAGCTCGCTTAAATATTGATGCTGCAAATCCCAGGCATAACGGATCGGCGTATGCACATAGGAAATATGAATTTGATCAGGGCCCGTAATAATGCCTTTCGCGACCGCATGCGAGCTGGATATGATGACATCATAGCCGGATAAGTCAAACTGCTCGACCGCCAGCGGCATAAAAGGAAGATACGTTTTGTACATTTTTTTCGCAAAAGGCAGCTGCTGAATAAAAGTTGTAATCGGCTTTTTTCCCTTCAGCATATGGCGGTCCTTTTCTTCCAGAAAATCAATTACACAGAACAGGTCCGCGTCAGGGTAAATATTCAGCAGTTGTTCTACTACCTTCTCTGAACCTGCATAGGTTACCAGCCATTCATGAACGATAGCCACTCTCATAGGGCAACTCCTTCTTCGTGCGTAGTGTCTTATGGCATATAGGGGAAAGCTGCGTGAAAAGGTTGGTCTCCGGCCGCTGTTGCAGCTTCATTTTTTGAATAAACCGCCTTTGCGGTAAAATGAAGCTGCAAAAATCGGACGCTACCGCTCCTCCAACCAACCTTTTCACTCCGCTAATCCTTTTTGCCATTTTTTGATTTCAATAAGCGCCTTTGCGCAGCAGCACGATAATGACCGTGCGATACAATATTTTCAGATCCAGCCATACGGACTGGTTATAGACGTAAAAAAGCTCAAGATCGACGCGCTCAGGATACCCGACGTCGCTGCGGCCGCTTACTTGCCAATAGCCGGTTACTCCCGGCTTGACCGATAGGAAGGGGACCGCCTTCTCTCCATATTCCTTCAGCTCGTCACGCACGATTGGGCGTGGTCCCACCAGGCTCATCTCGCCTTTCAGCACATTGATGAGCTGGGGGAGCTCGTCCAGGCTCGTTTTGCGCAGGAAGCTGCCGATTTTCGTGACGCGCGGGTCTTCGGATGGATCAAGCTTGTAGCTGTTGTCGATATATTTTTTGTACAATACCGGGTCGGCGCGCAGCCGCTGCTCGGCATCATGCAGCATAGAGCGAAACTTGATGATGCTGAACGTATTGCCCTTATGTCCAATCCGCTTCTGCTTGAAAAAAACCGTGCCCTTCGGATCGCTGATCTTAATCAGCAAAGCGACTAGCATGAACACCGGAAGCAGAAAAATAATGCCCGCGAGCGAGCATAAGACATCAATGATCCGCTTCGCTGCGGCTTGCAGCGAGAGAGTCAGCGTGCGGGCTTCCGATTTGTATTGTGGCCGATTTACACTCATACGCTATCCCTCCTCAGTGCTTTGAGCTGGCTAGCCTGCTGCTGCTCAACAATTTCCTCAAGTGCCGTCATGAGCGGAAGCTTAAGCTCCTTATTGCGCAGGGCGAAATCAATCGTCGTTAAAATAAAGCCAAGCTTTTCTCCGACATCGTAACGTTTGCCTTCAAAATCATAAGCAAAAACGCCTTCGCTTTCATTCAGCTTTTGAATCGCGTCGGTTAATTGAATCTCATCGCCTGCGCCCTTCTCCTGCAGCTCCAGAAAATCAAAAATTTCCGGCGTCAACACGTAACGGCCCATAATCGCCAAATTGGACGGGGCATGTCCCGGCTTCGGCTTCTCGACGAAACGGTTAACCTGTACAAGCCGGCTGCCTTCTACGTCCATCCCTACCGGATCGACAATGCCGTAACGCTGCGTCTGATCGACGGAAACGGTCTGAACGCCGATGACCGATTTGCCCGTCGCATCATATTGTTCAATGAGCTGCCTTGTGCAAGGCACCTCGGATTCGACGATGTCATCGCCGAGCAAAACAGCGAATGGCTCATTGCCGATAAATTTACGGGCGCACCATACAGCATGTCCCAGCCCTTTTGCTTCTTTTTGACGAATATAATGGATTGTTACATTGGAGGAACGCTGCACGGCTTGCAGCAGCTCCAGCTTGCCTTTCTCAATCAACGTGTGCTCCAGTTCAAATGCGATATCAAAATGGTCCTCAATAGCTCGCTTCCCTTTACCTGTTACGATAATAATGTCTTCGATACCGGATGCGATGGCTTCCTCGACGATGTATTGAATCGTCGGCTTGTCGACAATCGGCAGCATCTCCTTCGGCATTGCTTTTGTTGCAGGCAAGAAGCGCGTTCCAAGTCCAGCTGCAGGAATAATTGCTTTTGTCACTTTTTTCATCATCCATCACCCTATCCTTCTTCGTTTTTTTTCTTTAATTGGAAGCAGTTCATGGGAGTTAAAAGTTCCAGCTATACTCTCGTGTGCCTTGCTCCTCTCCTATACATGATCGTATAGCTCGAACTTCTAAATGCTTTCACTCCTTTTCGCCCGTTTTTCTGCACGTAATAGTGTGGAGGAGCTCGGTGAAAGGGGATCGGCGCTGCGCTTGCCCCTTTCACCTAAACTCCTCACTAAATTAAAGGGCATCTAACCCCTCCTCACCCCACACCACCGACGCTCTACGTCTAAGGCCGTTCGCGGCCCACAGCATGATCGAGTGCCTCCAGTGATATAGGTGCAGGAGACATTACCTTTAAAAACGTTAATTCTCTTTACTTGTGGTTTAAAAAAATGGTGATGAAAATGGCGAAGCGGAATGAAAGGCTTGAGCTGGAGAAGCGTAGCGTTCGCTTTTACCCTTGCGTTCCCCCCTATTAGGGGCTATTTCGAGGAATGCAAGGGTAATGGCGATCGGAAGCCAAGCCTTTCATGCAGTGGAGCTTTTTTCATTCACGCTTTTAATCATCCGATAAAGAGATTACAACTACTCAAAATGAAACCTCACACTCATTGGTAGTAATATAAATACCCTTCCGAGCTGCTCCGCTTGATTTTATTGAGTACTACCCCTAAAATCCTCGCTTTCACATGCTCCAGGCTCGCCTTCGCTTTAATGGCGACCTCCTTCTTGACTGTGCCGGAATCGATGACGAGGACGACGCCGTCGGACTTGGATGCTACGATTTGCGCATCCGTCACGACCATGATCGGCGGGGTATCGACAATGATAATGTCGTAATGCTCCTTCATTTTTTCCAGCAGCTGGTCCATTCGCTTCGATGCCAGCATCTCTGACGGGTTCGGCGGAACTGGTCCTGCCGGTAAAATGCTGAGCCCGCTCACCGAGGTGGCTTGAATCGCGGTCTCCCATTCCTTCTGATTGCTCAGCACCGAGGTTAGGCCAATTTGATTGGATACCCGGAACAGCTGATGCTGCGTCGGCTTGCGCATATCGGCGTCAATCAACAGCACCCTCTTGTTCGACTGCGCATAAGTGACAGCAATGTTGGCCGAGGTTGTGCTTTTGCCTTCATTCATCTTCGTGGAGGTGACCATCAGGGTACGAATTTCTTCCTCCAAATTGGAGAAATCAATATTCGTTCTAAGGATGCGGTAAGCCTCCGATATCGGCGACTTCGGGTTCGTTTCCGTAATGAGCGGCCAATTAGGTTTCGTACGTGACATTATTTTTCCCCCTCATCGGTCGGTCTATGGAATTGTCCTTGTGCTTGCCTAGATCAACCTCGCGAATTTTCGGAATGAGCGACAGCGTCGGCAAGCCAAGCACCGCCTGAATGTCCTCCTCCGTCTTAATCGTATCGTCGAGATAATCGAGCAGCAGCGCGAATCCAATGCCTACCAGCATAGAGAGTGCAATCGCAATCGCAATATTCATCGTCGGCTTAGGCGACACAGGAGGCGGTGTGAGCGTATGATCGGCTTCGTACAAAATCGACACATTATCAACCTGCATCAAGCTCGGCAGCTCCTGCATGAACACCTCCGATACCGCATTCGCAATGTTCGCGGCCCGGCTGTAAGAGGAATCCTTTGCAGTGACGGACATCACCTGCGTGTCGTTGACTGAGGTTACGCTAATCCGTTCAATCAGCTGGCCTGTCGTAAGGCCAAGCTCAGGATACTTCTGGGCAACCTTCCCCATCACCCTCGGCGTTCTTATAATTTCCTTGTACGTCTTCACCAGTTGAATGTTGGAGTTGATCGTGCTTAGATCCAGCTTGGCGATAATATCGTTTTGACTGCCTGTCTGATTAACGATCAGCTTGGTCGACGCCTCATATTCCGGCTGTTGAAAATAATACGAATAGATGCCTGTGGCGATCCCTGCCATGCAGACGAGCGCTGTTATCAACCAGATTCTTTTCTTCACAACGTGCCAATATTGTTTTAATTCCAATGCGTATACCTCCATAAAAAATTATTCAAAACGCGACCTATTGGGTAAAAAAAAGAGGTACCTACCATTTTCGCCGCCCAGCTGCCCGGCCCTTTTAAGCAACTTTCAGCATCGGGCAGGCAGCTATTTTACACCTTTCTCTATGATTCGACAGTTTTATCCTTTTGCGAAAATACTCAATATGAGCTTTTTCGACTTGATTATATTCATAAAGAATAACTTTTTCAAGGTGTTTTGAAAATTAGTTTTCTGAATTTTCAAAACATTCATTTAAAATATTAGGAAAGGATCTGATTTTCCCCATCCTTTCTCTATATTTCAACGCGAAACAGTAGCTTTGCCACCAGAGGACGGCTTTCGGCTGTTTACGCTTGCATAGAGGCGCTTTTCGAGAGTCTGTTCTCCGACAAAAACTGTTGGAACGAACCACCCTCAAGGACATGATCCATCATATCTTCAAACGTGCCATTAATTCCTTTTTTACGCAGCAGCAGCGTCAGCAACTCGGCTAAATCAATACGAGGCCTTGCCTCGGAAGGCACATAACGCTGCTCTTCATAATCGAATACCATTTCCTGCTTAATTGGATATTGCGCCATAAGCAGCCATTCCGTCAGGCTTCTTCCTGCGGTTCTCCCTGGTTCGGGCGCAAACATTGGATCGTCAGCAAGCTTTTTGAAAAAGGCCTTCGCTTTCAGAGAGCGCTGCTTCTGCTGCACAAGCTCGTGGAGATCATCAGCGATTTGATCGGGCTGCTCTCCCACAACGCCGTAATCATTCACCCGTCTGAGTGATTGTTGATTCGTTACCATCCTAATCCCTCCACACTTTTTTTTGAAAATATAAGCAGGCAACCTATCCAATGCGCTCTTTTTAGTATGTCGTATATTATGCGTATTGAATAAGTATAAAAGAAGAAAACCGAAAAGAGTGTCAGTTTGTGTCGAATTAAATAAATTGATCATTTAGCCCATTAACTACCCCACGCGTCCTATATCCAAATTCAGTAAATTGTTGAGGTATTGTATAACCGTGCTTTATTGTCTACAAAAGGCCACTTTCAGCATAGGTACAGCGGTTAAGCTGCATCAGGCAAAATGAGAACTTTATTGCGCTTTTTAGACGCAACAAACAGACGTTGATTCGCTAACGGCAGGCGGAGCGGCATGTCAGTTTATTTTATAGGCGCCATGCGGCATGACGGCGTTTTGGCCTTCGCTTTATTTTCAGAAAAATGAACAAAAAAACGCTTGCGCTCTGAACGAATGTTCTAAGCTTTGCAAGCGTTCTAATGTTTCAATACTCTATCCCGAATTGTCTGATTCAATAGCCGCATAAGGCTAGTTAATTAGCTTTAATATTAACCAAATTAAGAGGATCCAGAAGGGCAGCGCGAGAAGAATACCGTTTAATATGCCGACTTTTAGGCTTCCTTTGCGAAAGAACATTGTATGCCGCCTCCTTCTATTATACTGTATAGTTTTATTATACCCCATTCCTTTCCTCCTATACCGATCCAATCAGCATGCGTGACTATTTGGAAACTTTAGGTAGTCATTAAGGGGATAGGCGATGGGCCTCTTGACTCATTATGCTAAAACGGCGCTTTTTTGTCATCCTATCAGGGAGGAGACGCACCGAAAACTTTGTTCCCTATTTTACAAAAAAATAAAGCTTCCTTCTCGCTTCTTCTATTCTAGTGTCCACCTCTGCGACTATAGCTGTTTGAAAGATAGGAATTTAGGGTATAAGCTTATGGGCCAAACGGCTCATTATGCTATAAATATTGGAATTGCATGTATGGAAAATAGTAGAATAGTTAGGACGATAAAAACTAAAATCCTTCTATAATAAAGGAGAATCCGATGAGCAACGAACAAGAGTATCGCTTTCAAGTTAATTTAAGCGGAATGATTAATATACTTTCCAACCATTTATATAGCAGCCCTAATGTTTATTTGCGCGAGCTTCTGCAAAATGCGACGGATGCTATTACAGCACGAGGACAGCTTGAGCCTGGTTTTACCGGAAATGTGACGGTAGAAATTTCAGGCAGCGGCAGTGGAGCGACGATGACGGTTGAAGACAACGGCGTAGGGCTGACCGAGGAGGATATTCATCAGTTTCTAGCGATGATCGGACATTCCTCCAAGGTTGGTCAGGACTTTATTGCAAAAGAAACCTCGTTTATCGGCCGCTTCGGCATCGGTCTGCTGTCCTGCTTTATGGTCAGCGACGAAATTGTCGTTCTTACCCAATCGGTGAAGGGCGGGCCATCCATGGAATGGCGCGGCAAGCCGGACGGAACGTATACGATCCGCCAGCTGAGCACCCAGCTGGCACCGGGAACGAAAATTTATTTGCGCTGCAAGCCAGATAGCGAGCCTTATTACGAGCCGCAAATGGTTGAGGATTTACTATTCTATTATGGCGCTCTGCTGCCCTATCCGGTTAGGCTGCATGCAAATGGAGACGCGAAGACGATTAACGAGTCGCGGCCTGACTGGATTTTGCAGCCGGAGCTGGCGCGCGGCCGTCGCCGCGAGGTGCTTGCCTTCGGCGAAAAGCTGCTGGGCGAGCCGCTGCAGGATTTCATCCCGCTCCAAACAGCGAATGGCCGTACGGGCGGAATCGCCTTTATTTTGCCGCATAGTGTGAATCTGAATGCCCGCCGTTCCCATAAAGTATATCTGAAGCAAATGCTCGTCTCCGATAAAGCCGAAAATATTTTGCCGGAATGGGCGTTTTTCGTCAAATGCCTCATCTGGACAGATGAGCTTCAGCCGACGGCATCACGCGAGCATTTCTATGAGGATGAACGGCTGGAATCGGTGCGCGAGGAGCTTGGACAATCGATCCGCAATGAGCTTATGCGCATAGGCGAATATGAGCCTGACCGCTTGCAGCGCATCATTCAGCTGCATGCTTTGTCGATGAAGGCACTCGCTGCGCAGGATGAGGATTTCCTGCAAACCATTTACCGCTGGATTACATTTGAGAGCACCTACGGAGAACGAACATTTGGCGAGCTGATGGCCGATAATAAAAAAATATTTTACACGTTATCTGTTGATGAATACCGTCAAATTACCCATGTGGCCGCAGCACAATCGATGCTCGTCCTCAATGGCGGCTATATTTATAACCATGAATTGCTTGAGCGCTTGTCGATCCTTCTTCCTGAGCTGGATATGGAAAGGCTGCTGCCGGAAGATGTATCGCTGTCCTTCGAGGACTTAACGAATGAGGAGCGCAATCAATTTTACGAGCGAATTCGCCTTGCAGATGGGGCATTGCAGCGCTTCCGCTGTCAAATTCAGCTCAAACGTTTTGCTCCAGCAGAGCTTCCTGCCCTTTATACGCTGTCGAAGGAATCATCGTCGCTGCGCTCCTTGGAGAAAGCGAAGGAAAACAGCTCGGACTTGCTCGCTTCCGTACTCGGCAACCTTGGCGCGAACTTTACGGAATCGGCGTATTCGACGCTTTATTTTAACTTAAACAATCCGCTCGTCCAGAAAATTTTCACCAGTGCCGACAACCAAATGTTCACAACCGCTGCCCAAATGCTGTATACGAATGCTTTGCTGATGGGTCATTATCCGATGACGCGCCAGGAGCTTGGTGTACTGGGCCAAGGCATGGTTAAATTTATCGACTGGGGACTATCGTCGAACGCTTAAATGCTAGATGCAGAAGGAGGAACATGAATGGAACTCGATTTTGAAGATTTAATGGATCAGGCCTACGATCTGCCCCCCGGCGCAGCTAAGCTTGAGGTGCTGGAGGCTGCCGTGAGAATCGCAGATGCAGAAGGCGATACCGATAACGCCTTTGAGGCGAGAGGCGAAATTGTGGAGACGGCTATTTTTCACGGTTACCCGCTCAAAGCGATTATCGCTTTCTCTTGGCAGCTGGGACAATCTGACCATCAACCCGATCATTACGATAGCAGCGATTTAATGTGGTCCTACAAATGGATCGTCGGCAACATTTCGAATTTCCCGGAAATCCCGATGCCGCAAATTCAGGAGCTGCTGGAGGATTTGGGCAAACGCTATAAGGAGCATGGCTACAGCCGCCGCACTTATTTGTATTACCGCTCTCGCCTTGCCTTAAGCCATGGAAAGCTGAATGAAGCCAAGGATTTTCTCGAGCAGATGGTGAAGGTCGATCGGGACTATATGACTGACTGTATCGCCTGCGAGCAAAATCATATCGTGGAGCTTTACGCGCAATTGGGCGAAGATGAACAAGCTTTAAAGGCGGCAGAGCCGATTTTATCCGGCAAAATGAAATGCGCTGAGGTTCCTCATATTACACTGCCGCACCTGCTTTCGCCTTTGCTGCGTCAAGGCTCGCCAGAAGAAGCCCAAAAGCTTCATACGAAAGGCTATCGACTGGTCAAAGGCAAGCGCGATCTGCTCGCTAGCGTCGCACAGCATATTCATTATTTGACGGATGTGAATCCGGCGAAGGCGGTAGAGGCCGTCGAGCTGCATTTGGCATTTATCCTTGACCATGAGAATCCTTATGAGGTCATGCGATTTAATCTATTCACAGCACGGCTGCTGAAGAAGCTAATTAGCGAGGAAGCTGAAGTAAAGCTGCGTCTGCCAGCCTCCTTCCTCGCTGTGAATGAAGATACAAGTCTGCCCGCGCTTGCTGCGCACTTTGAAGCACTCGCGCTATCGGCAGCAAAACGTTTTGATGCTCGCAATGGCAATGATTATTATAGTAATAATGCCGCGAGCTTGCTCGTTTAACTCGCCTGATGAGGCCTCTTGGCGCTTCTATTGCCATGTATTTAACAAATAAACAGAGGAGCATCTATGGAAATGGATTTTGAGGATTTAATGAACCAGGCGTATGACCTCCCTCCCGGCGCTGCCCAGCTCGAGGTGCTGGAGGCTGCCGTTCGGCTCGCAGATGCCGAGGGTGATATCGAAAATGGTTTTTATGCGCGCCACCAAATCGTGAAAACTGCTGGATTTCATGGCTTCCCGCTGAAGGCGATTATCGCCTTCTCCTGGCAGCTAGGCCAATATGATCAAAACCCTGAGGAATATGATGGCAGAAGCTTGTTATGGCGATATAAATGGATCATCGGCACCATTTCGAATTTCCCAGAAATTCCAATGTCGCAAATTCAGGAGCTGCTGGAGGATTTGGGCAAGCGTTATAAGGAGCATGGCTACAGCAATCGCACTTATTTATATTTCCGTTCCCGGCTCGCCCTTGACCATGGCAAGCTTGATGAAGCCAAAGATTATCTCCAGCAATTTATGAAAGCATTTCGGGACCATATGAGCGATTGCATCGCCTGTGAGCAGCATTATATTGTCATGCTATATTCAAGACTGGGCGAGGATGAGCAAGCATTAAAGGCAGCGGAGCCGATTTTATCAGGGAACATGAAATGTGCTGAGGTACCTCATATTACGCTGCCGGAGCTGCTCCTGCCTATGCAGCGCCTAAACCTCCATGAGGAAGCGAAAAAAGCGCATACGAAAGGCTATCGCCTCGTCAAAGGCAAACGCGATCTGCTGGAAAGCGTCGCCCAGCATATTGAATATTTGACGGCAACCAAGCCAGCTAAAGCGATTGAGGCTGTAGAGCTGCATTTGGCTTTCGCACTTGATCATGAGAACCCTTATGAAGTGATGCTGTTTAATCTATGTACGGCACGCCTGCTGAAGAAACTGGTTCAAGAAGGATCGAATGTGATGCTTCGGCTTCCCGCCTCCTTTCTTGCGGCGCATGAAGATACCAGCCTTCCAGCGCTCGCCGCTTATTTTGAAAACCTCGCCACTGCGGCGGCACAACGTTATGATGCACGCAATGGCAATGACTTTTATAGTAAAAAGGTAGCCGATAAGCTGCTCTTATAAGGTGTCTGGCGAAGCTGCCTAGTGCACAATAAGTGTGAAACTTATAATGCTTATATTTCAAAAAAATCCCCGCAAGCGGACACTTTTTCAAGTGATCGGCTTGCGGGGATTTGTATTTGTGGACGGTTTGTCTTACATTGCTTTGGTCAACGTAATGGAATGATCGGCTTTGCCCCAATGTACGTTCCAGCCAAGCAGTTCCGTAATGAAGCGAAGCGGCACGACCGTCCTGTTGTCGGAGTTGACAAATACTTTAGCGCCTACGGATTTTTTCATGCCGTTTACTTCCATGAAGTCTTTGTTCATCCAAAATTTCAGTGTGTCGCTGCCTGCTTTGATCGTAACCAGCTGCGCTTTTTTATCCCATTTCACGTCAGCGCCAATGCCTTCGCTCAGGTAGCGAAGCGGAATATAAGTCATGCCGCTCCAGATGAATGGCTCTGTATACACCGGCTGAGTATTCGTCCAAGACGATCCATTCGTTGTGAAGTAAGCCTTCCCTTCTTCATTTGCTGATTTAATAATGGCGCCATAATCTCCTACGGCTATATAAACATTGTTTCCGTAAGCAGCGTCTTTGATTGCGCCTGCGGGCAAATCCTCCCAGCTCTTCGTTGTAAATGTATCCGGCGCAGGAGCTGCATAAATGGAAGGGGGACTAACTTGAAGCATGATGAGTAAAGCGAGCATAAAAATTCCTATTCGTGGCCATATCGATGCAGGCCATGCATCCCGCCGGATTCACACTCCTCTATGCTTCATTTATACTCTCTCTGATGACGCCACCCAGCAGCTTCTAAGCTATAAAGGAGTCAGGAAATTTCTAGCTGCAATTAAATTCGACAAATTACAACATATTACTCCAATAAATAGACGGATTACGACCTAAATTTTTATCGAAATGTGTCGAATCTTCAATCGGCCGTAAACCGCGTCCAGCAAGGCTTCATTCAAGAAAACAGCCTATCATTTTCCCCACCTCTTTTTCCCTAAGGCTTCGATACAATTATTTTTAAAACGCTCTATAAAATCGTTATGGAAAACGTGATTTTCACCGATATATAAAACATATTAGGTTAACTTTTAGAAAAGAGGGCGGGATTCTATGTTAAAACTATCTTTACGCTGGCGGCTTGCTCTGCTTGCTGCAATTCCGCTTATTGCGTATGTGCTGTCGAGCTTGTATTACCTGAACGGGCAGCAGCAAATTGTGCGTACGATGACAGAGGAGATTTATGACACATCCAATCAGGTCAATTCACTGATTTTGAACGCAGACCGTGACATGTATCAAGCTTTTCAAGCGTATTTAAAAGTGGAGTCTGGTACGTTGAACGCGGCTGAAACGGAGGAAGCCCGCAAAGAGTTGTCCGAGAATATCGCGCAGGTATCCGAACGTGTTGGAAAAGCAAACGTTATTATTGAAGCGCAATCTTTGCAAAAATTGGCATATGGTGAGTCTGGCCGCACGATTGAGGATATTTTGGGCCAGTTTCAGCCGAAATTTGAATTATGGTCCTCTGCTGCCGTACAGGCTGCTGCCGGGGACCAGCACCAGTTCCGCAATGCCGAAATTGACGACGCTTTTAAATCCAGCCGCTCCGGTATTGACGAGATTGGAGAAAGCTTAGACAAGCATTCGGAGCTGACAATAGCGGCCATCAGCAAGCAAGTAGAGCAAAATCAGCTTGTAGCTTTCATAGCAACTACTTTAGTTACGCTTCTTTTAGTCATCGTTGTTATCATCACCGTCCGTCAAATTATGCGGACAGTCCGCATCATCGTCGCAAAATCTAATCAAGTGGCAGCGGGAGATTTGACCGTGCAGCGGGATAAAAATCCTGGAACCGATGAGCTTGGCCGCATATCAGCCGCCGTCGATCATATGATTGACACGATGCGCAAGCTCATTAGCGGCATTTCGGAGTCCGCGATCGAGGTAAGCGCTGCCTCCTCCCAGCTGACAGCCGCATCCCAGGAATCGACTGAGGCGGCAGAGCATACCGCGATTCGGATTCAGGAGGTTGCTCAAAGCTCGATGGTTCAAGCAAGAACGGCGCAGGAGACGTCCCGTGCGATTGAAGAGATGGCGGTGGGCATTCAGCGGATTGCCGAAAATACAACTTCCATTGCGATGCATTCCTCTGGAACGTCGGAACAAACCGAGCAAAGCCAGCAGGCATTGAATATGCTCGTTAACCAGATGGAGGACATTCGCGCCGTCATAACAAAGCTGTCCGAAAGCATTCATTCCCTTGAGCATCGCTCGCAGCAAATCGGCAAAATCGCTCAAAATATTACCGCATTCGCCGGTCAAACGAATATTTTATCACTGAACGCCTCCATTGAGGCTGCACGTGCAGGGGATCAAGGCAAAGGGTTTGCCGTTGTGGCAGAGGAAATCCGCAAGCTGGCAGCGGCCTCGCTGGAATCAGCGGAAGGCATCAATACGCTCGTAGCTGGCACGCGCAGTGAAATTGCCAGTGCATCGAGCTATATGGCGACAACCGTTCAAGAGGTCGAAAATGGCGGCGGACAGCTGAACGTTGTGCGGGAGCGGCTTGATGCCATCTCGATCGCGATTGAGCAAATTGCGAATCAGCTCCATGATAATTCGGCTATTGCTGAGCAATTATCCGCAGGCTCCCAGCAAATTAGCGCTTCGACAGAATCAGCTGCGGCAGGCGCTGCCTCCAATTTGGAGAAAACCGATGACGTGGCGGCCGCAACAGAGGAGCAGCTTGCACAGATGGAGCATATCGCATCATCGGCCCAAGCGCTGAATCGCATTGTCGGCGATCTAGAGGCGGCAATTTCCAGCTTTAAAGTGAACTAACGAAGGCTGCGTTAAACAGAATCGTTGAAAAATAAAGCAAAAAGAGCAAGGCTCCCCCACAATCACGGGAACCTTGCTCTTTTCTTTTTCTATTGCTCTTGCAAAAGCTTGGCAATAATTGTAGCTATTTCAGCCCGATTGATCGATTGCTCCGGTTTGATGGAACCATCTTTATAACCGCTGATCAGCCCATGCTCTGAAAGCGCTTGAACCGCTTCCGCTGCCCAAGCTGAAACGCTGTCGCTATCCTTGAAGCTGCCCTCGCCGCTAGCCGTGCCAGCAGCAAGCTGCCCCTTAATCGCACGATACAAAATGACAAAAGCTTCCTCGCGGGTAATTTCCTGATTTGGCTTAAAGCTGCCATCAGCAAATCCGCTCACAATTCCTTCATTGACCAAAGCATTTACCGAACCTGCATACCAAGCTCCTTCTGACACATCGTTAAACTTCGATGAGCCCGCAGCCGCATCCAGCTTCAATAAGCGGAAAATAATCGTCATAAACTCTGCACGATTCATCTTTCTATCCGGCTGGAATGTACCATCTGGATAACCTTTCATAAGGCCTTGGGCCGTCAGCTTGCCAATTGCCGCTCCTGCCCAGTGATTGCTGACATCCGGGAATGACGGCGGATTCGTACCTGTTCCTGGATTTGTTCCCGGATCCGTTCCTGTGCCCGGCGTAGTGCCTGGATTCGTCCCATTGCCTGAGCCGCTTCCTGAGCCTGAGCCTGGATTACTGCCAGACCCCGAGCCTGGATTCGTACCCGGATTCGTACCCGGATCCGTCCCAGGGTTCGTTCCCGGATCCGTTCCGCCGCCGCTGCTTGCTTTGGCAGGCACGATAACGGAACGTACGATGACAGCGCTCGTCTGATCCGACAGCCGCGTCACTTCCAGCTCCAATTGAACCGTTGTCGCTTGCTCTGGCGGCGTAATCGTACCATCGGTACCAATTACCGCACTGTTGGAGGATTTGATTGCCACTGTGAAGCCTTCTGGGGCTTCCGGCAGCGTCAACTGTACCGCTCCTTGCGCTGGTGCCGCTATTTCGCCCAGACGGTTTGCCGCCTGCACTGCTGTCTGCTCCTTAGCAACAATCATAATCCAGCTAATTTGCGGATCAGGAGCGCCGCTGACCGCCCGACGAATCGTCAGCGCCAGCTTGCCGTCAGACACATTCACATCTTCGTAGCCAAGTACATCTCGCGAAGCGCTGAATGTATAGCTGTTCGTTTTAATTTCATCATTAATAATGATTTGAGCTTTGCGAGTGCCAGGATTATATTGCGACCATGGATCATACAAGCCGACATAAACATCGTATTCGCCATTCGCAATATCAAAACGGTACGGCAAATCATCGCCTGTTCCAGACTTTAAATAACGCAGCGAAGCGAACAAATCGCCACTAGCCGTACCAGAGGTTAATGTATTGTTACCAACATAACCCCAATTCCGGCCATTATCCGGGTCATATTGCTGATCGATCGCTTCTTTATTAATAAGCGTATCTTCCATGTAGGAAATCATGTCGTTATAATCGGCTGTCGCCGCGCCTCCGGCATGAACGAAATAAGCGCTGCGATCTGGCACCACATAAATTTGCTGTTCAATCGTTTTGGTGCTCGCCCCGCTAAGCGTACCCTTCAGCGTCACGATGCCCGGCTTGGCGAATAGCTCCGGCGTTGCATTCCAAGCAATTGCAGCCGTCGTTTGCGAACCGCCAGACACTGTAATTTGCACCGTATCGGGCAGTACAGGCACTTTGCCAATCGAGGTTTGTGTAGGCAATGGCGTATCAATCGTAATACGTCCCATTGCACTCAGCTCATCCAGCGTCCATTCATCGCGCCAGCGCAGCGCGATTTCATCATTTTGGCCAAATTCGATCGGCAGCCAAATGTAACGCGAATTTTTCAGGTCATTTTTGTCCCAGCGATCACCCATATAGAGGAACTTGCCCGCTGCTGGATCAATCGGAAGGACATGCGTGCTTTGCGAGCCAAACGTTGTAGAGCTGCCCGGCGCTACATCGCGCATAGGCTTCCATTCGCCGAAAATATCATCGGCAACGGTGTATTTGCCAAGGTTTGGATCCCAACCGGTTGCGCCGGACGTAATCATATAATATTTGCCTTGATATTTGAACAAGGCAGGCGCCTCGCGCTGTCCTCCCGGAAATACCCGGACGTAATCGACACCATATTCGGCTTTGTATACGGTATCGCGCTCGACATTGCCGTCTTTATGCCAACCGACAATATCGGTGTACTCTTCATTGAGCTTGGAGATGTACATCGTCATATTTTCCTCGCTGGAATACACGAGGTAAGCTGTGCCATCATCATCTTTGAACAGCGTCATGTCCCGCGCCATTCCCGGCTGATTAGGCTGCCCATTGTAGGTGGCATCCGCAGGAGCACGGTCCATCCGGTGGCTTTCGCCATAGACGAATGGTCCTGTTGGCGAATCGCTCAAAGCATACCCAGCTTCCGCCTTCGCATAGTTGGCTGTCGACGTTTCAGACGGGCCATCCGTATGCATCCACATCACGTATTTCCCGGTTGCATCATTGTAAATGACCTTTGGACGCTCGATAATGCGATTCGTCCCAATATCATTGAAAATGCTGGCTTGATCGGTTCTCCCTGCATAAAGCTGGGAAATAAGCGGATCATTCGTAAAATCATCCATCGACTCAATCGCAGTCAACGCCAGACCATGATCCTCCCAATTGTATAAATCGGTTGAGGAGTATACCCGAACGCCGCGTGCCGGCAAATAGCCATTGGTTTTATCCTCGCCATACCAATAATATTTTTGCGTATGCTCATCATAGATGATGCCGCCGCCATGCGCTTGAATAAGCGCACCGCTCGTATCATTCCATACCGCGCCCGGCTTAAACGATGTATTCGGCACATCCAGCGATAGCTGGGCAAGCGCCGCATTCAATGAAGCGATAGCCGAGCGAATCTGCTCCTGCACCGCCGGGTCCTGCATGTCTGTGCCATTCGCAGATAGTGCATCAAACACATCCGAAGCAGCAGCGATTGCATCATTCAGCACCTGTACGCTATAGCGTGTGTATTTCACATCCACCGCCTCGCTTTTTGCCTCATCCAGCTTATCTCCCAGATCGGACAATGGGATCGTGACATTCAGACGGACAATAATATAGCTAAGCATTGGATCATTATAATTGCTTAATGCTGCAGTAGCCGGACCTTGAACGCGAACCTGCATTTCATTGCCCGTTAGGCTTACATTTCGATAAGTAACCTCCTTCACTGCGTCATACTCGCCAATGCTGTATTCACCAGAGAGATTTGTTCCGTTCACAACCATATTGACGCTGCGGCCGCTCCACGGATTTTTGTATCCAAACGTAATATCATAGCGGTCTTCCGGCAGCTCGAATTTGTATTCGATCGCCTTATCCCTTACTTGCGTGCCATTATAATAACGCAGCGTCCCCAGTTTCGTAGAAGCATCGCCTGTTCTTGCAGCTGTTGTAGTCGTCACTAACCCCCATTTTTTACCAGTTACAGCATCCACTCCATATACCTGCTCGGTTACGGAGGAATACAGCCCAAACTTATCGGTGCCTTCTACTGTAGATGGCGTTGTGTCCCCTGCATTCACAAAATAAAGAATATAGTCGTTATCCTTCAATTGCTGCTCAGTAAAATCATCACGTACCGCTGCGCTCACACTAGCCGAATTGTCCCCATTTTGCAGCTCATCTGCCGCATAGGCAGGAACAGCAGACATGAGCATGGACAGCACCAATAAACAGGAGCATGCGGCCGAAAGCCATTTTCGCTTGTTCAATACGATGAATCCCCTCTCTGTATATAGATCACCCCAAGCATGTATGCGTTTACACAAAAAGTGCTGGAGCGTCACAATGGATTGTAACCAACCATTCGCAATCCTTCAATTGAACAATTCGGAGCAAGCTGAACCACTGCTGTTCCCGCAATTTGTTCACCCAAGTTTCATTTGTTCACACTGCGCTATTCGCGCATGTGAACGGGCATTCACTCATCAAAAAGCCAGCTGTTGTAGAACAGCTGGCTAGCTTTAATATAAAGTTGCTATGCCTTCGGCGCACCCTCGAGCAGCTTCTCCACGATAAAATCAAGCTGCTTGTCCAGCGAATAAATATCGCTGTAATACGCAAGCCCAAATTCTATTTCAACCAAACGGCCTTCTTTTACCGCCGGGATGCTGTTCCAGATCGAGTTGTCGGATAAATCATCCATACCCATCCAAGAGGAGCGGAAAATATAATCGCCCATATATTCCGGCAGCACCTCCAGCGATACGTTTTCGCCATCGCCAACTGTTGCGACATCGATTTTATCCTGAATAACTTTCGGAGCTTTCATTCCCAGGTACTCATAAATAATTTGCGAGCCGCGGCCGTACTGCTTGCTGGCGATGACCGACATTTCCTTCTTGCCGCCTTCAATAATGGAAACCGTTTTGTCATAAACGCCTGCTGCTTTCAGCTTCTCCTTGCTCTCTTCTACTTTCTTATTGAAGTTTTCCATCAGCGTATTTACTTCCTGCTCCTTGCCGAACACCTTGCCCAGCATTTTCATTCGCTCATCCGTAGTCATTTTGTCAAACGGAATGTACACCGTCGGAGCAATATCATGCAGCTTGTTATACGTATCCTCAGAAGGAGCAATAATCAAGTCTGGATCAAGCGCCAGCACTGCCTCCTGATTCGGCTCAAACCATTGGCCAAGCGTTTCAATACCCGCAAGCTCCTGCTCGAATGCCGCTCCCTCGTACACATCGGAAATACCGACCGGCTTTACGCCCATTGCCACCACATCGCCCAGCATATAAAGCGCGACGACGCGCTTCGGCTCGGCAGGTACTTCCACATCGCCTTTCTCCGTGCTGACGATGCGTGTTGCTGCTTCCGCAGGCGACGCTTGGCCGCCGTCATTTTGCGCGGGTGACGCTGATTCCGTCGCATTGCTTGGCGAAGCAGAAGCTGCGCTGTTCGTGCTCGTATTCGCAGTGCCTGATGAGCAGGCACCTAGCAATAGCGTTAACGTAAGCAACAAGCTAATAGCAAGACCCGATGTTGTATTTCTTTTCATTCGTACAGACCCTCCACGTTTATATTGATAATGATTATCATAATTACCAATATAACGCCGCACCTTGCCCATTCCAATGGATTTTTCAGATATGATGAATGGACGATCTTCTGAAAGCCGCTTGTTGCGTTCCCGCTCCTGAAAACGAACGGGCGATAAGCCGGTATGTTTTTTGAAAATTCGGCTGAAATAATACACATCCGCGTAACCAACCTCAAGCGCAATTTCATTCAGTGCCGCATCCGTTCCAATGAGCAGCTCTGCCGCACGCTTCACCCGGATTTGAATCAAATAATGGATCGGGCTTGCTCCCGTATGCTCTTTAAAGCGCATCGATAGATGCCGGGAGCTGTAATTCAGCTTTTCACCCAGCGACTCCAGCGTAATGGCCTCCTGAAAATGATCCTCTATATAGCGGATGGCCTGCGTAACGAGGTCCGGCTTGCTTACTTTAATGCCCTGCGTCTTCATTTGTCGGAGCAGCTCATGGATAAATTGATAAAATAGCCCCTTGATCTGGATGCGATCCAGATCATCCGCTTGCTGCCACGCTTTCCGAATCAAATCCAGCGGGCGAAGCAAGGGCAGCGGCTCCTGCGGCTGAAAACCATATTGCAGCGCAAATGGCTGATGCCGTTCCATTAGCCGCGCCAGCTCTTTATTGCCCGACAATGCATACACCGCACGGTATAAAAGCAAATAATATTCAAACTCTTCCTCCGCCCACACATCCAGCCGCATGCCCTTGCCGCCATGCAAAATATGAAACCGCTGCGCCTCATGCTCGTCGCCGTCCAGCTTCAAATGCCCAGCACCGCGCACACTGTAAATGAAGCCGCTTGACGGCAGCAAATAATCCTCCAACAGCTCCCCTGGCTGCATGACGACATGGCGAATATCCCATATTTTTATAGCCGCCTGGTTCCATAATTTTATATGTTCGTCCAGCTTCAATTCCCCAACCTCCCCACTCCCTGCCTTAAAAGAACCGCTCGATCTATCCCTTAGTCCCTTTATTATAATTGATAAACCTTCTCATTTACAATGAAAATAACTATAAGCTTCATTAATATGCAAAAAAGCCCGCAGCTTCGGCTAGGCCGATATCGCTGCGGGCTTCTTTGCATGCTTTTACAAATAAATCTCTTTGCCTGTCGCTGCCGATTCGTAGATCGCTTCCAAAATTTGCGTCACCACGAAAGCCTGCTCCGGCTTCACAAGCGGCTCCCTATCATGGATAACCGCCTCCAGCCACTGCCGAGCTTCCTTCGTTCCCGGATCATTCGAGCCGGGGCCGAAATACGCAATGCCGGGACCTGCAGCCGCCTTCGTTTCCATCAGCTTGCCGAACTGGACGTTGTTGAAGATCAGCTCTCCAGCGTAATCCGCGCCTTGCTTCATCTCTGCACCGCCGTTCGTGCCGTAGAGCGATGCCTTCGCTTCCTTCACATCCGTCGTATTCAAAGCCCAGGAGCTTTCAAGGAAAATCGTTGCGCCATTTTCCATCTTAATGAGGCCAAAGGCGGAATCTTCTACCTCCAGTTCCTCTGGCTTCCACGGACCGAACATATTGCCCTCCGGCTTATCCCGCAGCTTGTAGAACACCGAGCCGCTGACGGATTTCGGCTTGTAATTGTCCATAAACCATAACGCCAAATCAAGCGCATGCGTCCCAATATCGATCAGGCAGCCGCCACCTTGCTGCTCCTTGTCGGCAAATACGCCCCATGTCGGGAGCGCCCGCCTGCGGATCGCATGGGCTTTCGCCATATACACTTCACCGAGCGCGCCTTCCCGGCAAGCTTGATGCAGCGTCTGGGAATCGTCATTCCAACGGTTTTGATAGCCAATCGTCAGCTTTTTGCCTGTCCGCTCTGCCGCATCCAGCATTTTACGCGCTTCTGCCGAGTTAATCGCCATCGGCTTCTCGCACATCACATGCTTGCCCGCCTCCAGCGCATCTACTGTAATAAAGGAATGCTGCAAATTTGGCGTCAGCACATGGATGATATCAATAGAGCTATCTTCGAGCATCTGTTTATAGTCGGTATACGTTTTGGCATCCTCTGTGCCGAACTGCTGTGCCGCTTTCTCTGCCTGCTCCGGGATAATATCACAGAATGCAACCATATCAACCAAATCGCTATTGTTTTTCAGTGACGGCATATGCTTCTGAAAGGCGATGCCTCCACAGCCTATAATACCTGCTTTCAATTTCCCCATCGTTTGCAGCCTCCTAAGGTGAAACGGCTGTCGCCGTCTTTTGGCGGCAAAGCAACCGTTTCGCGATGAAATATAAGCATAGTTATAAAAGTGAGCATATAAATTCTTATATTTTAAATGAATGTGCGCAAATACTCCAGATCGTTGCGGACGCTGGCAAGCTTATCCGCTGATTTCCCTTCATTTTCAACCAATGCGTATTTCACATGGCCAAGCTCCTTGATCCTCCCATACACATGGGCAAAATCGAAAGCTCCTGTACCGAGATCGACAAAGTCCGAAGGCACGATATATTTGCGGTAAACATCCATCAGCCCAAGCCCTTCGTCGCCGTTCGCTTGAATCGATTCGAATAAATTAAGCGGGCCGGACAGCTGCTTGCTGAAATCCTTCTGATGAATCATATCGCATCGGTCGCCGACTCGCTCCATTACTGCTATGGGATCAACCCCGGCCCGCATCACCCACACGAGATCAAGCTCGAATTTTAAATGCAACGGATCGGTATGTGCGGCGAGGATATCAAACAGCGTCGTATCGCCATCCGCCTTAAATTCATGGGCGTGATTATGGAGGTAAAGCTGGAAGCCGCGCTGTGCAAGCTTGCCGCCAAGCTGCTCCAGCTGCTCGGCGAGACGCAGCGTGCTGTCACGGTCGTCCATCCATACGGATGGCAGCACCAGCGACCTACAGCCAAGCTGTTCATAATAATCCATCAGCTCATCCCAACGATGGGCGAGCAGCTCCTCGCCGGGCATCGGCCCCTCATGGGCTGCGATGGCCTTTAGGCCGGAGGCCGCCAGTTCGGCGGCAACCTCCTTGGCCGGAAACTCATCGCTGAACCGCGACATTTTCACCATATTGAAGCCTAGCATTTCCAGATGGGTATAGCCTGCTTCCGCAAGCTTGCGCAAAGTGCCGTAATAATCTTGAGCAAGCTGCTCATGGACGGAATAAATGTTAATGCCTGCTTGAATGCTCATGCTAGACCTTCACTCCTTCGAATATTATTTATTGGCTGCCGCCCACTCATCCAGCTGCTTTTGTTTTTCGGCCACGATTTTATCCATGCCTGCAGATTTCAGCTTCGCAATATATTCTGGCAAATATTTGTCCGGATCAAGCGTACCGTTTTCCAAACCAATCTTGAATTGCTCCTTCACGTTCTGAACAGCCGCCACTTCTGTTTTGACAGGGTCTGCTGTAAAGCTGAAGCCAAGCGCTTTCGATTTAACCGCCGATTTATTGAACTCATCCAGCTTCGTCCACAGATCTGCGCTGTCCCCTTCCCAAATATGGGAAAGCAATTGATTGCCCCACATCCAGCCATGCGTCGGGTTGTAAGTCGAGCTGGAGGAATCTACGCCTGCCGGGAAGCCGATAATATTGCCATCTTTCACTTCATAGTGCTTGCCTTTAATGCCGTAGTCGATCAGGTTCACAAGGTCAGCATCCGAGTAAAGCAGGTTCAGGAACATCATCGCGCGCTCAGGGTCCTCGGAGTTTCTTGCAATGCCGAACATAATGTTAGCGATCGAGGAAGTCGTCGAAATCGCTGGGGAAATACGTGCTGCAACGAGCGGTGTACCTGTAAGCAGCGACTCCTTGCTCTCATAGCCAGGCTTCATATGCGCCATGAAAGCAAACGCCTTGTTAGCCTTGATCAACTGCTCCGAAGTCGTTTGATTCGTCGAAATATCTTTAGGAATAAAGCCCGCGTTGTACCAATCTCTTGCTTTTTTCACCAAGCTCGCATATTCAGGCGTTTCATACCAGTTTACGACTTTCAGCTCGCCATCAAAGCCGACCAGTACACCATTCTCGTCGCCAAGCGGGTCGATGACGCTGCCCACCATCGATTGGATAACCGAGAAGCTTGGGCCTTCCGGCAATACAGCTGCCATGCCCGGCTCATTATCTTTAATCGTTTGGTAAACAGCCGTCAAATCATCCATCGTCTTAATTGCATTGACATCAATTTTGTATTTATCTACGATGTCTTGGCGCATAACGAGGCCATAATCTGCTGCCCAGTCACGCACGCTTGGAATAGCGTAAATTTTTCCATTCGAGGAGCCGGCTTTAATGACATCTCCGCCAACAACCTTTTGAATATCTTGTCCGTATTTTGCCAGGAGGTCATCCATCTCTACGAGCTGGCCCTTAGCAGCCTGCGTGCCAAAGTTAAGTCCTGTGCCCGTTACGAGAATATCCAGCGGCTCATTGCCCGCAAGCATCAGGTTCATCTGCTGCTGCCATGCCCCGATATCAATAGGAAGGAATTTAACGGTTGCATTGATTTTAGCTTGGGTAATTTTATTGACTTCGGCTTGAACCTCAGCCAAATCCTTCGTATTGCCGATGCTTAAGAAAGCCACCGTCATTTCATAAGGCTTGAGTTCAGACGCTCCGCCTGTTTCTCCACCTGCAGCATTCGTTGCTCCGGCATTCGATGTTGAACCGCCGCTGTTGCCGCCACATGCTGCAAGCACCAGCATAACCGTCAGCAGCAGCGCCACTATTCCATTTGTCCGTTTTCTCATCTCTGCAACCTCCCTGTTTGTTCAAGCTTGTATGCTAACCGGCTGAAAGCCGTGTGTAGCCAGACGTTTAACAGCATTAACCTTTAACAGCACCAATAACAAGCCCTTTGACGAAATATTTTTGGAAAAAAGGGTACGCACACAGCAGCGGCACTACGCCGATAACCGCCATGGCCATCCTTACCGTTTCCAGCGGAATTTGCGCACTCGCTACTTCCCCCGCATTCAGCGTTGAGGCGTTGTTCTGAATAAACTGGGCGTTGAGCAAAATCCGGTTCAGCAGGTTTTGCAAGCTGAACAGCTTGCTGTCGGTAATATAAATGAGCCCGTTAAACCAGTCATTCCAATAGCCAATCGTCTGCATAAGGCCTATCGTTGCGAGGATCGGCAGCGACAGCGGCAAAATCATCTTGAAGAAAATTTTGAATTCTCCCGCGCCGTCAATAGAAGCGGATTCAATGATCGCATGCGGGATCGAATTTTGGAAAAACGTCCGCATAATGAGGACGAAGAAACCATTCGTCAGCAAGCCGGGAATAATAAGCGCCAGCAGAGAGTTTTTCATATCGAATACTTGCGTGTAAATCAGATAAGTCGGTACGAGTCCGCCATTGAACAGCATCGTGAAAAAGACGTAAAAGGCGAGCTGCTTTTTCATTGGCATATCGCTGCGCGACATCGGGTAGGACAACAGCGCGGATATCGACAGCCCGATGAACGTTCCAATTAACGTGACGAAGATCGTAATGCCGTATGAACGCGTAATATTTTCAGCATCATTCCATAAAAACTTGTAAGCATCCAGACTCCACTCGCTAGGGAATAAGGAATAACCATCTTTGACAATGGAAGCTTCGCTCGTAAAGGAAGTTGTCAGCAGCAGCACGAATGGCATAAGACACATGAGCACTACAGCGATAAAGAAAATATGAATCGCGACTTGAAATATTTTTTCCTTCGTATTTACCATGGCCCTAACCTCCTAGAACAGCGCATTGTCGCGGTTTCGTTTACTTACAATATAGTTGGACAGCAGCACGAGCACGAAGCCAACAACGGATTGGTACAAGCCTGCAGCTGAGGACATCCCGATATCGCCAAGATTAATGAGCGCACGGTACACATACGTATCAACAACGTTCGTTGTGGAAAGCAGCTCGCCGGTATTGAGCGGTACTTGATAGAATAAACCAAAATCCGAGTAGAAAATACGTCCAATTTGCAGCAGCGTCATGATCGTAATAACAGGTGCTATAAGCGGAATCGTAATTTGCGTAATTTGGCGCCATTTGCCTGCTCCGTCGATGGTAGCGGCTTCATAATATTCCGGATCAATGCCGATGATCGCTGCAAGATAGATGATGCAGAGGTAGCCGACATTTTTCCAAACGTTAACGATGACTAGAATGACCGGCCAATATTTAGGCTCGCTATACCATGAGATAGGATCAATTCCGAAGAGCGGAAGAATCTGTTTATTTATGAATCCGGTTTCACCACTCAGCATGGCGAGTACCAAATAACCGACAATAACCATTGAGATCAAATAAGGAATGAGCACGATACTTTGATAAAAACGGGCGGCCACTTTTTTCTTTACTTCATTAAGCAAGATGGCAATGCCCACCGCTATAATCAGGTTTAGTATGATAAAAGATATGTTGTAGAGCAGCGTATTGCGGGTAATAATCCAAGCATCTTCGGTTTTGAACAAGTATTCAAAGTTTTTAAGGCCGATCCAATCGCTGGCCAAAATGCCTTTGGCAAAGTTGACATCCTTGAAAGCAATAATGAGCCCCAGCATCGGCAAGTAGTTGTTAATGAACAAATAGATGACTCCGGGAATAATCATAATGAATAATGGTGCGTAACGTTTCAGCCTTTTCAATACGGGATTTTGTGCCCGTCTTACTTCCGTCTGCTGCTCCGCTGGTTTTGCTGTCGCTGTGCTTGCAGTCGTCGCCATCGCGGTTCCCCCTTCACTTCTTCTACCTCTATCTTAGTTTTTCGCGGGCAAGCACACTACGACTAAACCGACTTCTTCGTTGTCATCTTCCGACATCTTGATAGAGCGGAACAAGGTGAAACGGTTGTCGACGTCCTTCGGCGGCGCGGCGCGTTTCAGTCCGAGAAATATAGAGAAGGGATAAAAAAAACATATCCTTTCCTATATTTGAACAAAGGCATCTGCTTTTAATAAATAGCTAAAAAGCCTGCCCTATACGATTGCGCGTACAGAGCAGGCTTCTTCTAGGCCTCTATATGGTTCTATAATTTCTAGCTATCGCAAGCTTCTCTGGCCAAAAAAGGATGAGCAGCCTTATGCTTGTGCTCTCAAGGCTTCATTTGCTTGAACGATTTTGCCAAAACCGCTGCCTTTCTTGATATCTTTCTTACCAAATCCAATTGGTGGGATCATGTGCTCGCCTCCGTTCATGATTCATTTCACTATCACTTGTAGGGAGCGCCTCTGTGAGCGCTAAATAATCAAAAGCTTGCTGCATGATAGATTAGCTGTTTGGGAAAGTAATACATACGGATAACCTTCATTATCAAAGGTTAGGGGCGAGTCCTAGCAGCTCGTTTCTGAACGTAGCCTTCGAGCTCGCTAAAGGGGATTTTGTAAAGCATAAGATGATTTACGGGTGACTTCGATGCGCCTTGCAGCGCTGTAAATTTGGACAGCAGCCTGTCAAGCTGGCGATCATCCGCCCTCACCCAAAACTGTACCTGTTGGACGCCAGGGCTCGATTCCTTCATTAATTCAATGAGCGCATTCAAGCCGTGCGCAAACAGCCTGGTGCCACGATATTCCTTGCGCATAAAAGCAATCTCGATCTGGCAAATATGCTGATCCTCATAATCATGCTCGCCCGTCCCGCAGACGAAGCCCGCAGCGCCGGCAATCTCGTAAGGCTCCTCCCTAAAAAGCAGCAGGCCTTTGCCCAAAATGAGCGGCCCTCCCATAAAGCTCAGCTTCATCGGGAAGGAATATGGCAGATTCAGTTCAGCATGATGCTGAATCAGAAACGCAGCGTACGCCTCTTCATCCATTTCAAGCGCACAGGGACGAAATATAAACGACATTAGTTCGCTTGGGCTCTCAATGCTTCATTAACCTTAACAATCTTGCCGAAACCGCTGCCTTTTTTAATGTCTTTGTTGCCAAATCCGCGTGGTGGAATCATTTGTCCGCCTCCATTCTTAGTTAATTTTTCCTACAAAAACGATTATACTGGATTGGTTTTTCTTAGCATAGTACCAATTTTTCTAATTTCACCGCTAAAAACCGTTTCTTCTCCAAGCGCTCCCTCGCGCTTATACTTCTCTTCTACAAACTTCGCATACATCCGGCAAAGACGTCTATTTTCAGACAAGGCTGCAAGACTCAGCTCCCGAACCTCCGGATGGTTTTCCAGCACTGTATGGACCAGAAAATGAAGCCCTTCTGCAAACAAGCGCGTTCCCCGATGCATTTGCTCAACAATGACCATATCCACAAAAACAACTTCCTTATTCTGAAAATCCTGCTCCGGCGTCCCATAATAAAAACCGGAAATGCTATTTACCTGGTGCAGCTCATCCAATCCTACAATGATCTGCCCCTCCGTCAAATAAGCGTACAGCAGCGACAACGTGTCCATTGTCGTATAAGCGGGATGCAAATCCCGCCTGTGCTTCAACAGAAACAAGCTGGCCTTTGCATAATCCTCATCATTTTCACACCGTTTAAAATACGCCATTTCCACCTAAAATCCCCCTCTCTTCACCTGAAAATGTTCCTGCTCTGCCGCTGCGCTACATTCTTTGCTGAAGCGTTTGCTCCAGCATATGCAGCAGCTGCGGATGCTCCTTCGTCAGCCGATGGAACGCTTCGCGGCGCATCGACAGCAGGACGCCGGAACCGGCTGCCTTTACCGTGGCGGTGCGCGGAATGTTCCGCAGCAGGGCAATTTCTCCGAAATGGTCGCCGTCCTGCAATACCGCTACCTTCTTGTCCTCTTGACCCTCAAACGCCTTCCATATTTCAAAAATGCCGCGAACGATAATATAAAACTTATCGCCCTCCTCGCCTTCCCGTACAACCGCTTCGCCTTCCCTGCACGTTTCGGAGGTGAATAATTCAGCTGCGCCTTCCAGCAGCTCGGGAGCCATTCCGGCAAAAAACGGCAGCTTCGCAAGCCGTTCTCCTCTCACCGAGGCATATCGTCCATCTCCCGATACATGGAAGCCGTGCTGCTTCTCCCATAGGCTGCTGTAAAGCCCTTGCTCCCTAAGCAGCTGCTGATGGGAACCGCTCTCTGCCACTTGACCGCCCTGAAATACATAAATTTGATCCGCATTTACGACAGAGGAGAGGCGATGGGTAACTGCTACGATCGTGCGAGTACCCTTTAATTGTTCAATAAGGTGGTTAATGTCCGCCTCAGCTGCCGGGTCCAGCGCCGATGTTACTTCATCCAGCAGCAGCAGCTGCGGCCTGCGAAGCAGAGCGCGTGCAATGGCAATGCGCTGCCGCTCCCCGCCTGATAAGGAGCCGCCTTCATGGCGAATCCAGGTGTCGTAGCCATCCGGCCAGCCTGCTATGGTATCGTGGATGCCCGCCTGCTTTGCAGCTGCAATCATGTCCGCTTCCGCGATATCGTCGCCAAGCAGCAGGTTTTCCCTCACCGTCATATGGAACAAAAACGTGTCCTGCGAAACAAGCGCAGCACGCTGTCTAAGCGAGGCTTCGCTAATGTCCTGAAGGGGAACATCTTGGATAAATATATTTCCCTGCTGGGGATCATAAAAGCGGGAGAGCAGCTGGAGCGCTGTGCTTTTGCCCGATCCGCTGGGGCCAACGAAAGCAACATAGCTGCCAGCTTCGATCTGGAGGCTGACGTCTTTCAGCTGCGGAATGCCCGCGTTGTAGCCAAAGGTGACCTGCTCCATGCGCAGGGACAAGCTCGTATCCGGCAGTAATGCAGGATGCTCAGCTGCTGGCAAATCTGGCTTGCAGGCCATCATTTCATCGATGCGCTGGAAGCTGATGTTTGATTCGATTAATTGGGGAAGGAGAAAGGCCAAATTCGAGCCCGACTGCCCCACGCTCATAAACAAGGTGAAGAAGGCGATAAAACCGCCAACAGTCATCGCATCATGAAAAATTAAATAACCGCCGAAGCCCATCATAATTCCGTTGAGCAGCAGCAAAGCCGTTAAAGGCAGCCGTTCCATTAAAGAATTGCTCATATGAAGATTCATGCCTGTCTTAAACAAAGCCGTAATTTTGTTGTCGCCCCTTATGCGAAACCGGTTTTGCTGATGCAGGCCCCGAATCGTTTTGTGCCCCTTGGCCATCTCATCGATCATATTGGAGAAGCGCTCCTGCGCCTCCTTGTACTCCCGATTCGCCCGCTCCGAGCGCTTCTGCACAAGCTGCGGCAGCACAAACATGAGAACCGAGCCCGCGAGCATGGCAAGCGTCAGCCTCCATTCCAGCGTAAACAGCATCAT
Organism: Paenibacillus liaoningensis; assembly: GCF_059609455.1. NCBI lineage: Bacteria > Bacillati > Bacillota > Bacilli > Caryophanales > Paenibacillaceae > Paenibacillus > Paenibacillus liaoningensis. Next base: position 162,424 of record NZ_JCAALU010000003.1, read on the forward strand.
GAGCCCAAGCGCTACAGCAAGCAATTCTTTGAGCAGCATCGGGCTGGAGCCGCGAATCACCCGTTCAATGGAGCCCATATCAGCCGAGAAGCGGGTCACCAAATCACCAACCCGATAACGCTCGTAGAAGGGCAAGGACTGGAGCTGGATATGAGCAAACAGCTCTGTTCGCAGCTTGCGAACGACCTCTCCAGCCAGCCTGCCTAATGAATAGTCCGACACTGCACCGGCAATGACATTCAAGATGCCCCCGCCGAGCAGAATAAGCAAAATGATAATAAACGCCTGTAAGTTTCGCGGTGTAAAAGCTTCATCCACCAAATATTTCAAGCTAAGCGGCGAAGCCACTGTATAGGCTACTTCTATTAATAGTGTGAATAAGAATACGCTGCTCAGCAGCTTGTATTCGGCAAATCGGCGCATTATTTTGATCATTGCTTGCAAATCCACCAGCACCTCCGCCCTAAGTCTGATCTATTTATAGTTGAATACTGGAAAAAAAGCAATACTAATTCGCGCTCGCCCGGATGCTTTTTGGTAAACGCACAAAACCCTCCATTCCACAGCGGATGGACGATGGCTTACTGCTTGCCAGGCGCCTCGCTACCCGTGGAACTGAAGGGTTATTTTAGATTCGTAAGAGGAGAAGGGGAAAATTCAGCTTCCCTTGGCCTGCCCACTTTGCTGGAGCTTGCGATATTCCTGCGGCCCGACCGAGGTCGCTTTTTTGAACATTTTCGAAAAATGCGAATAGTTGCCGTAGCCCAGCTCATAGGCAATGCTTGTTATCGCCAGCTCCGTCTTCGCCAGCATTTGCTTGGCGAGCGCTACCCGCTCCTGCAGCAAATATTCGGAAATCGTCAGCCCTGTATCCTTCTTGAACAGGCGGGCCAAATAATCCGGATGCAGGCATACATGGCTGGCAATATCCTCACGCGATAGATCATCGCTCATATGCTTGGCGATGTAATGCTTGACCTTGTCGACGACGGTCTGCGTCTCGTCTACGCTATTCAGATTGCCGCTGACCTCATGGATAAGCACAGCTACCCACTCCGACAAATCAGTAATAGACCGGGTTACGGCATCTACCCGCTTCATCAATACCATCGCGGAAAATACCTGATGCGCCCGCAGTCCCTTGGCATGCAGCACCTGATGCACCATTTGCAGAAAATCCTCATAAAAGCTGCGCAGCCACCTGGCATCCGCCTGCCCCGACTGCTTAACGCCGTCCAAGTATTGAGCGATTTCCTCCAGCATTTCCTTCCCGCAACCAAGCTTGAGCATTTCCGCCCAGCCGCTCATCACAGGAAGCGGGGCAACATCCGTGCTGACGTCGCAATTGACGGGGCTAAGCCTTTCGTTCGTGCGCGTTACATTGCGCGACTCCATCTCAACAAGCTGCTCGTACATCTCGCATATTTCCTCTACTGGTACTGAGCTTCCCATATAGCAGCACAAGTCGCAGAAAAAATAACGATTGCACGCCTCGATATAGGAATCGATCTGCTCATGCAGCTGCTCGCCTTCCCCCTCCTGGCGAATAGGCAGTAGCGCGAGCAGCGCCCCGCTGCGCACCTGAACAATTCGCCCGAGTCCGGACCTCGCGAGTATCATTTCCTCAAAGGAATTGCGCAGCGCATATTCCATGATCTTCTCCTCGCGCAGCGTCAGCTCCTTGTGCCAGCGCTGGACGCTAATGAGCACCGGTTTATAGAGCGGCAGCTCCTCATAAGCAATGTTATGCTTCGCCAGCGCCTCTCGTATGCCGTCCTTCGTCGAAGGGATCGAGCGGCTCAGCAAATCCTGCCAGAAGCGCTCCATAAACATCGGCTGATAAGATTCCCATAGCCGGTAATAATGCTCGTACATGTCTGCAAATTGCAGCTTCTCGCGATCAAGATCGGCTTTCGCCAGCTTGTCCAGCGCGCGCTTGACCGTGCTGGCCAGCTCGGGGTAGCGGACGGGCTTGAGCATATAATCGCAGCTGCCTAGCTGAATTGCTTTTTGCGCATAGGAGAAATCAGCATGGCAAGTAAGAAACATAGCCTCTGTCTGCGGGTAATGGATTTTCACCCAATCGAGCAGCTCGAAGCCGTTGCCCTGCGGCATTTCAATATCGCAAATAAGCACATCGATTTTGCTGTCGCTCATAATTTCCTTAGCCGTTCGGATATTGTAAGCTTCATGCACAACCGATATGCCAAGCTCCTCCCATTCGACGCCTGCCTTAATGCCCCGCACCGCATGCCGCTCATCATCGACAATTAACAGCTGTCTCATCCTCGTCGTCCCCCTGTCTCTTCTGGTTGCATCGGCAGCCACAGCTCTACGATCGCCCCTTGACCTGAGCTGCCGCTTAGTGCCATGCGTGCTGCATCTTGATAAAGCAGTCCTAGCCGCTGCTTCACATTTTGAATGCCGATATGATCGCCTTCTTCATTGCTCAGCTCCATATCTCGCTGGAGAAGTGCCAGCACCTGCGGCGGGAAGCCTTCCCCCGTATCCTCGATGCGGACATAAAGCGTATCTTCATTGTGCGCTTTGGCAGTAACGGCAATGTGAACCTGCGTATCCGTATTTACCGCATGCTTAATTGTATTTTCCACAAACGATTGAATGACTAGCGGCGGGATAGGCACCCTGCCAAGACTGTCATCCGTATGGAAAGCGAAGGTCAAATCGCCCGGAAAGCGCATTTCCTGAATGCGTAAATAATTCATCGTATGGGCAAGCTCATCAGATAGAGACACGAACGACAGATTGCTGCGGAACATAAACCGGAAATATTGGACCAGGCAATGCGTCATTTCCTGAATAAGGTGATAATCCTTCACTTGGGCCAAATTATAAACAATGTTAAGCGAGTTAAGAAAAAAATGAGGATTGATTTGCAGCTGTAAATGCTTAAGCTGTGCTTTTTTGTTATTCAGCTGCTCCTCCAGCACATTAACCTTGAGCTCCTTAATTTGCGTAATCATGCGGTTGAACGATTCGTTCATCACCTCAAATTCAAATGTGGAGGACGGTTTCGTGATCCGCACATCGAGATTGCCGTCTTCGATGCGGCGCATCGCCATAATAATACGATTGACTGGAACAAGCACCAGCTTGCGCAGCAGCAGCAAAATAATCGGCAAAATGATAATGGCCCCAAAGGAGATGAGCGAGACGATGCTGCGCAAAAAGGGAAGCTTCTCCAGCACAACGCTGTCGGGAATGAGGGCGACCAGCCCAAAGCGGCCTCGTGAGGAGCGCTCGCCGACTGCGATAAATTGGTCATCGCTTCCCGTAAGCTGATAGCCTTCGTTCCCGCTGCCGCTAGGTTCAATCGAGATGCCGCCATCCAGCGGCGTATCAATAATGGGCTTCATACGGTCATCCGTCAGAAAGGCCCGGCCCTTTTCACCCAAATCAATTAAATGCAGCGGCACCATTAGCTGATCTACATTGCCCATCGCGCCTATATAAATGTCGCCGTATTGAATGACATAAGCTAAATAATCACCGTCCGCCATATGCTGGACGAACCAGTCCTTCTGCAGCGGCTTCTTGGCAAGCTTGATCATTTCTACAATGTTCTGCTCCATCACGGTTCCGGTGGCATAATCCGGCGCAACGCCAAACACGCTCATCAAATCATCATTCTCCGGCGAATAAATGAAGAACATATCCATCGACTTATAATTGGGCAATTCATTCCTCAATTGGTTTCTCAGCTGGATTTTCTCGAACGCATAGCCGTCGGGATTTTGCTCCCGCGGCTGCTCCAGTACGAGCAGGCCAGTCTCCATCGCCGCTATATTAAACAAATATTTCTCCACATCCTCCAAATTGCGGTCAATTTGGCCCATATAGAGGCTGATCAGATTTTTATTGGACTGGGCGACCTGATTCCGTACGACATTAATCGCATACAGATTGTTGTAGATCATGAAGGATACAATCGGAATGACAAGCAGCAGGAAACCGAACAAGAGCTTAAAGCGGAGCGTGCGATAAAAAAACGGATGTCTGATTTTCATGCTTTACCCCTCTCTCTTCTGCCGCTTGATCAAAGTATAGTATTTTTTGCAAGCGTTTTCAATAATATCATTATTCCTGCTTGCTTCTTCAGGCCTAGCTGGCCTAGCTAAACACTAGCTGAACACAAATAAGGAAGACCTTCCAAATGGGACATTCGGAGTGCTTCCTTGTTTATGCTTGTTCGTGCTTCATTGCGATTGATTGTATCTCCAAGCTATAGTCCCAGCTCATGCCTTCCCGCCGCCTCGCGCTGCTTGTCTACCGGGTCATGCAGCGTGAGCGTTCTGGCGTTGCGGTAATAGCGGTCGAAATTGCAGCTTCTCGTCGCTGAGCGGGCACCCATAATTTGAAAAATCGCATTCGTTACGTCGAGCGCGGTGTCGGTCGCGATGATTTTGGCATGGGACGCCGCTGCTTGAACAGCCCTGTGCAGTTCCGGCTCTCCTTGCCGTTCATTGACTGCTTGCAGCAGACGTGCGCCGCGAACTACCAGCTGCTGCGCGGAGGAGAGCTTGGCCGCCATTTCGCCTACCCGGAGCTGCGCAATCGGGTCCTCAGCCGCCGTCTTGGCCTCTGACCAAGGCCTTGCTTTCTCCTTCAAATAGTCAACAGCCTCCCGAAAAGCGCCAATCGCAATCCCGACATATTGGGCCGCAAAATGAATATGAAACTGTGCTGCAAAAAAAGGTACATGGGCGGCATAAGCGCCTGGCCCTCCCATTACATGCGCTTCTGGAATAAAAGCGTCCTCCGCAATGACGGTGCCGCTTCCGGTGCCGCGCTGCCCGATGCCGTCCCAATCATCATGGATCGTAATGCCCGCTCCATTAAGCTCCGCTATAGGCATCATATACCGTTCATCCTGATTGCCCGGCGCATCCTCGGACACCGAGCGCCAGAACGCCCATTTTGCGCCGGGCGAGCCGGTTGCAAAAATCTTTTTTCCATTCAGCCGGTAGCCGCCCTCTACTTTACGAAGCGTATTAGCCAGTACGAAACGATTCGCCCCTGCCTCGCTCCCAAAACTCCCGAATAGGTGGCCGCGCTGGACTTCCTCGAAAAAAAATCGCTGCTGCCCCGCATCCCCCATCGCATGAACCAGCTGTACCCCCGTATTGTGCAAGGCAAATACTTGCGAGGTGGACGAGCACCAGGAAGCCAGCTCCATCAGCGCCAATACGAGCAGCACAGCATCTCCCTTGTAGCCAGCGCCGAAGCCGCCGAACGCTTCAGGAACAGACAGATTTTGCAAGCCTTCGCTCTTAAGCGCAGCGAGCGAGGAATAAGGATACGCGCCTTCGTTATCCACCTGCTTGGCGGCGGGCCCAATGCTTTGCTTGCCTATTCGGCGAAGCTGGGCGAGAAGCTCCGCTTGGCGCTGCGTGTATTCGGTCTGCTCCACAAGCTGGAGGAGCAACTCGTCGTTAAACATCATCGTCTCCTACTTTCCTTCGATTAGACAAGGGCGGTCGGCGTGCGGAACGAAGCGCCTGGATGATGCTCCGGCAGTCGTGCCTCTCCTTTGCCGAACAGCCGCTCGCGGAGCGTGCCTGCTTCGTAATCGGTTTTGAACAGCCCGCGTTTTTGCAGCTCCGGGATGACCAGGTCGACAAAATCGACATAAGAGCCTGGCAGCACATACGGCTCCAGATTAAAGCCGTCCACGTCCGTTTCCTCCGTCCAGCGTTCGATTTGATCGGCAACGTCTTCTGGCGTACCGACAACGGTCAGTCCGCGAAAGCCCTTTTGCACAAAATCGTCCATGACCTCCTGCACCGTCTTCTTCGTCTTGCTGTGCTTCGTAAAACGGTCGGTATGCGTTTGGCCCATTTCGGTATGAATATTTTCAAAATAGGCGTTCGGGTCAAGCTGCGTCAGGTCGATTCCCGTCACACCAGCGTAGCTGGATAACGTCGCTTCTGCGCTCTGATGCTGCATATACTCGTCGAATTTGCGCTGCGCCTCCTCGCGCGTCTTTGCCACTACAACCGACAGCCCGGTGAACACTTTCACCGCTGCCGGATCGCGTCCATATTCTGCGGCCCGCCTGCGAATATCAGCGATCTGGTCCCGAAGCACCTCCGTCGTCGGCGCCTTGAGGAAGATGCCCTCCGCGTGCCTCGCGGCGAAAGCGCGTCCCCTTCCGGAGCTGCCCGCCTGAAAAATAACCGGCGTCCGCTGCGGGGAAGGCGTCGAAGCATGGTACCCCTCCGACTTGAAATATTTCCCTTCATGCTTCACCTTATGAACCTTCTGCGGATCAGCAAATACCCGCTTCTCGCGATCAACGAGCAGCGCATCATCCTGCCAGCTGCCCTCCCAATACTTATAGCTGACATCCATATATTCATCAGCCATATCATAACGCTCATCATGCGGCAGAAACTCGCTTCGGCCGAACAAATCGGCGGCCGATTTGCTGCTCGTCGTCACGACGTTCCAGCCGATTCGTCCCTTCGTAATATGATCCAGCGTTGAAAATCTGCGCGCATTCGCATAAGGAGCCTCATACGTCGTCGAGGTCGTCATCGTAAAAGCGAGGTGCTCGGTCGCCTGCGCAAGCGCTGGAATGAGCAGCATCGGGTCATTGCCTACTGCACCCGATGCCTCGCGGAACGCAAGCTCGGTCCTCTCCTTCGGATAGCCGTAGCTGTCAGCGAAAAACATAAAATCAAATTTGCCCCGCTCCAAAGTCCGGGCGATGTCGATCCAATAATCAATGCTGTTATAATGAATGCGATTTTGCTCGGGATGCGTCCAGATGCCTTGGGTCAAATGATTGACGGCATTCACCTCAAATACGCCCAAATGAATTTTTTTCTTCATCGTCTACTCTCTCCTATCCCTCAATAGCTTAGCTTGTGTGCAAGTGGCCTTACGCAAGATGGCACGCTGCAAAATGGCCCGGCGCAACCTCCCGTTTGAGCGGCACCTGCTTCCGGCAGGTCTCAACCGCATACGGGCAGCGCGGATGAAAAGCACAGCCGCTGACCGTCTCCAGCGGAGATGGAATGTCGCCCTGCAAAATCATCCGCTCCTTCTTTATTGCAGGGTCGGGAATCGGCACAGCGGACAGCAGCACCTGCGTGTAAGGATGCAGCGGCTGGGCGAACAGGTCGTCCGTTCTGGCCTCCTCGACCATTTTGCCTAAATACATGACGCCAATGCGATCAGATATATGGCGGATGACGCCAATATCGTGGGCGATAAATAAATACGTCAGCTTTAATTCCCGCTGCAGCTTGCGCATCAGGTTAATGATTTGCGATTGAATGATGACGTCCAGCGCCGAAACGGGCTCATCGCAGATGACGAGCCGCGGCTCAAGAATAAGAGCCCGGGCGAGTCCAATCCGCTGGCGCTGGCCGCCGGACAGCTCATGCGGCAGCCGGTCATAATGCTCCTCCTGCAAGCCCACCGTCTCCAGCATCCGCAGCGCAAGCTCCGTTCGTTCCTGCGGGCTGCCTATTCCGTGAATGATGAGCGGCTCTTCCAGCGTTCTGCCGATGGTCTTGCGGGGATTCAGCGAGGAATACGGGTCCTGAAAAACCATCTGGAGCTGCCGGCGGCTGGCCCGAAGCTGGCGGCTCGGCATGCGGTTTAAATCCTCGCCCTGGTACAGCGCTTCTCCGGCAGTAGGCTCAACGAGACGCAGCAGCGCCTTGCCGAGCGTGCTTTTGCCGCAGCCCGATTCCCCGACCAGCCCGTAGGTTTCTCCTTCATAAATGTGAAAGGAAACATCATCAACGGCTTTAACGAGACTTTTGCGAAAGGATGCCGGACGCTTCGTACTATAATGCTTGGATAAGCCTTTCACTTCCAGCAGCGGCATGGGCCCGCCTTCCTGTTCATGGATAGATGGCATGCTGCACGCCTCCTTTCGCTTCGACTCTTTCGGATGCTTCGGCTGACTCAGCTGTTTCAGCTGCTACGACTGCTCTAGCTGCTTCAGTTGCTTCGAACGCTTCAGCCAAAGTACCGGCATGCCAGCAGCGCACCATCGTTCCACTGGCAGCATCGCGCGTTAATTCCGGCACATGCTTGCGGCACTGGTCGTCTGCATAGGCGCAGCGCGGCGCAAAGCGGCAGCCCGTCGGTACATTCGATAGCGAAGGCACACTGCCTTCAATCACTTGCAAATCCTGCGTTCTGTCTCCATCCATTCGCGGTATGGCCCCCATCAGACCAATCGTATACGGATGCAGCGGACGGGCGAATAAGGTGGCGACATCAGCCATTTCAACGACCTGCCCCAAATACATGACAACGACGCGCTGGCATGTTTCCGCGACGACACCCAGATCATGGGTGATGAGCAGAACACTCATTGCCAGCTTGCGATTCAGCTCTGTTATCAGCTCCATAATTTGCGCTTGAATCGTCACATCCAGCGCTGTCGTCGGCTCGTCGGCAATAAGCAGCTGCGGCTCGCAGGCCAGTGCAATCGCAATCATGACGCGCTGGCGCATGCCTCCAGAAAGCTGGTGGGGATACTCCCACACCCGCTGCTCCGGCGAAGGAATGCCCGTCAGCTTTAGCAGCTCGATCGCTTTGCGAACCGCCTCCTTGCGTCTGATTTTCTGATGCAGCACTATAGCCTCGATAATTTGCTCGCCAATGGTGTATACCGGATTGAGCGAGCTAAGCGGGTCTTGGAAGATCATCGCAATTTCATTGCCCCGAATTTCCCGCATTTGCCGCTGCTTCAGCTCAAGCAGATTGCTGCCTGCAAATCGGATTTCCCCTTCATAGCTCACGTCATGCTTCTCATCGAGCAGCCGCAGCACGGACTGGGCAGTGACGCTTTTGCCGCATCCGGATTCTCCGACAACGCCGACGATTTCCCCACGCCTAACATCAAAGGAAACGCCATCGACTGCGGCCAGCTTCCCGCGTGCTGTATGAAAATAAGTTCGTAAAGCTTTAACCTCAAGTAAAAGCTCCTCCGGCATTTCTTCCACCCTCCTTAGTCGGACTCCAACCCGCCGGCTGCGATGCCCTATTTTTTCCCTTTACCCTGTCTAACATGAGGATCGAGCAAGTCCCTGATTCCATCCCCAAACAAATTCATCGCCAGTACCGAAATAATGAGCGCAAAGCCGGGAAACAGCGTCATCCACCAGGAGTTGTATATATACATTTTTCCATCGGCCAGCAAATTGCCGAGACTTGCCATCGGAGCCGGAATGCCTGCCCCCAGAAAGCTAAGTGCAGCTTCCACAATAATCGCCTCGGCAAAAATAAAGGAGCTCTGCACAATAAGCGGCGAAATCGTGCTGGGCATAATATGCTGCCACAAAATCCTCGTCTGTGACGCGCCTAAGGCGTGCATCGCTTCCACATAGGTTTGCTCCTTCGCGACGAGCGCGGCTGAACGGACGATTCGGGCTACCGAAGGAATGAACACGATAATCAGGCAAATAATCAGATTGGAAACGCTTGGCCCGAGCGCGGCCATAATAGCAATCGCCAGCAGTATCGCCGGAAAAGCAAACAAAGCATCCATCGTCCTCATCAGCAATTGATCCAGCCACTTGTACATGCTTGCATACAAACCGATAACAAGACCTAGAACGGCGACCGACAAAGCGACGGCAAAGCCAACCTGCGCCGATATTTGCGTGCCATGCATCACTCTGCTGAAAATGTCCCGGCCCAAATTATCCGTGCCAAACCAGTGCTGCGCGCCCGGCGGCGACAAACGGTTGACGATATCGACGTCGAGCGGGCCGTAAACGGATATCCATGGCGCAAAAAAAGAAATGAAGGCGACCACTATCATCAGCACGCTGCCCGCCGACGCTGTTTTGCTTGCCAGCAGCCTCTTGAGCAGTCCGCGCCTTCGATTGCCTATCGTGCGCTTGCGCTTTGCCAGATGCAGCGAGGGCTGTGTTTTTTCCATCCGCGCCCAGCCTCCTTTCTGTTATTTATTCAACCGAATCCGGGGATCGACGACCGCATAAAGCAGGTCAACGACCAAATTCACTAGCACATAGGTGAACGCGATGAACAGCACCAAGCCTTGAATGACGGTATAGTCCCGGCGCGATACCGAATGGACTAGAAGCTGTCCCAGTCCCGGAATGTTAAAAATGCTCTCTACGACCGCCGCGCCAGCGAGCAGCGTACCGAACGTTCCGCCAATGACCGTCAAAATGGGAATGAGCGCATTGCGCAAAATATGCTTGTATACGATGCTCCGCTCACGCAGCCCCTTCGAGCGCGCCGTCTTCACATACCCTTGGTTCATCACCTCCAGAAAGGAGGAGCGAACGATTCTGGCAATAACCGACGACATGACGACGCCGACTGAAATGCCGGGCAAAATTAAAAATTTCAAGAAATTCCAAAGTCCATCACTGATCGGCGCATAGCCGGATACCGGCAGCCATTTCAGCTGCACGGCGAACAGAAGCACCAGAAACATGCTGAGCAGGAAGCCGGGAATCGTTATGCCGAGCAGCGTATAGGCGGTCAATGCTTTATCCGCCCAGCCCCCGCGATTGACTGCCGCCCATATGCCGAAGGGCAGTGCGATGGTTATCGCAATCAGCTCGGCAAGCAGCGCGAGCGACAGGGTAGGCTGAAGATGCTCGCCTATGACGGCAGACACCGATTTTTTCAAAAAATAAGAATCGCCTAAATCCCCGCGCAGCGCCGATCCGATCCACTGGCCATATTGCATGATAAGCGGCTGATCAAGCCCCATATTGGCACGCAGCTGCTGAATCGTCGCTTCGTCTGCTCCATCACCCAGCATGACGCGCGCGGGATCACCCGGAATGAGGTAAATGATCAGAAAGACAATAACCGACATAATGAAAAGAATAGGGATCAACGATAGCACCCGTTTTACAATAAAAGCGGTCAAACCGTTTACCTCCCTCCAAAGTGAAATTCCGCACGGCGTACAGTTGCTGTATGCCTGCTTTAGGCCCGCTCCAATGCTGTATAGTGCTGTGCAATGCTATTATTCAACCAGCTTCGTATTTGCCAAATTCGGAATGTTGCTGAGGTACGTCAAGCCGACGAGATTTTTGCGAACCGCATTGTAGTTGTAAATATCGCCGATTTTAATCGCCGCCAAATACTCCCACTCATAGGCTTGCAGCGCATCATTCGCCGCTTTTATCGCATCGTCGCTAATAGCCGAGGTAGAAGCTTCAAGCAGCTCCGCAAGCTTGGCATCATCAGCAAAGCCATAGGTCGGGTTCAAATAAAGCAGCTGTGAAGGCGTTGAAGGCACGAGGAATGGACCGACATAAATATCCCAGCCATTCGGGTCAGCCCGCTTCGTCAGCATCGTGGCGTAATCGGAAATGTCGATTTTCGTCTTGATGCCGATTTGCTCCAGCTGTGCCTGCACCATCAACGTTGCATTATAGAAGGTGCCTGTATCCTTGGTCGTCAGAAGGGTAACTTCCTCGCCATTGTAGCCCGCTTCCTGGAGAAGCTGCTTCGCCTTGTCCGGATTTTTCTGGTTATAGGCTTCGCTGCCTGCCTCGCTGTACCATTTCGCATTTTCCTTGTACATGTAGCTCGGATTCAAGCGGTACAGCTCCGGTGTGGAGACGATGCCAAGCAAAACCTGGTCAACATCGAGCACCGATGCGACAGCCTGGCGGTATTTCAGCTGCGAGAACAGCGGACCTTTTTTATTGAAAACCAAATTGAAATCAGTGGACAGGTTTTTGATGATTTCCACGTCAGGGTCATTTTCAACCTGCGGCAAATTATCCAGACTGACATCGACATTGTTAAAGTCCTTCGCGAGGAAAGAGGAGAAACGCGTCGCATTATCCGTAGCCAAAGTGAAATACAAATCGTTCACGAGCGCTTCCTTCTTGCCGGAAAAACCGTCAGCTGGCGCATCGACAGGCTGGTAATCCGCAAATTTTTGCAGATGCACGTATTGGTCGGTTTTGTACTCCACAAACTTGAACGGCCCGGTTCCAATATACTCGGTTACGCCATCCGGACCAGCCGCATCCACGACCTCCTTCGGCATTATCGCTGCAAAATTAAGCACATGGCTAAGCTGCGCCAATGTATCATTTCTCGGCACGTCCGAGCTGAGCACGACCGTATAGTCATCCTTCACCTCAAACTCGCGATCGGAAAAAGAGCTTTTCGCGCGCGGCGCCGTATTTTTCCAGCGATTGAGCGAGGCTGCTACATCCTCTGCCTTCATCTCCTTGCCGTTGTGAAACTTGACGCCTTTACGAAGGTGGAAGGTGTACACTTTCCCATCTTCACTCAGCTCATAAGACTCGGCGAGCATAGGAACAGGCTCATACTTGGCATTAAAGGCGAATAGTCCCTCATAAATATTGACCGCTATCGTGGAATTGCTTCCGCCAAGCGACAGATGCGGATCAAGCGTCGGAATCGTTTGCGCGAGCGGATATTTCAGTTCGGTTGCCAGCTTCTCGCCTGCTGCCGTGCCAGCCGCCGCTGATTCGACAGGCGAAGCCGCTCCATTCGAGCTTGCAGGTGCAGAGCTGTTGCTGGAGCAGCCGAAAACGATGAGCAATGCGCCGAGCAATCCGATTATTCCTAACTTTTGATATTGCTTCATAAATAAAGTGCCTCCCTGTTATTGTGCATTATGACTGCCAATCCACTAGCTTTTCTGCTGCTTTCACGAATAAGGCCACTCCGTTTGCCAAGGCATCTTCATCAATCTCAAATCGTGGATGGTGATGCGGATAGACGATGCCTTTCTCGACGTTGCCCGCTCCTATATTAATGAATGTGCCGGGCACCTTGCGCTGGTAGGCGGAGAAATCTTCGCCGCCCATGCCCGGCGGGTTGTGAACGACACGCTCCTTGCCGACGACTTCAATCGCCGCCTCCTCCACGATTCGGGTCAATGCTTCGTCATTAACCACGGGATCATAGCCGTACACATACTGGAACTCGAATTGCGCATTATGTGCCGAAACAATACCTGCGACAATGCGCTGCAGCTGCTCCTCCGCCTGCTTGCGCACCTGCTCGCTGAAGCTCCGCACCGTTCCTTTCAGGGTTACCTTATCAGGTATGACATTATGGGAGGCTCCCGCCGTGAATTGGGTCACAGAGACGACCAGCCGCTCCAACGGATCGGTATAACGCGCCACAATATGCTGAATATTCGTCACGATCTGGGCGCCAATCGCAATCGTATCGACCGAGCGATGAGGGAAGCCGGCATGGCCGCCAACCCCATTAACGGTAATGGTGAAATTATCCGGCGATGCCGACATCTGACCATATACGACGCCAATTTGTCCGACGGGCAATTGGGCGGCCAGATGCTCGCCAACGATCCAATCCACGCCGTCCAGTACGCCAGCTTCGACCAGCTCGCGCGCTCCCCCCGGAGGAAGCTCCTCTGCATGCTGAAAAATAAACCGGATTTCGCCATGCAGCCGCTCCTTCTGCTCTACCAGCAGACGCGCTGTCGCGAGCAGCACAGCGGTATGGCCATCATGCCCGCAGGCATGCATGACGCCCGGATTTTGCGAAACATAATCAAACGTGTTTTCTTCCGCTATCGGCAGGGCATCCATATCCGCCCGCAGCGCCAGCGTTTTGCCCGGATAAGCACCGACAAGCCTCGCCAGCACACTCGTCTTCGTTGGGCGGCTGATGATGAGCCCGCCAAAGCTGCGCAGCGTATCTTCCACAAACTGCGCCGTCTCCGTCTCTTCAAAGGACAGCTCCGGATGCTGATGCAAATGCCTTCGCCATGCGACAACCTGCTCATGAACCCACTCAGGGAGCTGTCCGCTCCAGCCTTTATTTTCATCTGACATGCTTGCTTCCCCCTTCTTCCTCTTCTTATTCATTCGATTATCAGGCTATTAATGGCTAGAAATCGGCTGCTACTCCCGCTCGTAGGCTTGAAGGGCATTCACCCGGTGTGCCATCGCAGAGCCTGCCTTCAACACGGTTGCTACAACGATCGTCTCAGCCAGCTCCTCCAGTGTTGCTCCCGCTTCCTTCGCCTGCCTTGTAAAAATCTCAATGCTGTAAGCACTTCCCGTCACTTGGGCCGAGCCAACTGCGATGAGCAGCTTTTCCTTCGCTTGGATATGCTGCGGCTTAAGCGACTTGTGCAAATATTCGAAGAAAGCATTGTACAGCCCCTCATTTACGTCCTCCAGCTGCTCGACCAGCTCGATATTGCTTCTGCTGTACAAGTCCGTTTCTTTGCTGCCGTTGAACGCATTAAGCGCATTGACCGAATGATAGAAGGCGGAATGAGCATTGACCGCAGCACCGACAGCCGCCGCTTCGAACAATTCCTCGAACGATGCGTTTAGCGCCTTCGCTTTGCCGACATGGGCTTCAATACAATAAGGGCAGCCTGTAACATGGGCAACGGCAACGGCTATAAACTCTTTAACTTTCACTGAAATTACGCCATCAGCAAGTGCTTCCTTGTTAAATTCGCCGAACGCCTTAAAGGCATCAGGGGCATAGCTGAATATTTTGGATGAGAAGCTAGGGGCGTGTCTGGTGTACAAGCTTTCGTTCGACATTAGGGTAAAACCTCCATTTTCCATTTTAAATATGTGTAATCCACTTGATTTAATCGGGTTTATATCTGTTATAATAGGGCATAAAGCTGAACGTGTATAATTGAAAGATTTAAATAGCCAATTTAGTATTTTTTAAGCATAGGGGTGAAATCGCATGGAAATTCGGTTAATTAAAACGTTCCAGACCATTGTTAAGCTCGGTAATTTCCAGCGTGCTGCCGAGGCACTGCAATATTCGCAGCCTACCATTACGATACAAATCAAGAAGCTGGAAGAGGAGCTCGGCATGAAGCTGTTTGAGCGGGGCAAAACGATAACGCTCACCAGCGCCGGACGGCTGTTCCATGAACGGGCCGATATGCTGCTGCGGGAATACGACGAGCTGAACAGCTCCTTAACGGATTTCATTCAAGGGGACGCTGGCGTTGTGCGGGTAGGCGCTTCGGAGCCTTCCGCCAGCAGTCGCCTGCCTGGCATTCTGTCCGCGTATACGCAAAAAAAGCCGAAGGTGCAAATTAAAGTCAAGGTCGGCACGACCAAAGAGCTGATGCAGATGGTCATCGACGATGAAATTGATCTGGCGCTTTGCAATCAGCCTGAACCGCATATCGAGCTTGAATTTCACCGTTTAATGAAGGAACAATTTTCATTGCTGCTCCCTGCTGGGCATCCCTTTGCTGAACGCGCGGAAATACGGATGAAGGATTTGCGGAATGAAAAGTTTCTGTTCACGCCGGGAACCTGCTCGTTTCGGATTCGCATCGAGGAAATGATTACGAAAAAAATCGGCAAGCTGCGGCATAACAGCATTGAGGTCGCCAGCATCTCCGCGCTCAAATATTATGTACAGGCTCAGCTTGGCATTGCCCTGTCGCCCATCGTCGCCATTTCACCGCCGCTGCCGGGGACAATCATTAAGCAGGTTATTGATATGGCCGAGGGGCCTGAGCTCGGCATCCTCATTAAGCGGAACAGCACGACGCTGAGCCAAATTAATAAAGAGCTGATTGCCGATATTAAGCAGGCGCTCACTCCTGATCCAGATTGGTAGCGCGTCGATGCTTTAGGTTTATTAAAGCGGCGCTTTAGCATTTTCAATTGTACAAACGCTGCCCCTTCCGCTATGCTCACTTATAACTATTATTCCGAGTGAATAACTTGATATTTAAATAGTGGAACGGAGCGCTGCTTGCGATGAAAAAAATCCATTTAGGCATTTTCGATATTCATACCCCTAATCAAATGACCCAGGGCTTATGGACCCATCCCGCCAATCAATCTACACGCTACAAGGAGCTGGCTTTCTGGATTGAGCTGGCGCAGGTGCTGGAGCGCGGCAAATTCGATTTTATGTTTTTTGCCGATTCCTATGGCTACCCCCACCATAAGCGCGAGCTTTCGTATCGCGAAGCTGTGTACACACCCTCCAACGATCCGATGCTGGTCATTTCTGCACTCGCTGCCAGCACGAAGCATCTCGCATTCGTCACGACGGCCTCGCCTGTGTATGAGCTGCCATTTCCCAACGCCCGCCGCTTCTCGACGCTTGACCATTTGACAAGCGGCCGCATTGGCTGGAATGTCGTGGCTACAGGCGGCATCAGCGGCGCGGAAAGCTTTGGCCGCAGCGGCATATTGCCGCATGATGAACGCTATGAGCAGGCTGAGGAATTTATGGAAGCCAGCTATAAGCTGCTGGAGGGCAGCTGGGAGGATGACGCTGTCATCGCCGATCGCGAGCGCCGCATTTACGCTGATGCGGACAAGGTTCATGTCATTGAGCACAGCGGCAAATATTATAAAATGAAGGCCTCCCATGCCAGTGAGCCTTCTATTCAACGGACGCCCGTCCTGTTTCAGGCGGGCAGCTCGGATCGTGGGCGAGATTTTGCCGCCAAGCATGCCGAGGGTGTTTTTCTGAAAGCCCCGACTGTAGAAGCGCTGAGGGCTCAGGTGCAGGATATTCGCAAGCGGGCTGTCGCTTATGGCAGAGGAGCCGGGGAAATTAAAATTTTCACGGGACTGTCGGCTGTGGTTGGCCGTACGCGCGAGGAAGCTGAGGGCAAGCTTGCCGAATATAAAGCCCATCGCAGCCGGGAGGCGGCTTTGCTCACCTATGAGAATGCGACGGGCATTGATTTGTCCGCGCTCGATCCCGATGCGCCATTCGAACAGATAAAAACCGAGCAAGGACGCACGCATACCGAGCGCTATACGAAGCATAGCGGCAAAGTTCAGAGCGTCCGAGAAGTGAGCGATAATTTTGCCGAGAAGGAATTTCGCGGTATTGTAATAGCCGGAACAGCTGAGGAAATTGCCGACCAAATGCAATATTGGGTAGAGGAAACCGGTATTGACGGCTTTAATTTGGAGCGTTATGTGCTTCCCGGGACGCATATCGACTTTGTCGATCTCGTTGTGCCAGAGCTTCAGCGGCGCGGCATGTTCAGACAACAATACGAGGAGGATACGCTTCGGGAGCGCCTGTTCGGCAAAGGAAATACACGCCTGCCGGATACTCATGCGGGCGCAGCCTACCGTTTTCCCAATAGCTGACCCAATAGCTGAGCCGCAACCAATAGAAGGGGTTATCGTTAAGTCGCCTTATTCAAGCGCGGCTTAACGATAACCCCTTTGTGCGTCAGTATTCAATGCCCCATCTGATGCACTTCATCGGCGTTATAAGACAACAAGCCGAATACGATCAGCAGCGTTGTGAAAATCACGATACAGGCGCCGATTCGCCGCAGCGTTTTTTGACGCTCGCTCATATGCTCGCCCTGCCCATGACGTTTTTTAGTAGAAGCAATAAACAATAGGCCCACTCCTAGCAGCAGCGCTATGACGACGCTTGCTTGCAAATATACGTCCAAACGATCACTTCCTGTCCGCCCATTTATTCTATAGACGATGATCATTTTGAAAAAGTTGTACCTGCTGCGCGATTAATTGTACGAATCATCTTGCTCCAGCTCCTCTCTCTTCTCTCCATCAATTCATTTCCTTGACACCCACTTCCTTACTAATCCAGTTTGTCTACTAGTTTTTGGAATAGCATACGTCCTATTTCGCTTGAGCTGCCTCCTGTGCGGGTAAGCATAAGCAACAGCATAAACGACAGGCAATGTCGGGGCTTAACCAGCCTGCATGACCATATATGAATAACTTAAAAAAATAGATCATAAACGGAGGTAGCTGCTTATGGCACCTAAATCAAAAACGATGCGATTTTTCCTCGATATGTATGTCCGTTTCCGCGATGATGATGTGCCGGGGGTAGCGGCGCAGCTGACTTTTTATTTGATTTTGGCCTTCTTCCCTTTTCTGCTGTTTGTCGTCAGCCTGCTCGGCTTCGTTCAGTTATCTGGGGACAGCCTCGTGGCCGAGCTTATTCGCCTGCTTCCTGCCGAGACGGGCGAGGCAATCAGCAAGGTGCTTGAAGAAATTACGCAGGGCAGCAATGGGACGCTGCTGTCGGTCGGAATGCTGGCGACGATCTGGTCGGCATCCAATGGCATGAATGCCATTATTAAAGGCCTGAATACAGCCTATGAGGAGCAGGAAAGCCGCCCCCTCTGGAAAATACGCGGCATTGCACTGATCGCCACGCTCGTGCTTGGCCTTGTCATTACGCTCGTCATGCTTATGCTCGTATTTGGCCAGACGATCAGCAGCTATTTGTTCAACCTGCTTCATGTGCCAAGTGAAAGCGAGTGGGTATGGAATTTGGTGAAATATGCGATTCCGCTCGCCGCTATGCTTATCGTATTTACGATGCTGTATTGGATTGCTCCTAACCGCAGGCTGACCATCAATGAAGTGCTGCCCGGCGTGCTGTTTACGACAATTGGCTGGGTTGCAGCCTCGATGCTGTTCCAGTTCTACATTAATAATTTCGGCAACTATTCCAAAACGTACGGCAGCATAGGCGGCATTATTATTTTGCTGGTCTGGTTATTCATTACGTCGCATATCATTATATTAGGCGGGGAAATGAATGCGTGCCT
Source organism: Paenibacillus liaoningensis (assembly GCF_059609455.1). Lineage (NCBI taxonomy): Bacteria > Bacillati > Bacillota > Bacilli > Caryophanales > Paenibacillaceae > Paenibacillus > Paenibacillus liaoningensis. The sequence continues at coordinate 180,989 of NZ_JCAALU010000003.1, forward strand.
GGCTCGTTCACGCCCAGCTAAGCCCAGTCTGCAAGAGCGCCCGCCGCAAAACCGGACAGGCTCCTTTTTCGTCAAATAAAGGAGAGGGCTAGCTGATATCTGAAATCAATATCACTTAATGCCTGTTTCATATCTGTTTACTAGGGTAAATACAAAGTAATTCGATACACATTTCGAGGAGGAATATAGGATGGACTATATAATAAACAAACGCTTTGACGGGGAGCATATTTGCTTCGATGGAAACCACTACATTGGCTGCACGTTCAACAACTGCACCATTACAATATCGTCCCTGCATTTCAACTATGACCGCTGCACCTTCAAGGGCTCCAGCTTCAAGCTTAGCCCGCGCGTATTTCACCTGCAAAACGTTTATTCGCTGCTACCTTCGTCCATGAACGGAAAAAACGTACAGCTTGCCTAAAATAGATGTTGTTTTTCGCTAAATCCCCCTATAGGGGGATTTTTTTTGCTGCTAAAATAAGTAAAATATAGATAGTAGAATATAGATTACAGCCTTTCCAATCAGGGAAACGAATAGGAGGATTATCGGATGCTTAGCAAAATACAGCACCAAATCTTGGTATGTCTCGCCGCTCTGCTGCTGACATCAGGCTTCTGGCCAGCAGCCACGTCAACAGCGGCATCAGGAGCCGCGGCAACCGCTCTCGGCCCCGCTATCGAGATAGCGGCTTACGAGCTGCCAAGCGACGTGAGCCTGAACTACACGCTTTTTGCAGGCGGTGCTTCGGACGGCCAAGCCATATGGATGGCCCCGCAAGAAACGGATAAGGTAGTCAAGCTGGATCCTGTAACGGGAGCCATGACCAGCTATAACAATTGGCCAGCAGGCTTCACGAAGGGGTACGGGGCATTCAGCGACATCGTATTTGACGGGCAATCGCTATGGATGATTCCGGCATTAGCTGACCGGATTATTAAACTTGACCCGGCAAGCGGGGTCATGACCGGCTACAGCAGCTGGCCAGCCGGCTTTAACAACACTTCTCCCCGATTCAGTGGAGGCATTTTTGACGGGCAATATATTTGGCTCGTTCCTTCCAGTGCCAATGCCCTGATTCGCCTCGATCCGGCAACTGGCAGCATGGCCAGCTATAATGATTGGCCCAGCGGCTTTACGCTGCCGAATTATGCTTTTACCGACGGTATTTTTGACGGGCAAAATTTGTGGCTCGTTCCTAATACGGCGAGCAGTGTCATCAAGGTCGATACAGCTACGGGAGATATGACCGCCTACGACAACTGGCCTAGCGGCTTCGCGAAAGGGTTTTATGCATTCAACGGAGGCATATTTGACGGACGCAGCATGTGGATGATACCCTATAACGCAAATCAGGTCGTGAAGCTGGATACGAGCACTGGCGAAATGACCGGTTATGACGATTGGCCGGCTGGCTTCAATAAATCCGGAAGCCTATTGGGCAAAAGCACCTTTGACGGGCGATATATTTGGGTAAAGGCTAGCTCCTTCAGCCCATTATTCAGAATTGACACAACGACTGGCGAAATGGAGAGCTTCTCGAATTGGCCAGCAGGCGTTAATGCCAATCCCATGTATTCCGCCATGTTTGACGGCCTCAACGTTTGGCTTATTCCTACGGCTTCCACTCAAGTCATTCGGGTGTCCAGTGTGCCTGTTATGCAGCCTGCTATAGCCGGAGATATGCAGGCTGATTTGGCCTGGGAGCCGGTAAACGGTGCAATCGGTTATAAAATTTATCAGAGCCAGACGCTGGGGAGCAGCGGAGCCGAGGTCGCTACTGTCGGCAGCTCCGTCTATTCCCGAACAGTAACCGGATTGACCAACGGCATGACCTATTATTATTCAGTTAAAGCCGCTTTTGCCGGACGGGACAGCTCCGCGTCCAATGAAGTGAGCGCTGTTCCACTGTCCACCGACGCGAACCTTAGCCATCTTGCGTTGTCAGACGGCTCTCTTAATCCATTGTTTGAAGAGAGTACGACGGTTTATACAGCAGCTGTAGGCAGCAATGTGAGCGAGATTACGGTTACGCCAGAGGTATCGACCAGCGCAGCAACGGTCACGATTAACGGTGCGGCTGCCGCCAGCGGCTCGCCTTTCGGCCCGCTGCCCTTGACTGACGGCAATAATATTATTGAAGTAAAAGTGACTGCGCAAATTGGAACAACGAAGACGTACACTGTAACTGTGACCAGAGCAGCGGCCACGCCAAGTCCAACAGCTAGCCCTACTCCAACTGCTAGTCCCACTCCAACAGTTACTCCTGCGCCCACCCCTTCACCGATAAGCGGAGGCGGCAGCAGCGGGGGCACGTCCTCACCTGCTGCCGTGGCAGGCATCAACCTGAACGGTACTCTCGTTCCAGCGAGCACCATCGACACGACGAAGCCGATTGCTGTGCTGGAGGCTTCGCCGCATACTGGCAGCAGCGCCGTCTATGCCAGCATTCCGGCAAGCGTGCTTGCAGGTTTTGCGAGCAAAAATGGAGCTATCCTTCTTGAGATTAAGGCGCCATACGGCAGCTACCGCATCCCGGTTCAGCTCGCTTCGCTAATACCGGGACTGCAGGAGTTGCTTGCTGAAAGCAAGCTTGGCGCTAATGATATTAGCTTTAAACTTACTTTGACCGATAAATCCGGCGATCCTTCGCTGCGGGATGCACTTACGAGCGGCTTGCCTGACGGCAAGGTAATCGGAGCTCCCGTCCATGCACGCGTTGACATTGTCAATGCCGGGACTGGTGCGGTGTTGCGATCAGTGGACACATATAGCTCTGAAATGACAAAGCTTATTCCGCTATCAGCCGAACCGAAGGCGATACCGAAGTATTGGGGGGCCTTCCGCTTTGACGAAGCAACTAAGCAGCTCGCATTCGTTCCTGCCCGCAAGCTTAATATCGGCGGCGTCTGGTTCGCAGCGATCCGTTCTGCGGCGGACGGCACGTATGTCATTGCGGAGAATAAAGTCGTCTTCAGTGACATGTCTAAGCATTGGGGTGAACCGCTTGCCCGGCTGGCCGCAGCGAAGGGGCTGGTAAACGGCATCGGCGGCGGCAAGTTTGCTCCGGAGCGGACTGTAACGCGAGCGGAATTCGCAGCGATGCTGACTCGGGCGCTCGGCGCAAATGCGCTGCCGGCGTCCTATGCCGTGGTCAGCCAGCCGCTTACACGCGAGCAAATGGCGGGCATGGTTGCGGCAGCTATTTCGAAAACTGAGGAGCTCCCTGCCGGCCATGCAGACGGCGGCTTTATCAATGTCAACGGCTACAAAGATATTGCCAGCGTGAAGCCGGCGTATTTGGAGGCGGTACGCAGCATGGCCGAGCTTGGCATTATGACAGGCACTGGCGGCAGCCGCTACGAGCCGCAGCGAGAAACCTCGCGTGCGCAAGCGGCGGCTGTGCTCATTCGAACGCTGATCGTGCTCGGAAAAATCGACGATCTCGAAGACTAGCCGCGGAGCGTCAATCTGCTATCGCAGCTGCTAGAGACATGCAAACAGCCCGAACGGATGCGTCCGTTCGGGCTGTTTTTTCTAGAGAAGCTATTACCTATTAAAATGTCGGAATGGTCTATTCCTTTTGCCTATTCAAGCTATAACGACTCTTGCTTATTCCGCTTCCGCTACAACTGCGAAACGCTCATTTACATGGTTTGCCTGCTCAGCCTCATCCACAATTGCAATCGCATAATCCGCATAGCTTACATAGCTGTCGCCTTTGGCGTTAAAGAAGAAGTTGTCTTTGCCTTTTGTGTAAGAGCCTGTGCGTTTGCCATCCGGGTTGAAAAAGGCCGCCGGGCTAACGAACGTCCATTTGATGCCGGTCGAGCTTTCCAGGTCATTCAAGTTGCTGCCTTGGTTGAAGGCTGTCGCATAATATTCTTTCGGGAACTGCTCCGTTTCGAACAAACGCGTTGTCTTCGCTTCATCCACGAACAGGCTGCCCGCACCGCCGACTACGATCAAGCGGGTTTCTGTTGCGCCTTTGAGTGCTTCAATCAGCACTTTGCCGAGCTCTACATGCTTTGTTTCCTCGCCTTGCGGTGCGCCGAATGCGTTGACGACGATGTCAAAAGCTTTCAAATCTGCTGCTGTCAGCTGGAACGCATCTTTCTCCAATACGGCTGCATCGGACTGTGCAAACTTCGATGCCGTTCTGACAATTGCCGTCACCTCATGTCCTCTTGCTGCCGCCTCTTGAATAATCAAGCTTCCTGCTTTGCCTGTTGCGCCAATAACTGCTATTTTCATTGTCTATTCCTCCTGAATATAAAATAAGGTGAGAAAGGATAGCGTTAGGATATCCTTTCCTATATTTCCGAAAAAGCGATCCGCTTAATGTAACTATTATAGTTACAGGTTGCCCGTAATGTCAAATCATTATTTTGAAAGCTATATGCAGCTTGTCGAACGATATAATATAATAGAGATAGGAATTGCTCGAAGCATACCAAACACGGCAAGGAGACCATCTCTAATGAGCGACTTTATTATTTTCAACGTGGCCAACAAATCTTTTGCTGTCCATTTTTCGGAAATTGATGAAATTCAAGCAGCCGTAGAAGGAACACCACTTCCTTTCGCCGAGCCGTGGCATGGTGGCGTGGCCAACATTCGTGGCGGCCTCTACACTATTATTAACTTGCGCAAAAAATTTAATCTGTTTGGACAGGCCCCAGACAGCTATCAAAAAATCATTTTGCTCAGGCAAGCCAAAGTAGCCCTGCTCGTCGATGATATCGAAAATACCGCTTCGATTGAAGAAGCCGACATTGAACCTGTGCCGGATTCTTCCGAGAAGGACATTTTCCACCAAGCTTTCAGGCTGGATAACCGGGTTATTCCGATTCTGCATGTAAAGCTGTTCCTCGCCTCTACCAAAACCATATAGGGAAAAGGGCACAAGGCAGTTTCCGCGCAGCTTTTACGCTGACGGGAACTGCCTTGTGCTGTATATGATAGATCTAATATTTCCGAAACGGGGTTTCCTTCTTCGCCATTTGCTCGGTATAGACGCTTTCCTGGGGCACGATTCGCTTCGGCAGCGTGCGCCCGGCAACGAGCTCCTGCACCGCCTGCATCATGTTCGGGCCAAGCAGCGGATTGCATTCAACGATGCAGTTAATTTTACCCTCCCCCAGCATCATGAACGCCCGCCGCGTCCCATCCACTGAAATAATGACAATATCGACGCCTGGCCGCAGTCCATATTCCTCAATCGCTTCAATTGCGCCAAGCGCCATATCATCGTTTTGGGCGAACAGCACGTCCATTTCACCGCCATATTGTTCAAGAAGCGTGCCCATCGCTTCCTTGCCCCGTTCAAAAGTAAAATCAGCGTCGACGCTGGCCATAATTTTATAGCCCGGCTGCTTCAGCACAATATCCCGAAAGCCCTGTCCGCGCTGAATCGAGGGGGATGAGCCTTCCGTTCCCCGCAGCTCGACAATTTGAACCGTCTCGGCAGCATCCCGCATTTTATCGACCAAATATTTGCCCGCTTTGCGTCCTTCTTCATATAAATCCGCCCCAATATGCGTCACATAAAGCGAGGTATCGCCCACATCAACGGATCGGTCGGATATTATAAGCGGAATACCCGCCTGCTTCACCTCGGTTAAAATCTCATCCCAGCCCGAATGCACGACCGGAGCAATGGCAATGACATCGACCTTGCGCTTAATGAAGGAACGAATCGCTTCAAACTGCTTTTCCTGTGATTGCTCCGCATTTTCGAACAACAGCTCGATTCCGGCCTCTTTTGCCGCCTCTTTGACCGAATTGGTGTTGGCCATTCGCCATTCGCTCTCTGAACCAAGCTGGGAGAAACCCAGAACAATCGGCCTCACTGGCTGAATGAGCTCGATTCCCGTTGCTTCAGGCAGCGTGCCGCCTTCTGCTATCGCGCCCTCTCCTATACCTGTTCCAGACTGGAGCGAATGGCCTATCCCCGAGGATGAAGGAGCTGGGGCTGAAAGCTGGCAGCTGCTTAACAGCAATAAGAAAGCGATTGCATAAATCATTTTCACAAATACAGCTTGTCTTCGCATAAGGCTCCCTCCGGTTCAGCCAGTAAAAGCGTCCATGCCCTTCCAGCTTGCTGATCGTATTGTAATGGATACAGGGCGCTTTGTCATGATCGTAACGACTCAGGGGGTGCCGCGAACAACGTCGAATCGTTGCGCTGCACCCTTGAACCGCGTTCTATTACGGACTATTAAGCTTTTTGCATTTGCCGCCTTGCACTGAGCAGGCGCTGCAGGACGATGAACAGCAGCAGCAGCAGGCCGATGACGATTTTGGTCCACCACGAGCTGAGCGTGCCTTCAAAGCTGATAATCGTTTGGATAACCCCTTGAATCAATACGCCGAAAAAGGTGCCGAGGATGTAGCCGACGCCGCCAGTCAGCAGCGTGCCGCCAATGACGACCGCCGCGATGGCATCCAGCTCCAAGCCTACCGCATGCAGGCCGTAGCCCGACAGCATATAGAATGTAAAGACGACGCCCGCAAGCGCGGAGCAAAGTCCGCTAAAGGTGTACACGAGAATTTTCGTGCGGGCGACGGGCAGCCCCATTAACAGCGCGGACGATTCGCTGCCGCCAAGCGCATACGTATTGCGGCCGAAGCGGGTGTAATGCGCCAAATAAATTGCTGCGGCCACTACAACCAATGCGATAATGACGCTGATCGAGATGAAAAAGCCGCCCGGCAGCTTGATTTTCGTCTGCGCCATGCTCGTATAGAACGGGTGGTCAATCGTAATCGTATTGATGCTAATGACGTAGCATAGTCCCCGCGCCAGAAACATGCCGGCGAGCGTGACGATGAACGGCTGGATTTTAAAATAATGGATGATGGCTCCCATCAGCCAGCCAAAGGCGGCGCCAAGCACGAGCACCAGCGGAATGACGACGGCGGGCGGCCAGCCCTGCTGCTGGACAAGGCTTGCCGAAATCATCGTCGTCAGCGCAATGACCGAGCCGACCGACAGGTCAATGCCGCCGGAAACGAGGACGAAGGTCATGCCGACCGCGACGATAAGCAGAAAAGCGTTGTCAATGAGCAGATTGAGCAGCACCTGCAGCGAGAAAAAGCCGGTGTAGCGGAACGAGCCAGCCGCAAACATGAAAGCGAGCAGCGCAGCCGTTACTACGATCGGGATATACTGCCGTTTAAGCATGGCGTTTAACCTCCCTCTCTGCCGGATAGCGGCGAGTTTTAAAGCGATGTACCAGCGTCTTGCGGAACGTCTCCGATTGAATAAGGCAGACGAGCAGCACGACAAACGCTTTGACCACAAGCGTAATTTCCGGCGGAACGCCGATCATGTAGATCGTCGTCGTCAGCGTCTGAATAATGAGTGCGCCGACGACCGTACCGAGCAAATAAAAGCGTCCGCCGCTGAGCGAGGTGCCCCCAATGACGACGGCAAGAATCGCGTCAAGCTCATACCACAGCCCGGCGTTGTTGCCGTCGGCGCTGGATACATTTGCGCTGAGCAGCAAACCGGCGATGCCGGCACATAAGCCGCAAAACATATAAACGGCGATCATGACAACTCGCGAGCGAATGCCGGCCAGGCGGCTCGCTTCGGGGTTGCAGCCGACGGACTCAATGAACAGGCCGAGGGCGGTTTTGCGCGTCAGCAGCGCTGCGATCAGCAGCACGGCGCCAGCGATAAAGATGGAGAAGGGCAGCGTGAGCAGCGAGCCTGCGCCGATGAATTTATAGGCGCTGCTCGATACGGTAATAATCTGCCCGCCCGTAATGAGCTGGGCGACGCCGCGCCCGGCGACCATTAGAATAAGCGTGGCAATAATCGGCTGAATGCCGAAGGCCGCCACAAGCATCCCGTTCCATAGGCCCAGCACAAGCGCCAGCACAAGAGCAATGCCGACTGCGCTGAGCACAAGGCCCAGCATGTTCTGATCCGTGCCTTGGGCGAGCGTCATGCAGGCCATAGCTCCTGCGATAGCCACGATTGAGCCGACCGACAGATCGATGCCCTTCGTGGCAATGACGAGCGTCATGCCGATAGCAACGAGAATAAGCGGCGCGCCAAAATTCAAAATATCAATCAAGCTGCCGTACAGCTTGCCAGCCCGCATCTGCACGGAGAAAAAATCCGGCTCATACAGCAAATTAAATAATAACAGCGCCCCCAGCATCACCAGCGGCCAAAATAAATGGTGCTTCACCATGCTTGCTCACTCCCCTGCCATCGCCTGCATAAGCTGCTGCTGGCTCATTTCATCTTCTTCTATTTCCTTGACTACGACATGGTCCCGCAGCACGGCGATCCGGTCGCTGACCCGCAGCACCTCCTCCAGCTCCGAGGAGACGAACAGCACCGACATGCCTTGGCCCGACAGCTTCAGCACAAGCTTCTGAATTTCCGCCTTTGCTCCGACGTCAATGCCGCGCGTCGGCTCATCAAGAATGAGCAGCTTCGGCTGCGTCAGCAGCCAGCGGCCAAGAATGACCTTCTGCTGGTTGCCGCCGCTAAGGTTTTTAATCAACTGCTCCGGGTTCGGCGGATTAATGTTGAGCGCCTTGATATATTCATCAGCCAGCTCATCCTGCCGCTTGCGGGGAATGGCGCGGAACCAGCCGCGCGTCGCCTGCAGGGCGAGAATCATATTTTCACGCACCGTCAGCTCGTCGATTATGCCTTCTGTTTTGCGGTTTTCCGGGCAAAAGGCAATTCCCTGGTCGATCGCCTCGCGCGGCGAAGCGATGCCCTCCTTCACTCCGTTCACCCGCAGCGCGCCCTCATCAGGCTTATCTGCGCCGAAGAACAGCCGCGCCAGCTCCGTCCTTCCCGAGCCAAGCAAGCCTGCAAGGCCAACGACCTCTCCCTTGCGAATATGGAGGTCGAACGGCTCAATTGCCCCTTTGCGGCCAAGCGCCTTCGCTTCAATAACCAATTGCTGCGAAGACTCGGCTGCCGCAGCCGCCTCTTTCTCACGCGGCAGCGCATCAAGCTGCTGCAGCTCCTTGCCGATCATTTTCGATACGAGCTCTATCCGGGGAAGCTCCTTCGCCAAATACTCCCCTACAAATTCTCCGCCCCGGAGAATGGTTATTCGATCGGACACCTCATATACCTGATCCAGAAAATGCGTGACGAACAAAATGGCCAGCCCTTCCACCTTCAGCTTGTTCATGACCTCAAACAGCTGCTTCACCTCATTGCGGTCCAAACTCGACGTCGGCTCATCCAAGATGAGCACCTTCGCCGAAATATTCAGCGCCCGAGCAATCGCAACAAGCTGCTGAATGGCGACGGAATAAGCCGATAACGGCAGCTTTACATCCAAGCGAATTTGCAAGCGTTCGAGCAGCAGCTTCTCGGCTGCCGCATTCATTTCTTTCCATAAAATACGGCCAAAACGGCGCGGCTCGCGGCCGATAAAAATATTTTCAGCAACCGTCAAATTCGGACATAAATTTACTTCCTGATAAACCGTACTAATACCGGCCGTTTGCGCCGCTTGAGGACTATCAATAGCCATACGCTGATGCGCAAGCTCCACCGTGCCGTGATCAATGGAATACACGCCAGTCAGCACCTTAATCAAGGTTGACTTGCCCGCCCCATTTTCGCCCATCAGCGCATGGATCTCGCCGGGAAAGAGGCGAAAGCTCACGCCGGATAAAGCCTTTACGCCTGGAAAGCCTTTATGGATATTGCTCATTTGCAGGATAGGTTCGCGTTCCCGCTCCATCTTCTTCTCCCCTTTGGTTTGGAATTTCGCCTGTGCGATGAACGATAAAAGATGAAAAAGGAAGCCGTCCGCCTGGTACGTGGACCAGCCTTGTTCGGCTTCCTTCGCTGGCTTTAAGCTCTGCTTCTAGTATTTCCGGTCAGGCAGCGCGGCCTTCGCCTGCTCCGAAGTAAAGACGCCTTCCTCCGTCACGATACGCTTCTCAATCGTTTTGCCATCCAGTACATCCTGTACCGCCTGCATCAATTGCGGCCCGAGCAGCGGATTGCATTCGACGATAAAGTTGATTTTGCCTTCGCTTGCCGCAACAAAGCCGTCTTTAACGCCATCGACTGAAATGATGACAATGTCCTCGCCCGGCTTGAGGCCTGCTGCTTCAATCGCTTGAATCGCGCCTAGCGCCATGTCGTCATTATGAGCATACAGAACGTCGATTTTCTTATTCGCTTTTAAGAAGGATTGCATAACCTCATTGCCTTTCGCACGGGTGAAATCGCCCGTTTGGGAAGCGATAACCTTCAGGTTGGCATGGTCTTTAATGATTTCCTCAAAGCCTGTTTTGCGATCAATCGCTGGCGCCGAGCCGGTTGTGCCCTGAAGCTCGACAATGTTAATTTCGTCAGTCGAATCCTTATATTTATCTACTAGCCATTGTCCAGCGCGGCGGCCCTCTTCTACGAAGTCGGAGCCAATAAACGTCTCGTACAGCGACGTATCCGACGAATCAACGGCGCGGTCTGTCAATATAACCGGAATGCCCGCATCCTTCGCTTCCTTCAATACCGTATCCCAGCCGGATTCCACAACCGGGGAAAACGCGATCACGTCCACCTTTTGCTGAATGTAGGAGCGGATCGCTTTAATTTGATTTTCTTGTTTTTGCTGGGCATCGGAAAACTTCAAGTCATAGCCGACCGCTGCCGCCGATTCCTTAATCGAATTCGTATTCGCTGTACGCCAGCCGCTTTCTGCACCAACCTGTGCGAAGCCGAGCGTCACTTTTTTATCCGCCGGCGCTGCCGCTGGCTCACTGCTCGCCGCTGCCGGAGCACTCGTCCCACCGGTATTGCCAGCTCCTGCCGTATTCGTTCCTCCATTGCCGCTTCCACAAGCGGATGTGACGAGCAGCATCGTCGCCATCAACAGCGACATGCCTAGTTTTCCTGCTTTTTTCATCTTTGTATTACCTCCCCTGTCATTCACCAACTTTGGCGTGCCCTCATTATAGAACGCTTTCAAAAGACCGGGATACGGAATCCGATAGCCGTTCGATTTGATTTTTTGGGTAATTTTCCAGCAACGGCGGCAAATGGTTTGATTTTTTGTGCGAAAGGTGGAAATTTCGTCGATCCTTCATCTGTGCGTAGCGAGGTTTGGGGCAATTTGGTATAGTGAAGGTTGGATAGATTTGAAATCGCATACATTTCCAATTTGAAAGGTTCCTATAAACCTATGAAGCTGATGCGCTGGATTTTCTCAAGCCTTCGGGCCAAGCTGCTGCTGATGTTCATTATTTTGACCTCCGTCCCGCTGATTGCCGTTGGCCTCATTTCCTATCAAAAATCGTACAATGCCGTATCCGATCACAGCAAAGCAGCGACCATGCTCGTCGTGGGCCAGCTTGGCAATGACATTGATGCGCTGCTTGAGGATACGGGAAGGCTGCTGGAGCTGGAAAACAACCCGCAGGTGCTGCATTATTTATTTTCGCAAACGGATACGTATGAGGATGCCAAAGCCATTATTCAAACGATGAATTTGTACCGGGAAACGTATAAATACGAAAGCGTGCTCAACATTACGGTCGTCAACCTGTATGGACGGGGCTTAAGCGAGCGTAAAGGCGTGTTCCAACTAGATAGGAATCCGCTGCGCAATCCGCATTTTCAATATTTGCTGAACCATCCGGATGAGGTATTGAACATTCCCCCGCCGGACGCCTCACCGCTGGACCGTCTCGATGGCTTTCATTATTCGCAGCATAACGTCATCTCCATCATGGCAACGGTCAAGCAGCAAATTACCCATGAGGTGATCGGTTTTATCGTCATAGATTTGGATGATTCCATCATCGAGCGTTACTGTGAAAATATTACGCTTGGCGAAAGCGGCTACGTCTATGTCCTTGATCAGGCGGGAAATCCCATCTTCCTCCCCTCGGCCATGACGAGTTTGGCGAAGGTACAGCCGCCAGCCGACCTAAGCGCGCAGCTCGCTCTGCAGCAAAACAGCTTTGTGGATTATAGCATCGGCAGGCCGAAGTTCGTCGCCTTCACAACCTCGTCCACAACGGGCTGGAAAATCGTCGGCTCCGTGCCGCTGCAGGAAATTGTTGCCGAGGCGAATGAAATTCGCCAGCTAATCATTATCAGCGTGCTGCTCAGCATCGTGTTTGCGATTACGCTGCATTATTTCATTACAGCCCGCCTGACGCGGCCGATTCAGCTGCTGAAGAGCAAGATGCGGCTGGCAGCAGGCGGCTTTCTTGAGGTCAAGGTACAGCCGAGCGGCCATGACGAAATTGCCGATTTGGGCAACAGCTTCAACATAATGCTGGAGAAAATCAAGCAGCTGCTCAAGCAAAGCATTGAGGAGCAGGAGCATGTGCAGAAGGCAGAGCTGCGGACGCTGCAAGCGCAAATTAATCCGCATTTTCTCTATAATACGCTCGATTCCATCGTCTGGATGGCGGAAGCCGGGCGCAGCGCGCAGGTTATCCAGCTCGTACAGGCGCTGTCGCGCTTTTTCCGCATTAGCCTCAATCGGGGGCGGGACTGGATTGCCCTGAGGGATGAGCTGGAGCATGTGCAAAGCTATTTGATCATCCAGCAGATGCGCTATCGCGACATTTTGGAATATGAGCTGGATGTGCCGGAGGAGCTGAAGGACTTGCCGATCTTGAAAATGACGCTCCAGCCCATCGTTGAAAATGCCTTGTATCACGGCATTAAAAATAAACGCGGTAAAGGTTTAATCCGCATACATGCTTATGCCAGCCAAGATTCGGACTTGTATTTGATGATTGAGGACAATGGCATCGGCATGAAGCCGGAGCGCCTTGCCGAGCTGCGCGAGGCGCTGCGCATGCAGCATATTCCCGAGGAGACAGGCTCGGAGGTATCCGGCGGCTTCGGCCTGCATAACGTCCAGCAGCGGCTGCGCCTCTATTACGGGGAAGCCTATACCGTTATCGTAGAAAGCGAAGACCAGCTCGGAACCAAGGTTACGATCCGCATTCCAATGGAGAGGATGAAGCCGAATGAAAAAGGTTATGCTCGTTGACGACGAAATTCTTGTCAGGGAAAGCATTCGGGACTGTATCAATTGGGAGCAAGAAGGCTTTATGTTTTGCGGGGACGCCTCTGATGGCGAGCTGGCGCTGCCGCTCATTGAGCAGCGCCAGCCGGATATCCTCATTACCGATATCAAGATGCCGTTTATGGATGGCTTGGAGCTGAGCGCCATCGTCCGCGAGCGGATGCCGGACATCAAAATCATTATTCTCAGCGGGCATGACGAATTTGAATATGCAAGAGCCGCTCTCCGCGTCGGCGTAGAGGAATATTGCCTCAAGCCGGTCAGCGCTGCCGATATCGTGCGGACGCTGCATGACGTCAGCCGCAGCATTGACCGCGAGCGTTATGAGCGCGAGCTGCTGGAGAAGAAGCAGCTCGCCCAAGGCGGTAGCGCAGAACAGATGCGGCATAAGCTGCTCAGCGATTTATGCAGCGGCTTTATTACAACGGCCGAAGCGATCCATCAGGCCGGCTCGCTTTCGATTGGACTGACGGCCAGCTATTACGCAGCCGCCATCTCGGACATTCGCTGCCCGGAAGGCTCCGTCAGCGTTCATATGGCGACCCAGCAGCAGACGGAGCTGCTGCTGCACGAAGCGGTCAGCTCCCTTCTGCCGGGCACGCTGTCCTATAAGCGCAGCCAGACGGAGACGATCTGGCTGCTCAAGAGCGATTCGCTGCCGCAGCTGCAAGAGGTGCTGGCGCGGTTCGCCTCCAGCTGGAAGGAGCAGGCGGAGCGCAGTGCCAGCTGCACGATAGCCGTCGGCATCGGCAGCATTCAGGATCGCCTGCAAGGTATCCATTCCTCCTATCTGGAGGCGGAGGATGACAAGCATTGGCGCAGGCTCTCCGGGCAAAACCGCAAAGCGCTGCGCGATGCCGCCTCCGGCTTATCCGAGCAATCGGTGGTCGCCCAGCGCCAGCGCTTCATCGACTTCCTCAAGCTTGGCACGCCCGCCAAGACGGAGTCTTTCATTGCCAGCTTTGCAGCTGGGCTTCAGCAGCTTGACTGGCGCGGCGCTTTTTACGGCTATTATTTGCTCAATGACTTGACGATTGAAGCAGTTCATATCGCCAAATCCATTCAGCGGAATCCGGATATGCCGAAGGAGCAGCTGGATAAGCTGCAGCGGGCCATGAGCGAGGTACGCAGCCAAGAGGATGCCTGCTGTTATCTCCAAACGCTGCTGGCACAGTTCTGGCAATGGCGTGCTGGAGCCGCGGATAAATACGCCGAAATGCTGAGCCAGGTGAAGGACTACATTTTGAAGTATTATGGCGATGATCATTTGTCGCTGAATGATGCGGCGGAGCATGTGCGCGTCAGCCCCAGCCATCTTAGCAAAGTGTTCAGCCAAGAGACGGGGCAAACCTTTATTGAATTTCTAACCCACACGCGCATCCGCAAAGCGATGGAGCTGCTGCAGGCGTCGAATGCAAAGTCGTATGAAATCGCCCATCAGGTCGGCTATAATGATGCCCATTATTTTTCCAATTTGTTCAAGCGGGTAACCGGCATGACGACAACGCAGTTTCGCAAGCAGCAAGAACAGGATGGCAGCGCGCAAGCGGCAGGAGGGGTGCATCACCATGCGAGCTCAGACATCATTGTTTTCCCATAGGCTGGCGGCTTTGCGGCAAAGGCCCCTGCTCGCTATTTTGCTTGCAGCCCTGCTCGTGCTCACCTTGCTACTGACAGGCTGTACAAATCATGAGGCAGCTGGCACTGCCGCTGGAAGCTCTAGCAGCGGCGATAGTCGTAAAGAGACCGCAGGCGATACCCGCATCGTCTCATCCAGCAGCCAGGATGGCGGCTCTCCCTCACCCTCCCCTTTTGCTTCAAGTGCTTCAACAGCAGCACCCGACATCGCTACCTTTGGCATTATATATCCGATGGCGCATCCGTATTATGAGACGGTGACGGAATCCGCCAAAGCAGCAGCAGCTCTGCACGGCGTCAAGCTCATTGTGAAAGCGCCGGATGAAGCGAATCTGGAGCAGCAAATACGCATGATGGAAACAATGATTGCCTCGCAGGTTGACGGCATAGCGCTTGATCCGATTGATGAGGAAGCGCTCGTTCCTGTCATTAACAAGGCCGTACAGGCGGGCATTACGGTCATTTGCTTCGAATCCGATTCACCAACAAGCAAGCGCGCTGCCTTCATTGGAACGGATCATGCTGCTGCGGGTGCCCAAATGGGGCATATGCTGTCCGAGCTGCTGGGCGGGCGGGGAATGGTTATTGTCGAGAACGGAATGGCGCGGATGAAAAGCTTAAGCGAGCGCCTCGAAGGCATGCTGACCTATATTAATGAGCAGACCGACATTCAAGTGCTCGATGTGTTGTATAACGAAGGCAACGAAACCCGCGTGCTGGCGCAGCTGGAAAAAATGATCGATGACCATCCGCATTTTGACGCGCTCGTATCGATGGATGCCCTCTCCGGCTCCGCCTCGGTGCTCGTCTGGAAAGCGCAAGGTCTAAACCGCTATTCCCTAACGTTCGGCATGATGCCGGAAATTCAGGAAGCGATTCAGAATGGACAAATTACAGCGTCACTGTCGCAAAATGAGCAATTATGGGGTACACGCATTATCGAGCGGCTGCTGCAAGCATTCGCTGGCGAGACGCTACCTCTGTTCGATGACACAGGCACGCTGGAAATTACGCAGGAGGACATCTCCCTTTTAAACGCCCCTTAGCATAGCACTGGCAAACCTTCACAGGTCCCCAATGTTTATTCTAAGGGCTTTTTGCTAATCGTTACCTGCTCTCTTTAGCAGCCAAGCAAGAGAATGGCTAAATCCTATGCTATAATGTAAAGGATTAACAATAAAGAGCGGTCAAAAGAGGTTTTATACATTTATGACAAAATTGATGAACGTCCTGCAGGCAAAACATATTACACGTTTTAAATATATAACGATCATGCTTCTAATTTTTGCTGCATTAGTCAGCATGAGATGGGCATGGTCTGTCCTCTTTCCCATGTCAGACCAGCAACCGCATGCCGTTGGCGGTGTACTTGACCTCCGCGGTATCGATTTAGAAAATTCCCCCGTGCTTAATTTGAATGGAGAATGGCAGTTTTATCCTGAAAAATTTCTAACGGGCAGCGAGCTTTTGGAGACGGAATCTGATGCAAGCTACGTTGTCGTTCCAGGCGATTGGAGCAGCGCGTTGCCGCACCAATCTAGCAACTCGTACGGATATGGAACGTATCGTCTTCGCATTTTGATCGATCCGCTTCAGACTCCTGTTTCATTTTGGTTTAGAACCATTCAGGCGGCATCAGAAATTGAACTTAACGGAAAAGATAATGGGGGCATGGGCAAGCTTGCCGACTCTGCCTATGAATATACGCCGAAAAGCGCCTCTTTCACCTCTACTTATGGCATTGAAGGAGCGACAGAGATCGAATTGGTCATTCATGCGGCCAATTTCGACAGCCCTTATAAGGGCGGTATTGTAACGCCGATTCGCTTTGGCACTGCGGCCACTATTGATTTTGTACGCTGGTACTCGATTGGGTTTCAGATGCTCATTTTTCTTATTCTGCTGCTTCATTGCGTATATGCTTGCATTCTCTACCTATTCAGTCCGCAAGAGAAGAGATTGTTGATCGCAGCGCTGTTAACGTTATCCGTGGGCATTACAATTCTAATAGGCCACGACAATGTACTCTTATTGTGGCTGCCGATCAACTATACTTGGAGTTTCAAGATTAGAATGATTTCTCTGCTGTGGCAAAATGTGCTCCTGCTTCTGCTATTCAAAAGCTTCAACGCGACTCCTCTGCGGGAAAACTGGTTCCGAACGCACAATGCGGCCATTGTAGTTTTTACCGTCATTTTTCTGATTTCGCCAGTCTATATGGCTTATGGGCTTATTCATTACAATATATTGAATACGATAAATTTCATCTCATTCGCCTGGTTTATATACATAGTCGGAACGATGATTTTGCAAAAAAATAAAGATAATGACATCATTTTCTTGCTGTTGTCCGCAGCAGGCATCCTTTCCAACTTATTATGGAGTATTGCTGAGAATGCAAGAGATGTTACCACCGTCTACTATCCTATTGACATTATTTTTGCCATTATTGGTTTTTCGGCCTATTGGTTTAAAAAGTATTTTCGAAATGCGAGGGAAAACAGAGATTTGAACAAGCAGTTACAAAAAGCCGATAAAATTAAAGACCAGTTTTTAGCAAATACGTCTCATGAGCTCCGTACGCCGCTGCACGGTATTATGAATATCGCTTATAACGTTGTCACCAAAGAGAAGACCAGGCTTGCGAAAAGCAGTCTTGAGGATATGCAGCTCCTCATTACGATCAGCAGGCGAATGTCACAGCTGCTTGGCGATCTTCTCGATGTTGCCCGGCTTCAGGAACAACGCATCGTTTTGCAGCGGGAGCCCCTGAGCATTCAGGCTATTGCACCCGGTGTTATCGCGATGCTGCAATTCATGAAGGAGCACAAGCCAATCAACCTGCATATGGATATATCCGAATCGCTGCCCTTGGTTTTGGCCGATGAGAAAAGGCTCGTTCAAATTTTATATAACCTGCTACATAATGCCCTCAAGTATACGGAGGAAGGAAGCATTACCGTCTCGGCCGAAATGAGAGACAAGCAAGCGATTATTCATATTTCCGATACGGGACTCGGTATAGATAAAGAAACGCAGGAGAAAATTTTTCTCCCTTATGAGCAAGGTTCTTTTGGAATAAGCGATGGGCAAGGCATTGGACTGGGCTTAAGCATTTGCAAGCAGCTTGTCGAGCTGCACGGCGGAGCATTGACGGTTCGCTCTGAATTGGGCAAAGGCTCTGTATTCAGCTTTAATCTGCCTTTGGCAGATGAGGCCAAGCTTCCGCTAGCAAAGTTCCCGAAAACTTCTGGACAAGTGCCAGAAATCATCGAGGAGACGCCCGCTGGCTTCCTACTCCCGCATCATTTCTCAGGGGAAATGGAGGCTGCCGCCACCCTTGCGCCGCTGCTTAAGGAAGAGTACGCCCATATTCTTGCCGTTGATGACGATCCGATCAATCTGAATGTCCTCACGAGCATTCTTTCGACCGAGCCGTACACCCTTACAACCGCCCGTTCCGGCCGGGAAGCGCTGCAATTGCTTGGGACACGGCAGTGGGATTTGCTTATCGCTGACGTCATGATGCCACAAATGTCCGGCTATGAATTAACGCAGAAAGTAAGAGAGCAGTTTTCCATGTCGGAGCTGCCCGTATTGCTTCTAACCGCACGCAGCCAGCAAGCCGACATTTACACCGGATTTTCAGCGGGAGCAAGCGACTACGTGACGAAGCCCGTAGATGCTCTGGAGTTAAAATATCGGATCAGAGCATTGATAGCGCTAAAGCTATCCATTAATGAGCGTCTGCGTATGGAGGCCGCCTATTTGCAGGCGCAAATCCAGCCCCACTTCCTATTCAACACCCTTAATTCGTTAATGGCGTTAAGTGATATTGATACGGAAAGCATGCGCAAGCTGGGTCAGGCCTTCTCGTCCTTTTTACGAATTAGCTTTGATTATCTGAATACAGGAGAGTTGGTAGAGCTGTCTCATGAGCTCGCGCTCGTTGAAGCCTATCTCTATATTGAAAAAACGCGGTTCGGGAATCGGTTGTCGATTGAATGGGAGGTGGAGCCGGGCATTAGCCTGCTGCTGCCCCCGCTCTCTATTCAGCCGCTGATCGAAAATGCCGTCAAGCACGGTCTCCTCAGCCGAAACGCAGGCGGTACGATTCAGCTTTCCATCACTCGCCGGGAGGGCTTCACCCTGATTGAAGTAAAAGATAATGGCAAGGGAATGGATCAGGAGAAGGTCGCTCAATTGCAAAATGCTGCTTTGAGTGAAAAAGCTGGAATTGGCATCCCTAATACGAATCGACGATTACAGCAGCTGTACGGCCAGGGCTTGTCGATTGTGAGCAGCGTTAATGAAGGAACAACCGTGTCGTTTGTTATTCCAGATCGGTAGATAGATCATTTACAAATGCTCCATCAACCAGGGTTTAATCAAGGGCAGAACAGCATTAGGCTGCATCGCTTGGGTATGGTCCATTCCTCCTCCTTCGAGGATAGCCACATCCCAGCCCCATTGTTCTAGCTGCTGTTTATTCTTTTGCAATATACCAATCATATCAACCGTTACACTGCCGAAGCTTTCGCCGTAAACAATCGTATCCTGTTCTCCAGCGAAGGCTAGTTTAGGAAAGTCCAAAGCTTTATGAATGGACGTATCATCAAAATCCATTAAATTTTGATACAAGGTGAAAAATTGTTGGGTTTGCTTTGGATCGAGAGTGATTTGGACATGATCCCAATCGATTTCATCAGGAGTCGTATTTTCTTCATATTTAGCAGCCTTAGAGCTGCTTGGATCTTTTAAAGCTTGCCCATGAGTCTTTTCCGTTACGATCATCATTTCTTTATAAGGCCCTTCGTATGGCGGGAATCCACCCATCATCAAGCTTTCCAATCTGGGAGTTCGAATTGCCAGTTGCAAGCCAGCTAATGCAAGCCATGAGTAGCCATAATAACTAAAGGTATCCACCTTCATTTCATCGGCTATGAGCAGAAAATCCTTTGTCATATGGTCAGGCGTGAGCTGATCCGGCTGAGGATTTTCAAAAAGATGGCCTTCATAATCAAAATACAAAACCTGAAACTGATCGGATAGTCCATCGATAAAATGCTCCCCCAGCTCGGGGTCTACCCCCCACCTTTTCAAGCTTTCAGCCTGCTGGCCATAAACCGATTTTTTGGCTATTGGCAGCATGATGACTTTACCGGTAGGGTTCCCGGTTAGACCCGCCTCCATTTTTGAACCGTCATTTAAAGTTACGATTTTTTTCATGATTACCACTCCTAATCCGCTTATATGAATACCATACAACATTCATGCAATATTCCGGTTTTTCATCATGAGACAGCGGCAGGATTTCGATGCAGGCATTTTTATGTTATCGTAGCACTTGAAGGTTTTACTTTAATGAGGAGCAGGCGCATGACAAATACATTTACCCCTGTACAAATTGCCAATGAGCTGAACATAAGTACGACTACTTTAAGAAGATATGAGGAGCAGGGCTTGCTCCCGGATGTACCGAGAACAATAGGCAACCATAGGTCTTATTTGCCCATCCATTTTCAAGCTTTTATAACGATTCGCTCGTTGCTGCAAGGCTATGATATACCAACCGTTTATGAGGTCATGCGAAAAATAAAAAACGGCGATCAGGTACAGGCGCTTTGGCTGGTGAACAACCAGTTGTACCTCAACCAAGTAGAAAAACAAAGAGTTGAAGAAATCCTTATGCTGATTAAAAATACTGATTTTAGCAAATATCGAAATGTTAAAATGACGAATGCCATGACGATTGGCAAAGTTGCCGAAATGGCTGGGGTGAACACCTCCGCAATAAGGCATTGGGAAAAAGAGGGATTGATCGTTTCCGAAAGGGATAAAGAAAATGGCTATCGCATTTTCAACGTACCGGAATTAAGAAAAATTTTAGTCATTAGCAGCTTAAGAAAAACGATCTATTATATCGAAAATATGAAGGAGCTCTTAAAAGCCTTCGAGCTGCAAAGCTATTCAAAAATCGATCAGGCGTTTCACCTTGCCCTTCAAAACTTAAACGAAAAGCTGATCACACAATTTAAAGGAGCTGCCCAGCTTATGAAATACGTCGATTTCTACACAGAGGAGGACCACACATGCAAGTAACCAAAACGAATGCCATGCGAATGCTGGATGCCGACCATATTTCTTATGAGGTGCACACCTATGATAACGAGGATGGGAAAATCCACGGCAGTGCTGTAGCTGAGAAAATTGGAAAAGCGCCGGATTGCGTGTTCAAAACGCTGGTCACGCATAGCGGAAACAGCCTCTACATTTTTGTCATTCCCGTTGGGGCTGAGCTGGATATGAAGAAAGCGGCCAAAGCGGCCGGGGAGAAGAAGCTTGAAATGCTTCCAGTGAAGGATTTGCAAAAGTGGACGGGCTACATACGCGGCGGCTGTTCTCCAATTGGCATGAAAAAGCGGTATCCTACCTTTATCGACAGCAGCGCTGAGCTGCAGGAGACGATCGTCGTCAGCGCCGGGAAAGTTGGTCTGCAGCTGGAGCTTCCCCCTGAACAGCTCGCCGCTACTGTCGCTGCATTATTTACTGAGGTCATAAAATAAAGGGCTAGGGGCTGCTAATATTAATAGCGGTTGCCCCTATGCCCCTAAGCAACTGTAAAGGGTGTCTATCCGTTACGCCGGAAATCCGCCTCCTGGAGGAGGCCAAGCACCGTAAAAGCGGCGCAGCAGCACAATTTCGCCCAGATGGTACGAATTGTGGGACGCAATATTGCGCAGCAGCCCCGCCTTGGTCTCGCCGGGAAAATACAGAAGCGGCTCATCCAGCTGCGCGGTTTCGGCAATAGCTACCGCTTGGTCGACTCCAGCTAGAAAGGCCTGAATATCCGCCTGCCAGGACAGCTCGTCTTGCGGGGCAGTCTCTTCTGGCCAGCTTTCCATAACGTTTGCAGGAAGCTGCGGCTTCCGTCCTTCCAAATGCTCCAGCATGAAATGCTGCCAGTAATGCATATGTTTCAACAGCTGATAAATGCTGTAAGGCATAGCTTGATGAATACGTCCCGCCAACTCGGCATCCATGTCGGGCAAAGCACGGGCGATGCGAATATGACCGCGTTCCCCCACCAGCGATTTGACAAGGGCTTGTCCAAATAAATGATTTGAATTTGGCATGTGTCGTCATCCTCTCTTGTAGACCGTTATGCTGCAAGCATAAAGGATCTGTTTTAAATTGTACCTCTTTGTGAAAAGCGATGTCTAGCAGCGGAAGTTTCGCCTTAGTCGTAATATATTGAACTCTACAATCATGCGAGGAATTTTCAGCGATAGCACTTTTGAAAATAAAACGGCGGAGGCTCCCGGGCAAACATTCGGGAGCTTCCGCCGTATTTTTATTTCGCTGGTTTTTCAGCTAGCATCCATTGCTCATTCTACGAATGCCGCCAAAATCGTCGCGACTTCCGCTCGAGTAATGCTGCCCTTCGGTTTGAGCGTGCCATCATCGTAGCCGCTCAGTACATTTGCTGCGGACAAAGCAGCTATCGCCTCCTTCGCCCAGTCTGAAATCGCTGCATCGTCAGTGAATAAAGGTTCATCGCTATCACCACTGAGCGCAAGCTTTTCCTTCACAATGCGGTATACGAGCACAAAAGCTTCCTCCCGCGTAATGGAATCGTTAGGCCTGAATGTGCCTGCGGCATCGCCGCTAACGACTCCCGCTTCACGCAAGGCATGAACCGCCCCGCTGTACCAAGCATCTGTCGAAACATCGCTGAAGTTTTTGCTAGCTCCTCCAACTGAATCCATGCCAAGCATGCGATAGATGACCGTCACAAATTCAGCGCGGCTCATCGCGGCATTCGGCTTGAAGCTGTCGTCCGGATAACCCTTCATCAGTCCTTTTTCCGTCAGCTTTGCAATCGAAGCGCTCGCCCAATGGTTCGCTGTATCGCTAAAAGCGCCAGACGGTGTTGGGCTAGGCTCCGTACTCGGTTTTGGACTCGGTGTCGTTGGCGTTGTACCCGGTGCCATCGACGGAATCGATATGACCGGCGTCGGTGTTGGACCTGTCGTCGAGCCCGGTATGGTCGGTGTTGGACTTGGGCTTGGTACGGTCGGTGTCGGTTGTGCTGGTGTTGGGCTAGGTGTCGATGTTGGCGTAGTACCTGGTGTCGGTGATGGCGTCGTACCTGGCGTTGGTGTCGGTGTCGGTGTCGGTTCACCACCGTTATCTTCACCTGCGCTTACCGTCACTGCTGATACGGCGATAAATCCGCCATCTACGGTTGTCACACTAATATAGGCGGCACCTTTTCCAACCCCGCGCACATAACCTGCTGCATCCACCATTGCCACAGCCGTATTGCTGCTTGACCAGACGACAGACTTATTCGTCGCAGCCAGAGGCGTGACATTCGCTGACATTTGCGCTCCTTCCCCTGTTTTCAGTGCAAGTGCTGAAGGCGCAAGCTGCACACCGGTTACTTTCGTTCCAGACTCGGACTGCCCAGCCTTCGGTACGCTTACAAGCAGGCGGTCATATTCCGCTTGTGTCACTGGAATGACCGTGCCGTGGCGCGGCCGTGACGGCAGCTCATAATTCGTCGATATTTTCCACTCGCCCGAATCGAGATCCGTTGTCTCAAACGGCACATAACCTCTGCCGCCAAATTCATCAATGAACATATACCATTTTTCCTCGGTGTTGGACTTAAATACGGTCGGCCCTTCGCCTTGTGAAATTTGTCCGCGCCCGATGCCCTCCTTGATTACCTTAAAGCTGCTGTCAAAGACACTGCTGCCTGACTCCTGAAAAATAAACTTTCCATTCGGCGTCGCACTGTTATTGCTGCGCTCATCCTTCGTAAAACGATAAACTTTGCCATCATGTCCAATCATCGTCGTATCAATAATCGAGTAGCCATCGTTCATATACTCGACCGGCTCCGAGAACGTATAGAAGTCGCGTGTTTTCGCCACCATCATGCGCTGATGCGTACCTGTGCTGTGGCTTTCGTCGGCATACATTTTCGATGCCCAAAATACGGCATATTCACCGGTCTCCTCGTCATAGAACGCTTCCGGAGCCCAAGTATTCCCGGCCTCCGGCGGAGAGACCTCTACCATTCGCTGGTTCGACCAATTTACAAGGTCAGTCGATTCCCATACCATAATCGAGCGGCTTCCGCTCGTCTGGGCAGCGCCCCAATCGCCATTGCCGTAAATTTTCAAATCGGTTGCGATCAGATAAAATTTGTCGCCCTCTGGGGAACGGATAATGAACGGATCACGCAGACCCTTTTCACCCAAATTCGACGTAATCGCTGGTTGCCCGCCATTCAGCTCCTGCCAGTGCAAGGCATCATTGCCTTTGCTGAGTGCAAAATAAATTTGCTCGCCGCTCGCCGAGCCTTCCCCCGTAAAATAGGTGAACGCATAGCCTTTATAGTCGGCTGGCGCAGGCAGCGGCTTCACCGTCGCTAGAAACGCTTTCGAAATCGAGGTTTCGCCATTCGTAATGATGGCGGTCAGCTTAACGGTTACGCTCTCTGCGCCATGCGCGGGACGTGTAACCTCGCCTGTCGCCGTTATAACATGAGGCTGCTCGCTGGCCCAGGCAATGGCCGATCCATTCGCGCCCTTCACTTGCAGCGTCAAATGTCCGCGAACATCGGCCAAGTTATGGACGATTAGGCTTTGCGCATCCAGCAGCGCTTTCTCCATGAGGCTCGCATCCTTCTCCACGATGACCGTGAAGCTGCGAGTCACCGATTTGGCTCCATCCGTAATCGTAGCTGTCAGCGTGACGCTCTGGTTGCCTGCTTCGTTGGCAGGACGCGTGACAGCACCCGTATTCGATATGACGCTCGGCGTGCCAGACACCCAAGTAATCGTTGTGCCATGTCCGCCGCTTGCCGGAAGCTTCAAATTCGTGCGAATGCTGTCCTTGCTCGCATTGCCGTTCAGAAAAGCGCTGTAATCCAGCTGGTTAGCCGCATATTCCAGCGTTAGCCCGTCAAGCGCAGCGATCTTCGCCGCAGCCTCCCGCTGTAGAGCCCCAACCTCTGCCCCGCTCAAAGCGCCATTGAACAGTTTAAAATCAGCGACCATGCCGCCGAAATAGGGATCGGACGTATAAAAGGATTTGCCGATATAGCCGCTGATGCCGCCTGCATTTTGAATCTGGGCCATGGTTTTGCCGCCCGTTGCGGTTGCTCCTACCATTACGCCGTCAATATAAAGCGTTAGCGTCTGCTCCTTTTCAGATAAAACCGCTGTTACCAGCTTCCACTGATTGGTCGTCAGACCAGCTGTGTGCTGCGCCGCTACCTCGTTGTTCCATGAATTTGTCGCAATGCCCGCCCGCGCATTCGCCGCCGATGTGTTATAGCGTGGTGTAAAATACATATATTTGGTGCTGTTCTGCCCTAATGCGAAAGCCCATTCGGCCCCAGCCTTGCCACTCCAGTTCATCAGTATGGATACCGTCGTATCGGTCAGGCCATCGGTCACCCCTTTTGGCAGCTCAATATAGGAGCTGGTCGTGCCGCCTGTGAAGCTGATAACGCCCGTCTGCCCGGCATGTATCCACTCTGCATTTTGCGAATTGACCCATGTGCCATTAAAGCTTCCAGCCAAATCCTTCACCGTCGTGCCGTCGACTTGGCCCATATCATAATGGACGATCGCCTTCGGCGTTTCCGGCTGCTCGCCGCCTCCCGGCGTTTCCGGCAAGTCCGCTGCAAGCGCAGCAATCTGCTCCTTCGTCAGCGCCCGATTGTAAATGCGGAAGTCGTCCAGCCTGCCGTCAAACAAGCCGTGGCTCGCATTTCGGGATTTGCCAATATCGTTCATCGAAGTTTGCAGCAGCATGCGTGGTTCTACGTTAAAGGTGCTGCTGCGCGACACTTCTTTCCCGTCCACATACATGACCGCCTCGAAGCCGTCGATGGATACGGCTACATGATGCCAAGCATTTGCCGCTGGCGTCGCTGCGCGAAGCGCATATTTATAGCTCGCGCCAAGCAGCGTCGAATCGCTTGCGAATTTCTCCGTGAATGGCGTAACGATAGCGAATTCAAGACCGCCAGTATCGCCTGTAGTGCTCAAATACATCGTATTGCGGTTAGCCGCTCTGCCCGTATCCGAAGCAAAGTCGAAAATCCGCTGGTTCAGCTTGTTCTGATCAGTCTTCACCCAAGTGGCGATCGTCGTCTTCTCCAAATTCAAGTCGCGCACCAGATTGTCTGGCAGCTTTACATAGCCTGTTGCGCCGTCCAGCTCCACCGAGCTGCCAGAGCTGCCTATTTTATCCGACTCGTTAATGGTAGCTCCGCCAACGAGCGTCGCATTGTGCCCCTGCCCGGACATATCCTTCACAAGCGTGCCGGTTACGCTGCTGCTGTCGAACGTATAATGCACAACTGGCTGCTCCTTTTCCGCTGGACCAGGCAAGCCGTATTTCGCTTGCAGCGCATCATATTCCGTCCGCGTTACCGGAATGACCGTGCCATGGCGCGGCCCTGGCGGAAGGGCATATTGATCAGCAGCGAGCAGATTATCCCTAAACTGCGCTCCGTCCTCCAGATTGGTTGATACACGTACATGATAAGGCCAAGAATCGAGGAACATATACCATTTGTCCTCCCGAATATCCTTGAATACGGTTGGCCCTTCATTGTTGCTGCCATGGCCGATGCGTCCCTGGCTGCCATTTTTCGTACCGGCAATCGCCGTAAACTGGTAGCCATTAGCCGCAATGCCGTCAACATCGGCAAAGACATTAGCTGCCTTCTCATAAAACACTTTGTAGCCGATTTCCGATTTCGTAAAACGATACAGGTCTGTGCCCTCCTGAAGCATCGTCGTATCGATCGTCGGGAACGCTTCATCCATATACACCTTTGGCTCCGAAAACGTATAAAAATCCCGCGTCGTCGCGTAATACATAACGTTGTACTGCCCCAATGGGCGGCCGCTGGCGTATTTGCCATACGTATCGGCAACCTTCATGGAAGAAGCCCAGAATACGACGTATTGTCCGGTTTTCTCGTCATAGATTGCCTCAGGCGCCCACGTGTTGCCGCCGTTTTTCGGCGCGACCTCGACCATCCGCTGTTCGCTCCAGTTGACGAGATCGTCAGATTCCCAAATCATAATCGAATGGCTGCCCGTTATTTGCGCCTGGTCAAAATTTGTGCTTTCGCCCATGCGCAAATCCGTCGCCAGCAAATAAAACTTATCGCCCTCATGCGAGCGCATAATGAACGGGTCGCGCAGCCCCTTCTCACCCAGCGTCGATTGAATAATTGACTGGCCGTTATTCAGCGCCCGCCATTTGAGCGGGTCTTCGGCTGTCGCAAAGGAAATCTCTTCTCCGCCCTCATACTCCCCGGTAAAATAAGCAAAGAAATAAGCGTCATAATCGAGGCTCGGCGGAGCCTGCTTCACGGTCAGCTGGAACAGCCGCTGTGTGCTTGCGCTGCCTTTTTTCACCGTGGCCTTGAGCGTAACGACGGCATTCTTATCTGCGGGACGCAGCACTCTGCCCAGCTGCGCCGCATCGCCTGCCGCCTGCGCTGAGCCTTTCACAACCGCCGGATCACTCGATTCCCACTCGATGCTGGAGCCGTTCCCTCCAAGCTGAGGCAGCGTCAAATGTCCCTTAACCTGATCTAGATTATGGATGATTAGCGCCGCCGCATCCGCCTCTGCGATAGCGCTTTCAGAAAATTCCTTTAATACTTTAAAGCTCAGTACCCGCTGCATGGAAAGCCCCTGATACGTCAGGCTCGCGGTTAGCTGCACCGACTTATCCGCTTCTGACGCCGCTGGACGCGTCACCTTTCCATCTGCGGCAATGACCGCCGCATCGCTGGAGCTCCATGCAATCGCTACGCCATTGCGGCCAGCTGCCGGCAGCGTCAAATTTTTCGTAACCGCATCAGCGCTCGAATCGCCTGAGGCAAGCATAGTCGCTGGAGCGAGTGCATCCGCTGCCGCTGTCAGCACAAGCTGCTTGAGGTCCGTGATTGTGCCGGAAGCCTGCGTATACAGATCAGCCGCCTGCTGATCGTTCAGCGCATAATTGTAGACGCGGAAGTCGCCTACCAAGCCGCGATAGAACGCATCGCCCGCGAAAATAGATTTGCCGATATAGCCGGAGTAGTTCGTCCCCGTATTAATAATATCGGCAAGCTTAATGCCCTTCGCCGAGCCGGAGGATGCCTTCACGCCGTCAATATACAGCGTTATCGTATCCGCTGCACCGGAAAAAACGACCGTCACCTGCTTCCAAGCTCCCGCTGCAAGTGTAGCAGCCCCTTTCCACAGCGCTTCATTGCGCCAGCCGCTTTTCGATATGCCGGCAGCCGCATAATTACCCGTGCTGCCATGACGCGGCGTGGCAAACAAATA
Source organism: Paenibacillus liaoningensis (assembly GCF_059609455.1). Classification (NCBI taxonomy): domain Bacteria; kingdom Bacillati; phylum Bacillota; class Bacilli; order Caryophanales; family Paenibacillaceae; genus Paenibacillus; species Paenibacillus liaoningensis. Next base: position 209,062 of record NZ_JCAALU010000003.1, read on the forward strand.
TTTGTTGCCATTCTCGGGATCGCTTGTCGTGGCACCGAATCCGAATATCCAGCGATTCGTGCCGTCGTTTTCCCAATTGACAAGCGAGGAAATCGTGACATCGGTTAAGCCGCTCAGCAGATCCTCGCCGCCTGCGCCTTTCGGTATTTCAATATAGCCGCTGTTCGCGGAAGCTGCGCCTCCGTTAAAGCCAGCAAAACCAGCAGTGCCATTCGCCACAAGCTGGCCATTCGATGGATTGCGGAAAATGCCGTCATATACGGCTGTTCCGCCAGCTACATTTTTCACAATGGTCTGCCCTGCATCGGTTGCCGTCGTCTTCATATCATAGTGTAAAATCAGGCCGGGCTGGTACACCGACTCCGCTGCCGACACCCCTTCATCCAAATAAGCAGGCTCCTCCTCCGTTGCCCAAACCGCTCGTGGCGCAAGCCCCGTCAGCGTGCTGAGCAGCATAGCTGCAACCAGCAGCACCGCTGCTATTTTTCTTCGCTTCATGTTCCCCCTCCTAAATGTATGCGTTTTCATTGGTTCGTAATAATTAAATAGCATAGCGCCCCGCTACACAATGGGATTATTTATGCCAGTCGTTTAATTTTTTGTTCAATTCCGGCCTCGCGATATCAAAAATAGAATAAGCAGGCTGAAAAGTACGTTTTTCACCTTTTCTCACGGCTAACACTGCGTATAGGGCCCATCAATATGCTGCGTTTGGCACAAATGGGATCAGCCCTTTTTGTCATGACTATGAAATGAATTGAATAATTTAATTTAACAAGGTAAAATTTTCATATTGCTAACTATACGATTTCATCACTTCCCGGAGGAGACCTGCGCAATGAAAAAAATGCTGCTCAGCCTGCTGCTCATGAGCCTGCTGCTGACGGGCTGCATGTCAGATGCGGCAAATGGCTTCAATTCCAGCATTAAGCTGCTTAAATATGCTTGGCAGACGCCGGAGAAGCTTTCCGTGCAGCAATTAAAGCAAAAATACGGCGAAACGAGCAATAAGCCGATTATGCCGCTCTACAATGTAGCCAAAGATATGAAATTCGATTTTCATTTTCAATCCGATTTGACGCAGCTCGATAATTTAAAGTGGGAAGAAACGATTACGGTTCATACAGACCGGCAGGCGCTGCCCTCCAGCCAAATGGCTTCATTCAACCGGGTCACCCCTGTGGAAGGCAGCAAAAGCATAATCACGGTCGAGCCGCTGGATTCAGGTGTGCTGCCGCTTCCTTCCGCTTCCTCCTCTGATCCATTAGGCTGGGGAAATGCGCCGATTTATTATCTCCGCATTGATTATGACATGGCTTCCACTACGCCCAAAAAGCTGGAGGAGCCGCTCATTATCCCATTCACGGTGGAGTCCAAGCTGCCCGTTCCGAATCTCACCTATGAAATAAGCGAGGATGGCAGGCTAAAGCTCTTATGGGATAAAATAACCGGGGTCAGCGAATACAAGGTGTACCAGACCTTCCCCAAAGCTCGGAAAACGGATGGAACGACAAGCGCTCCGGGCAAAAAATCCGCCTTTTATTTGGAGACCCCTGTCCTGATTGAGCGGGTCAAAGGAACGGAGCTCGAAGATTTTGGCGATACCACTTACGACCAATTAGAGCTGGATACGGGCGAGAGCTTTACACTCGCGCAAAATACCGGGGTACAGGGCAACTTTTATGTCACAGCCGTTTCCAACGGCAAGGAATCCAACTTCAGCGCCCCCGTCGTGACGGCCGATTTGTCAAGCCAGCTTCCGACGGAGGTTACCGACGAATATGAAGGAGAATTGTTCGGCAATACCTATGAATACGTAGATGATCTGCCATACAGCGTCGAGGTCAAGCATACGGATGGCTCTATCAGCTTTAAGGACATCGTGTATGAAACGGATGCGCTTGTCCTTGAGCCGTCCAGCCCCCTGCGCATTCCTTATTCCATTAAAGGTACAGCGCTGACAGGCGTCGTCTGGGTCGAAGACGTCACCCTTGAGGATATTGATTATGTAGCCTCCTGGTATGAGGACGAGGATGACGAAGCCGATAATACAGCTAATACCGGCTACGTCCAGCCGGAAAATACGACCTATTTTATACCGGATGCCAATGTGCCGACTATTATTACCCGCTACACCAAAGCGGCTTCGACTACCGACAACCTGATTGATCGGCAAATCGAAAATACGCGCCTCGTCGTCGCCAAGGGCGATAAAGCAAAGGTTCCAACCGACAAGCTGCTGGAGAAGCTAAATATTTCTGCCGACTCGGCGCTAGAGGAATATTTGGCCCGCAACTTGATGACCGGAGAGGAAGACATTTCGCTTATGTCCTTTCCCGAAGCGCAAAATACCGAGGTTCTCATTGATGTCGTCGAGAAGGTCATGTACCAAAACCCATATATTATCGGGCTTGCAAGCTACGGCTACGATTACCGCACACTTTCGCTTTATGTGTCCTACGAGAATCCGGTCAAGGAGATGCGCGCGAAGCAGCGGGAAATTATGCAGGAGGCCGAACGCATTATTGCAGCCACGATTACGCCAGATATGAACGACGAGGAAAAACGGCTGGCGATCTATGATTATTTGAACGATACGACGGTATACGATGATGATGCGCTGGATAATGCGTATAAATATGATTTTCGCAAGGTGGACCCGGAGTTTTATGATGCTTACAGCACCTACGGCATAATGGTCAATAAACTCGGCGTCTGTATGAGCTATGCCTACACCTACAAGCTGCTGAACGAGCTCGCTGGCGTGGAGACGATTGTCGTAACCGGCTATTTGGATGGCGTTCCCCATGCGTGGAACAAGGTCAAAATTGGCGAAGAATGGCTGAACGTCGATCCGACCAACAATGCGACCAATTCAGATGTTCCTTATATGCTCTATAACGCGAGCGATGCGACCGCCATTAACGAGGAATATGTAGAGGATGTTTCTTATTGGCTGGACGATGAGCTCGACCAATATACCGGCGATAGCAATAAATACGACTACTATGTGAAAAATGGTCTCGAGGTCACCTCCAATAAGCAATATCGCATGGAGCTGACGAAGCTCGTGCAAAGCGGGCAGGATCAAATTATTTTGCGCCTTTCCCCTGAGGTCGATTATTCGGAAATGCTGGATGACACTTGGGATATCGTATGGGAAGAGGTACCTGATCAATATGACGATGCTGAATTGTTCTATATGGGCAGCTACGTGCTGCTGGAATTATAAGGTTTGACGAAGCACAAGTACGGTAAGAGAAAGGATGGAAAAATTATATACTTTCCTATATTTGCAGCAAAGCCCGCCCTTCAGCTAGCGTTGAAGGGCGGGCTTTTGTTGATTCGCCTAAATTTACTGCGGTATCGCGGCGGGGCTTCGCATCGTATGATGCGTCAGCTTCATGAAGGGGTGGAGGCCTAGCGACTCGGCGAGCCCGATTGAGGCGGCATTCGTCTCCAGCACATGGTATCTAGGCCTCAGCCCTCTCTGCCTCAAATGCTCCAACGCGGCAGCTACAAGCTGCCTTGCCAAGCCTTGCCCACGCCAGCGCTCCCGGGTATGGACGCCTGCAATTTCCCAAATGTCTTTATAATTGCAAAAAATAAAGCAGCCGGCAGCAGCCTCGCCGTCCCGGTAAATCACGAAGGCATAGGCGCGTTCGGCAAAATAGCCTCGCAGCTCCTCCGGCGTATAGCCGTTGCTGCAAAGCAGCGGCAGCAGTTCCTCTGTCAGCGTCTCTTGCTTCACAACGTCTTCATTATTAATCGCCTTATGCTGCTTATGCTGCTGCACGTTGCTGCTGGTAAGCTCGTCTTGGCTCGTATAGGAAATATATGCTCTGGCCTGCTCCAACTCGTAGTATTGGGCAAGCTGTTCCCGATACTCATCCTTCTGGAGCTTGAATACGAGGCGGGCACCTGTGGGAACAGCTGTGAGCAGTTCGGGCAGCAGCGACTGCTCCGTATACGCGACAAAAGCGATATAGTCAGCTTCGGGATACGTTTGCTGATCATAAGGATACGCTTCAATTGGAAGCAGCAGGAGCAACCCCCATCGCGATGGTTCAGAGCCCTCGATGAGCTTGCTGCTGATGGCCCCCTCATAAGCCTCGATCATTTTCAGCAGCGTAATGTTCGTAAGCGTGTCCTGTTCCAGAAGCGGCACTATTTGATTCAGATGCTGCATCATCTTCCTCTCCTTTTATACGAACCATAACATAGCTGCGAGAGGGCTTCAAACCATCCTTTTAAATAAATCCGCCATTCACGCGCAGCGTTTGCCCGGTTACCCACTGCGACTCCTTGCTTGCCAGAAACAGCACTACCTGTGAAATGTCCTCCGGCTCGCCCAGCCGTCCAAAGGAATTGGCATTGCTGATCGCCGTTATCTGCTCCTCCGTCTTCCCTGCCTTGAACAGCTCCGTGTTTACAGGTCCCGGTGCAATGGCATTGATCGTAATGCCTTTCGGACCAAGCTCCTTCGCAAGCTGGCGGGTAAACTGCTCCACCGCGCCTTTCGTTCCTGCGTAGGTGCTGTAAGCCTTGAACATATGGCCCGCCACCGACGTTGAGAAATTAATGATGCGCCCGTTTTCCTTCATATGCAGCGCTGCCTGCTGAATGGCAAAAAAGGTGCCTTTGACATTAATCTCAAACTGCTTGTCAAAATCCTCTTCCGTTATGCTTGCGAGCGGCTTGTTAATCATAATGCCTGCGTTGTTGACCAAAATGTCTATCTGACCATAGGCTTCCAAGGTTTTGTGGAATAGCTCTTCGATCTCCGCCACCTTGCTGATATTCGCTCCTATTGCTGTCGCTTCCCCGCCATTGCGTTTAATTCCGGCGACAACTTCGTCCGCCTTTGCCGGGCTGCTTGCATAATTGACAACTACCTTGGCTCCATGCCGTGCCAAATCCTCAGCGATTTTCTGCCCAATGCCTCTCGATGCGCCCGTAACTAATGCCACTTTGCCCGTTAAACTTTTCTCCATCTGTGGTCCCATCCTTTGTCGCGAGGAATCGTTCCTCGTTGTTGTTGATTTGAGTATATGCTGACACCTATCAAATGTCAAATAACAAATTTTATTTTTTGTCATTTATACGATTTGAGTGCAAAAAAATACGCCTTTTAGAAACGGCTCCCGGAGTAATCCGATCTGTTTCTAAAGGCGTAATTATTGTAATCCGGCAAGCAGCAATCTCCATACCGCATCAAAGTCCTGAGCTATTTCCTTGCTCGACCATTCGCGCACAAAAGCCGGATGATGAAATTTCGTCGTCGCCAGAAAAATAGCCCTTGCCGTCGCATGCGCATCACCCGGCTTAAACTCGCCGCTGTGCATGCCGCGTTCTACAATGATGGCAATCTGCTTGACCAAGTGATCGACATGCGCCGCAATTAAATCAACGGCTTCCAGCGTTACCGCTGAGTACATTGCAAACATCTCCGCATCCTCAAGCGCATACATCTGCTTCTTCTGCATAAGCGCGTCAAGCCATGAGCGCAATTGCATAGCAGCGCTGCCGTCCGTTGCAGTCGCAATCCCTTCTAGAGGCTCGGATACGCTTTTATCCAGCCATCTCTCGGTAACTGTCTCTCGAAGCGCAGCCTTGCTCGCAAAATGCCGATATAAGGTGCCATGACTAACCTGGAGAAACTTCGCGATGTCCGTAACCGACGTTTTATCGGGGCCATATCTCCGAAGCACCTGTTCCGCTGCGTCCAATATGGCTTCCTTCGTTAACGGCGTTTCATTTGCCATTGTTATCCCCTCTTTGTTCGTTTTGCTGCTTCAACCATATCATATGGTCCAGCCCAATACAAATGTCAAAAGCTCAACTTTGTCAGTCCAGGCTTTTTGCTTTCTCCATAAAAAAACCGATAACGATGCAGCACAGAGGTTGGGAGAAACGCGTTGCTTAGTACGCCCTTCCCGCTACCTTCGCTGCTTATCGCCATCGATTTTACCTGTTATTTCCGAGCAGGCTGTACTTTAAGCAGCTTGCCTTTAACCGTCGTGTTTTTCATCGCTTGCAGCACGAGGCTGCCTTTGCCATTCAAAATTTCCACATACGTCTTATTGTCCTCAATGGTAATGATGCCGATATCTACGGCCGTCATGCCCTCGATTTTCGCAATGGTGCCGACGAAATCAACCGCTCTGAGCTTATTTTTCTTGCCTCCGTTGAAATGAAGCTTGAGGATGTCTGCGCTGAGCTGTGACTTCTTGTCCTGCTTCAATTCTGGACTTGCTTTCAGCTTCAGCTCAAAGCTTTCCCTGCGGCTGTCCACGACATCTTCAGGCGGAGCTTCCGCCTGCCGGATTTTAAACCCGATGTACGCCTCAACATTAGCGAGAAAAGAATCCTCATTTGGCGTCACGAACGAGATCGCCTTGCCTTTGTTGCCTGCTCGTCCAGTTCGGCCTGCGCGGTGGACAAAGCTTTCCTTCTCCATCGGAAAATCGTAGTTGATCACATGGGTAATCCGATCAATATCAATGCCTCGCGCCGCTACATCAGTCGCCACCAAATAACGGAACTCGCCTCTGCGGTATTCGCCCATTACGCGATTGCGATCATCCTGTTCCATGCCGCCATGAATTTTGCCAATCGGATAACCGAGCTGGGTCAGCTCATGATGCACCTCATCGACATTCACCTGCGTCCGGCAAAAAATGATGCAGCTGTCCGGGTTTTCCATCACCGTCACGTCCTGCAGCAATTGCAGCTTGCGGTTATCCCGCACGATATACAACGAATGATCGATTTCGGCTTTCGCGGCGCCCTCAGCTTTAATCGCAATATCCACCGGATCATTCATATAGCGATGGCACAGCCGCTCTACATCCTTCGGCAGCGTAGCGGAAAATAGCAGCGTCACCCGATCCTTCGGCAGCTCCTGAATAATCATTTCCAGCTGCTCGATGAAGCCCATGCTCAGCATTTCGTCCGCCTCGTCAATGACGAGGAAGCGCAGCTTCTCCAGATCGATCGTATCTTTTTCGATATGATCCATAATGCGGCCAGGCGTACCAACAACCACATGGTTCTTTTGTGTTAGCTGCATGCGCTGCGGGGCAAAGGGCTGCTTGCCATAAATCGCCGTCGCTTTAATTCTTTTGTAACGGCCTATATTGGTGATGTCCTCGGTTACTTGATCAGCAAGCTCGCGTGTCGGTGTTAGAATGAGCGCCTGCGGGCGATTTTCGTCCCAATCCACCATTTCGCAAATGGGAATGCCATAGGCCGCCGTCTTGCCGCTTCCGGTATGCGACTTGACCGTAAGATCGCGCTTGCTCAGCGCAATCGGAATGACTTCGCGTTGTACAATGGTCGGCTGCTTGTAGCCTAAGCTGTCCAGCGCCCGGGTAATGTCTTCACTTAATTGATAATCCTTAAAGCTTGCTTCACTCATCATAGAGCTCCTTTGGTGACTGTTATATTAGCTAGTCAATTAAATATCGTTCTTTCAATACGTTCAAATGGTGCAGCTCGTGACCGGCGATAATGTAGGCCAGCGCCAATGCCGTTACCTCGGAATCGCTTGCGTTGCCGCGACGTGAAAGCTCCTCATCGGAAAGCTTGTCGATCAGCTTAAGCGTCGATTGCCTAATCGCCCGATACTCTTCAGCAAGCTCCTCGATCGTATACTCATTAAACCGCGCACCCGCTACAAACACATCCTGCTCAAAACCAGGCAGCGGCGTCGAATCGCCCCGTGAAATCCGCAGCAGGCGATAACTCATCACGCGCTCGGTATCATTAATATGGCCAATAACTTCCTTAATGCTCCATTTGCCTTCTGCGTATTTAAAACTGCCGCGCTCCTCCGGAATGCTTGCCAGCAGCTCGCTTGTCGCCTGCTGCGCCTCAAGTAGCACATCCTTAATGCTGCCTTCCGGCACTTTTTCAATATACGTTTCATAGTAAGGATTAAAGTCATTTCTAGAAGGTCGATTGCTCATAATCGTTTCCTGCCTTTCCCCATTTTCAAAGCTATAGTTTCAGAGATTGTAGCATTCCCGCCCCCGTTTGAAAAGAGCGCAGCCGCGTCCTACCCGCTGCAACCGCAAAGCGGGCTGTTCCCCAAGGCGAAGTCCTCCGCCCTAGTGAACAGCCCTTGTCTAACGGGTGGGCAACTGAGGCCCGCCGATTATCTTGTTTGCTACTCTAAGGAGCTGCGAGGAATTTAGTACCCGCTTTTGTTGACAAAATCTCCACGGTTTTGGGAGTTTTGTCAATAAATTAGCGGTACTTTATTTCGTCACAGTCTCTAAGCTCTATTATACGCTATTTCGCTGCTACAAACGGTTTATCTTGCGATACAGCCAGCTGATACAAATAAATGCCGGTGCCATCGCCGATTGCATAGTTCATAATGCGCTTATTCACCGGAACAAGCTCGGAGCGGTATAGAGTCGGGAATACCGGAACCTGATCGACCATATACTGCTGCCATTCTTTATAAATGCCTTTGCGTACCTCTACATCAAAGGCTTTCTCCGAGACGCCCTCGGCAAGCAGCCTGCTATTCTCCTCCGTCTCAAAACGCGGGAAGTTATAAATCGCATCTTTGCCATATAGACCAGCTGGGTCTACATCGATGCCAACAGACCACGCCGCCTGGTAAACATCAACCGCAGGATCGTCGTCGCCATTGTTGCCTACACGGTCATAGAAGGAATTGAACTCGACCATTTCCAGGTTGACATTAAGGCCGATTGCCGCCCATGATTGCACATAATAACGGGCCAGCGGCTCAGCAATATCTCCGCCTGTCATCGAAATAAAGTTGATGACCAGCTCGCTGCCATCTGGATTGGTGCGGAATTCGCCGTTTAATTTGTAGCCCGCGTCGTCCAGCAGCTTTTTCGCCGCTTCCGGATCATAGGTTACGCCTTTGTTGGTGGAGTCATGGAACTCGGGGTGGGACGGCGGAATAAGTGTCGTCGCATTCCAGCGCAGGCCGTGATAGAACTTTTTGCCGACCGCATCATTGTCCACTGCCTGCCACATCGCCTTGCGCAAATTCACATCGCCCATTTTCGCCTTGTCATTCGGCTTAACGACTTTTGCTTCTTTATCCCATGTACCAAGCTTAAAGCCGACATACGTATACGCGCGATCGATCGTGCCGAGGAATTCGACGTTCGACATGCCCGCATTGTCCGGATATTGGTCAACCGGGAAGGAATCGACGAGATCAACGCCGCCGCTCTCAAGCTGCTGCACAACCGTCGTCTGGTTGATAACCTTCAGCACAACCTCATCAAGAGCGGGCTCCCCGCGCCAGTAATCGGTATTTTTCTCAAATACAACCGACTCGCCTGGTACAATTGATTTCACTTTAAAAGGTCCGAAGCCGATCGGCTTCTCGCGCACTTCCTTGGACGCGGAAATTTTCGCTACATCCATATCGCCAAAAATATGCTTCGCCAGCGGATAATTCCATACACCGCCCGTTAACAGGGACGGGGTGGATTGAATGTACGTAATTTGCAATTGTTTTTCACTCAGCACCTTAATGCCGGAAATTGTCTTTGCCTTGCCATCATGAAACTCCGTCATGCCTTCGATATTCGTAAAATTGGAATCGTAACGCGGGCCATCATAGGCTTTATTTCCGATTACTTCATGCGCAAACAACCAATCCTCCGCCGTCACCGGCTTGCCATCCTGCCAATTGACATTGTCGCGAATGGTGAAGGTGAACGTGCGCCCATCCTCGGAAACCTCATAGGTTGCCGCGCCGTCATTCGTATAGACGTAGTTGGCATCCCAAGTCAGCAGCCCTTCATCGAACCACTGCAAAACCATCGCATCCGGGTTGCCCGAATAGAAATTGTAGTTCAGCGTACCTTCAAATGGCGTATCGGACACCAAGCCGTAAGTGACGGAGCCGCCCTTCAGCGCCGTTCCTTCATTAATTTTCACCTTGTTAAAATCCTCAATGGAATAAAGACCGTCATCTTCAGCTGGTGCTGCACTTGCACTAGCCGCAGGATCGGCGCTCGCTCCAGGACTTGCGCTCTCGGCTGCCCCACTTCCGCCATTTGATGTACATGCCCCCAGCATTAGCGCGAGCACAAGCATCAGCGAAACGAATACATACTTTGTCCCCTTACCCTTTCCCATTACACCATCTCCTCCTTTTATTAACCTTTTCTTTGCCTTGCGTCCGTCGCACGCTTTAGCGCTTGACCAACATTATTTATACTCAACATCAATACCAAGATCAGCACTGACGCGGGTAACCAGATCCACCATCTGCTCTCCAGGGTTTGCGGGTTTCTCGCATAGCTGACTAAGGTACCGAGGCTCGGCGTACTTTCAGGAAAGCCAAAGCCAAGAAAGGAAAGGCCGGATTCAAGACCGATGTTCGCTGCCAGATTCAGCGTCATCGTCACAATAATGATGGAGCTGAGATTTGGCAGCAGCTGCGTAAACATGATTTTCAAATGGGAGGAACCGAGCGTTCTGGACGCTTGAATGTAATCCAGCTCCCGCTCCTGCAGAGCCTTCGACCGAATCAGCCGGGCAATGCCCATCCACAGAAATGCCGTCATAATGAGCGAAAACGAAACAATGCTGTATTTGGGCACAGCGGTCACGAACGCAATCACGATCATGAGTGTCGGCAAAATCATAAAGAAATCGACGAAGCGCATAAACACATTGTCCACGCTGCCGCCAAAATAACCTGACAGCAGCCCAATCAGGATGCCGATAATCCCCGTCATCAGCGTCACAATAATGCCGATGGACAAGGAGTTGCGCGTGCCGATAATCAGCTGCCCGAATACATCCCGCCCGCCATAGTCCGTCCCCAGCCAAAAATCGGCGGAAGGCGGCTTGTACAGCGAGAACAAATCGACGGTTACGATCTGCTTCTGATCCAGCACAAGTGAAATGCCGTACACAAAGACGATAACGAGTCCTAGAAAAAGAAAGGAAGCAAACGCCACCTTGTCGCGGACAATTTCCCGCCAGATGATTTTCCAGCCGGAGGGGCTTCGGTCCGCCTCGGCGGTTGCAAGCTTGCTCATAGTTTAAGCCTCCCAACGCGCTTATTTGATCCGAATCCGGGGATCGACGATGCTCAAAATCAAATCCGAAATTAAAGCTCCCAAAATCGATGCGAGCCCATACAGCAGCACCAGCGCCGTCACGACGCTGAAATCCCGCAAGGAGATGGAGCTTAGAAACAGCTGGCCCATGCCGGGATAGCTGAAGATGCTCTCGATAAATACAGTGCCGCCGATCAAGCCCGTAATCTCATAGCCGAAAAAGGCGGCAATCGGCAGCAGCGAGTTGCGCAAAATATGGCGGTTGTAGACGCGGGACTCCGAAGCCCCCTTAGCCCTTGCGGTCAAAATAAAATCGCGCTGCTTCGTATCAATAATTTCGCTGCGCAGCAGCTGCACCGTCGTCACGGTCGTAATCAGCGCCATCGATAGAGCCGGGAGCAGCAAATGATAAATTTTGCTAAATACATAAGCAGCTGTGCCAGGCTCTACTCCCGGCTTAACGCTGCCGCCTGTAGGGAACCAGTCAAAGTGGAAGCCGAACAGCCACAGCATAACCAAGCCAAAAATAAACAGCGGCGCAGCAAAGCCCAAATAGGTATAGCCCGTAATGAGGCGGTCCGCCCAAGTATCGTTGTAGCGGCCGCTGGTAATACCAAGCGGAATCGCGATTAGATAAGTCAAAATCAGCGTCGCGACCGACAGCCAGATCGTATTGAAAATGCGCTGGCCAATGAGCTCGGACACGGGCATTTTGAAGCGGAACGATTGTCCAAAGTCGCCCTGGAGCGCATGGACCATCCAGTTCCAGTACTGCACATGCCACGGATCGTTCAGACCAAGCCGCTCGCGCTGCGCTTCCAGCGCCGCAGGATCAAGGCTCGGATCAACAAGGCCTGTGAGCGCATCGCCGGGCATCGCTTTAGCGAGCAAAAAAACGAGAATGCTAAGTAAAAATAATTGCGGAATCATAATGAATATACGGCGAACAATCGTTTTCCACATCGCTATCCACCTTTCCCAGGCAGAGCTACTAGATGCGTGCTTGAGATCGGCCTTAATGAATAGGCCAGGCCCTCTTCGTCGAAATAGTCTCTGTAGGCTTGATCATATTCGGCTTTTACCTCTGCTCTAAACTGTCGCTGTTTCTCTCTTTGTGTAGGGTCGATATCAGGAATGGCTGCAAGGAGCCTCTTGGTGTAAATATGCTGAGGGTTATGAAAAATATCTGAGGTTGTGCCTTGCTCAACATGTCTGCCCTTGTACATAATGCCGATGTGATCGCACATATGCCGGATAATGCCAAGGTCATGGCTGATAAACAAGTACGTGAGGTTTAATTGCTTCTGGATGTCCTGCATAAAATTAAGCACCTGCGCCTGTACGGATACGTCCAGCGCCGATACGGGCTCGTCGGCAATGATCAGCTTCGGCTTTAAGGCAATCGCCCTGGCGATGCCGATCCGCTGCCGCTGGCCGCCGGAAAACTCATGCGGATATTTGTAGATCGTCTCTGCGCTTAAGCCCACTTGCTCCAGCAGCTCGCGCACGCGCCGCTTCTCCTCCTGCTCAGACAGCCGCTCGAAGTTGCGCAGCGGCTCCGCCACAATGTCGATGACGCGCTTCTTCGGGTTAAGCGAGGAATACGGATCTTGAAAAATCATTTGAATATCGCGGCGGGCATTCAGCAAGCCGCGCTTGCCGCCTTCGTTCAAGTCCTTGCCTTCGAATATGACGCTGCCGGACGTAATCGCATTCAGGCCGATAACCGCCCGCCCCGTCGTCGTCTTGCCCGAGCCGGACTCGCCAACGAGACCGTAGGTGCTGCCCTGCTCAATGGACAAGCTTACGCCATCTACCGCTTTGACCTCGCCAACCGTTCTGCCGAATAAGCCGCCGCGAATCGGAAAATGCACCTTTAAATCCTTAATATCAAGAAGCGCCATAGTCAGCCCCCTTCCCGTCCACTTTAGGAAAATAAAAAGTCCGATAGCAGGTGCAGCGGACGAAATGACCGGGACTTACTTCGTGCATCGCAGGCTCCGCCTCATGTGCCGCCTCCTCCATCCATGGAATGCGGGAGCGGAAGCGGCAGCCCTCGCGGGGCAGCTTCTGCAAGGAGGGCACAATGCCCTGAATGACATGCAGCCGAGACTTCTCAGCACTGGCCGCCGGGATCGAGCTGAGCAGCGACTTCGTATAGGGATGCTGCGCATTTGAAATGAGCGTATAAATATCGGCGATTTCCACGATCTGTCCCGCATACATAACGGCTACGCGATCCGCCATTTCCGCCACAACTCCAAGATCATGGGTGATGAGGATAATGCCTGCGCCAATATCACTCTTCAGCTTGCGGATCAGCTCCAAAATTTGCAGCTGGATCGTCACATCAAGCGCCGTCGTCGGCTCATCGGCAATGAGCAGCTTCGGCTCATTGGCAATCGCAATCGCAATGACGACGCGCTGCCTCATTCCGCCGGACAACTCATGCGGATATTGCTGATACGTGTGCTCAGGGCGGGGAATGCCTACCTTATCAAGCAATTCCAGCACCTTCGCCTTGCGCTGCTCCGCCGTCAGCTTGTCGTTATGGAGCAGCAAAGCCTCCTCAATCTGGCTGCCAACAATCATGAGCGGATTGAGGGCAGACAGCGGGTCCTGAAAAATCATGCCCATCTCCTTGCCCCGCAGCTTGTTTAATTTGCTTGGAGGCAGATGAGCCAAGTCCTGCCCCTTATAATAAATATGCCCTTCGATTTTCGCCCGCGTATGGAGACCCATAATCGAAAAGGCCAATGCGCTTTTCCCCGAGCCGGATTCGCCAACAATCGCTAAAATTTCATTTTTTCTGACCGTTAACGTAACGTCATCCACTGCTGCATAATAGCGGTCAGCGATCCGAAAGGACGTCGTTAAATGCTCCATTCTCAGCAATTCCTCACTCACATTTAATCACCCTAACGAATTATAATTTCGAGCGTTAATTAAATTGATAATTCTGAAAATAATGACGGGCTTAGCTCGGCATTATCAGGCGAATCTAGCTGTTCGAATGTGACATCATGGGACTCAATCTATGTCACATTTTATATCATTAAGAATAGAGTTACAATACTTTTTATTTATCTTTCTCTCTTTTTTTAACATCTAGTTCGGTTTACGAGAAAAAGTTAGTCAAGTATTAACATATTAGAGGGGATAATATTTATTTAAACCCTTAAATAAATATTCACACCTATAAATTAATTATATAATTAATTCAATATATTTTTTAATTATAATTCTTCCTGAATTTAGATATTGTGCGTTTTTCATAAAGAAATAACGAAATTCCACTTCGCGACGACAGGAAAAAGTTGTAAATTTAGCTGAAAAGATCATATTTTATCAATTACGGCTTCCTGATCTTTATTCGCAAACATGCATAAATGCAGCAAGCCCGCTCAGCCCGCACAGAAAAAGGCTGGCATCCACCTCGGGATGCCAGCCTGCTAAAATTCTATTTTGTTCATTCTGCACCTTGTTTGCCTATCTCTCACTCCAGGCAGAGCCTAGAGAAAAATGAGCAGCAGGATACCGGCGACAAAGCAATAATAGGAGAAATATTTCAAATTGCCGCGCGCCATAATGTTCATGAACCAGCGCATAGAGAAATAGGTCACGATTAAGGTCGCGATAAAGGCAATGAGATAAGGAATCATCAGCGAAGTACGGTTAGGATCATTCGCGATATCCGAGATGCCCAGCACCAAGCCGCCCAAGCTAATCGGTATGTACAGCATAAATGAAAACCGCAGCGCCGTCTCCTGCTTCATGCCGACAGCAATCGAAGTAATGACCGTTGAGCCGGAGCGGCTAATACCGGGAATGAGCGCGACCGCCTGCGCCAAGCCTACAATTAAAGCGTCCTTGAACGTCAGGTCGCCATCCCGCTTGCGTCCTCGCAAATTGCGGATAAGCCAGAGCGCCACACCCGTTACGAGCAGCGATATCGCCACCGTACGGACAGAGGAGAAATAAGACTCAATTTGATCCTTGAACAGCAGCCCGATAATGACGGCAGGCACCGTCCCAATGACGACATACACAGCGAACAGGAAGTCGCTTTTGTAAGCCTTGTCCCGTGTTCTCATATATTTGATAGTGTTAACAACTAGCCGATTAATATCCTGGCGAAAAATGTAGCCAATCGCAATCAGCGATGCCGTGTTCGTTAAAATTTCAAATGCCAGCCCTCGCTGTTCAACGCCGAGCAACTGCTGGGCAATAATTAAATGTCCGCTTGATGATACAGGGATAGGCTCTGTAAAGCCCTGAATAATACCGAGAATCAAATACTTCAGCCATAATACGAAATTGTCCATACCGTCTCCTTTTTTGCTTGTATTTACCTCCCCTATCATAACGCACCCTAGTAAAAATGATCAAATCTCCTAAGTTGCCCGCTACTCGCAATCATGGTATATTGACCCTAATTTCCAATGAAACGGCATGAGTCATTTTTAGTTGCAAAAGGGGGCAGCCTCAACGACTATGAAAATCGAGCGAATACTTCCCGAGCCTATTGAAAGCTTTCCCTATCAAACAGCGGCGGCTGGCGGCGGGACCTTCCCTGCGCTGCTGCCCGTCTATCAGGGCTTTGTATCTGGACTGCCAGAGCGTATAGATGCCCTGATAGTCACCTCCGATTTGCAGGGCGTTGCCATCGATGATGGATGCGAGGTTCAGCTGGGCGAGCTGCTGCCCGAATATTTAGCGCTATTAATGGCGATTGAATTTCCCCATCTTTCCCTACAGCGTATGGTCGCTCTGTTGTGCGGCGATTTATATGGAGATGCTGGCAAAAGGGGCAGCAGCGGCAACCCCCTTCCCGTCTGGCTCGCTTTCGGTGAAACATTCGGCTGGGTCGCAGGTGTACCCGGCAACCATGATATAATGGAGTCTGCGCATATGAATATGCTCGCCGCTAGCGATTGCATGCATCTCATGGACCTGCCAGCTTTGACCGAAATATTAGGACTCCGCCTTGCCGGTCTAGGCGGCATTATCGGACGAGCGGACAAGCCTAATCGCATGTCCCAGCACGATTATGTGAAGTGGCTTCGCAAGCTTATTATGAAGCAGCCCCACGCTTTGCTTTTGCATCAGGGACCGGATGAGCCGGCACTTGGACTTGAGGGGAACAGCGCCATTCGCGCTGCGCTTGAACAACTGCCAGAGACGCTCGTTTTTTGCGGGCATTCGCACTGGGAGCTTCCCTATGCCACGCTTAGCAATGGAAGCCAGATTTTGAATGCGGATGGCAAGGTTTTCATCCTGCTGCCCGCTTAGTTGAAGCACTGCTTTTAGCTATTCTTATATATACGCCAACAGAGGAGAGGTTTCGCATTGAAGCTGGTTTCATGGAATGTTAACGGGCTGAGAGCCTGTGTGAATAAAGGGTTTAATGATTATTTTGCCGAGATGGACGCGGATATTTTCTGCCTGCAGGAGACGAAGCTTCAGGAGGGGCAAATTTCGCTGGAGCTTGGCGAGGCGTATTCGGACTACTGGAACTATGCCGTGAAGAAGGGCTATTCCGGTACGGCTGTGTTTACGAAAAAACCGCCGCTTTCCGTCCGCTACGGCATTGAAGAAAACGAAGAGCCGGAAGGCCGCATTTTGACGCTGGAATTTGAAGGCTTCTATTTAGTTAATGTATATACGCCTAATGCCAAGCGCGATTTGCTGCGGCTGGACTATCGACTGGAATGGGAGGATCGCTTCCGCACTTATTTGCAGCAGCTTGATGCGGTGAAGCCCGTCATTGTCTGCGGCGATCTCAACGTCGCCCATCAGGAAATCGATCTCAAAAACGCCAAAGCCAACCACGGCAATTCCGGCTTTACCCCGGAAGAACGCGGCAAAATGACCGAGCTGCTGGCGGCCGGTTTTATCGACAGCTTTCGCCACCTCTACCCAGACCGTACCGATGCCTATACATGGTGGTCCTACATGCCCAAGGTTCGCGAACGGAACGTCGGCTGGCGGATTGACTATTTTCTGATCTCAGAGCGACTAGCTCCGCTGCTGAAGGATGCGGCTATTGATTCCGCTATTTTGGGTAGCGATCATTGTCCGGTACTGCTAAGCATTGACCTTTAATGAAGAAATAATAGTTTGAGCCGTCAAATTCTGCTTGCAGATATTGACGGTTTTTTTGTGTTTTTCTTTTTTATTTCAACATTATTCGACGTTTTGCTACTTCATTCTTTTCAATTAGACACATCCGTTCAGAATCGGTTCAGCCCTAAAAAGTAAAATGAAGCTAAGCATCTTACTATTCGTAACAAGGAGACTCGGACAAATGAACGATAATTGGCGCAAAATGACCGCATTATCCCTGAAAAAGGGCCCCACTCTTTTTGTTTGTGCTGCAGTATTGGGAACCACCTTGTCACTATCTGCTCCGGCATATGCAATTCCAGAACCTTCGAACTACTTTCTTCCTGTAGTAAACAATGATCTGCACTGGGTTAAAAATGATTCCAATGCGAATGCGGGAATGGGATCAACCATTAACGTTTATGGCAGCTACTTCTCATTGGATTCACAGAAGCTCTTCCCCCCATCAACCGTCATAACGATGTTAACTGCTACTTCCAGCGATACAAGCGTCGCGTCTGCGAACGCTTATTTGCCCAACTTTGAGATGGAAATATTCGGCCCGGGAACGACTGAAATCAGGGTTGAAGGCGTTACCTCTGAAAATGAAAAGCTGACCGAACACTTTCGCGTGACGGTAGACCTCTTCGCCGATACGAATAAAGACGGCATGATTACGTCAGCGGATGCCTTTCACATCTTTCGGGAGCTCAATAGAAATTCCACCCTTACTCCCGGAGACTTCAATTTATATGATATCGACCGCGACAGATCCGTAACGGCAGCGGACGCTTCCGCCTTAATGGACCTCTACACTGGCAAAACCGTTCTAGACTCGTCTAAAAAATATATCGTCACCTTAAGCGCCATTGACGATGCTCCAGCTATATATAACGGCTCTTTAAGCGCGGATACATGGGCACCAGGCCAAACGGTGACCGCGGAATACAGTTATTTTGATCCTGAAAATGACTTCGAAGGCAATAGCCGCTTTAAATGGTTCCGCGGCCTGCAAGCAGATGGCTCGGACCGTACGGAAATCATAGGCGCAACGTCGAACAGCTATACTCTTCAGCAAACCGATCTCAATTATTATGTTTTCGCAGAAGTGACGCCAGTTGCCGAATCCGGCGATCTGCTGACGGGCGAAACTGTCCTATTGAAGCCCGATTCTATCGTATTGAGTGCTACTCCTATCATTGTTAGCCTTACACCCGAAAATTACAGTGTAAATGTCGATAGAAATGCTGATATTGTCTTCACTTTTGATAGAGAGGTTACGGCTGTTCCTGGTAAGCACATTCGTTTTTATCATTCTGGAATAGACAGCTTTGTATTAGACTATCTTGCCAATGATGATTACAATATTGAGGTTGTTGGGAAAACCGTCACTATTAAACACCTAGCTGGAAAACTGTCATACGGTACGCACTTTGTTCTTTTCATTGATCATGGTGCCTTTAAAGATGCAAACGGTAATGATTATGCAGGCTTCGATCAAGGAGAATGGGAATTCACTACCAACTACCCGAGCTAACTCTGCATTAGCCATTGATTTTTCAACAAATAATCAAGTTTCATCCATCTACTTACTTTCATGGAGGTTATTATGCAACCATTCTTGAGACAAGCTCCTGCTAAACGCTTTCTGCTGCTCATGCTGAGCTGCCTGCTCGTATTGCCAGCTTTTTTTGTCCCTTCTGCCGCACATGCTGCATCAGACGCCCCTACTAAGGTTACGATTACGAATACCAATGTGACAGCCGGACAATCAGCAACCGTGCCCGTCATGCTCACAGATCCAGGAGACGGCGTCGGCGCTTACAATATGCAAATCGACTTCGATCCTACCGTGTTAAGCATCGTCAGCATTACGCCTACACATGGTGAAGTGGCGCCAGAAAACGGCGCTCCATCAGCTACTGGCTATTTTCAGTCCAACTTTGACAATACGGCGGGCTGGGCACGCGCCATCTGGATAGACTCTACGGGCGGAGACTCGCGCATTAACGATCCTGTCCAACTGTTCGCTATTGAGGTTAAATCGCTCAGCAGCGAAACGACAGGAACGTATCACCTGACTGTAGATACGACGAACGCTGAGAAATGGGCGTTCTACCGCAGCCCATCGTATACGACGCCTTCTACCGTTGATGGCGGAGAAATCGTCATTTCGAAGGCCAACTCAGGATCTGGTTCAGGTTCAGGTTCAGGCTCTTCAGGCGGAGGTTCCACTACGACTCCTGCTACAAGCACGCCAGCTCCGACAACTACAACAACTCCGGTTATTGTATACATCGACGGCAAGGAGCAGCAATATGCAACGGCTCAAACCTCTGTGCAGAACGGCCGCAAAACGGTACAGCTGGACGTAGACAATGACAAGGTTCTTAAGCAAATCGACACAGCAGGCATTAAAGAGCTCGTGCTTCCGATTCAAGACAGCACAGTCGCTGTCGTCAACGGAGGCTTGAACGGCCAACTGGTGAAGGAGCTGGAGAAACGCGGCGCAACCGTTAAAATCGAGACGCCAGCAGCAACCTACACCTTGCCTGCGAGCGACATCAACATTGATGCGATTTCCGCACAGGTCGGTACAACGGTGAAGCTGTCCGATATTAAAATCATCATCTCTATTACCGCAGCAGACAATGCAACCATCAATACTGTACAAAGCCAAGCGTCCAAGCAAGGCGTAAGCGTCGTTGGCGCTCCGGTAAACTTTGAAGTCATTGCGCAGTACAATGGACAAAACATCAGCATTGGCCAATTTAATCATTATGTAGAACGCTCGATCGCTCTGCCTGCCGGCGCAGGCGGCTCGAAGATGACAACGGGCGTCGTGCTTGGCGAAGATGGTACGCTGCGTCATGTGCCAACCTATATTTCCGTAACGGGCAGCACGTATTTTGCAAACATCAACAGCTTGACGAACAGCAGCTATGCGGTCGTCTATGCGCCTGCTTCGTTCAAGGATGTTGAAAATCACTGGAGCAAAAATGACGTCAACGATCTCGGCTCCCGCCTGATCATGAAGGGCGTATCGAGCACGGAGTTCGCACCGAATGCTTCCATTACACGCGCTGAGTTTACAGCAACCCTGCTGCGCGCACTTGGTATTCACAAGGCTTCCGGCAGCACTTCGGTTTCCTTCTCCGATGTAAAGGCAGGCAGCTGGTATGAAAATGAAGTGAAGCTTGCTGTAGCAAACAAGCTGATCAGCGGCTATTCGGACGGAACCTTCCGTCCAAACGGTTTGATTACCCGTGAAGAAGCGATGATTATTTTAAACCGCGCTCTTGCGATTACAACTTTGCCAACCGTCAGCGATGCTGCTGAAATCGACAGCCTGCTGGCTGTTTACGAGGACAGCTCCTCGGTGTCGGGATATGCGAAAGCCGCTGTTGCCAGCGCTTTGAAAAACGGCATTGTGCAGGGAGCTGACGGTTCCCTGAACCCAGATTCCAACGTGACCCGTGCCGAAACGGCTGCTATTGTGAAGCGCCTGCTCGTCAAGGCTGGCCTGATTAACGGCTAAGTTGCTAGCAAGCTTGTTATAAAGCTGTAAGATTCTGAGCTTGGAATCTTACAGCTTTTCAAACTCAGCTGCTTGAATTAGACAAGCTATTCGGAATAAAGGAGACTTAAGACAAATGAAGCATTCTTTGCGTAAAATGGCTGGTTTTTCACGAAGCAAAGGTCCCTCGCTATTGTTGTGCACCGCTGTACTAGGAACAAGCTTGTCATTGTCAACCCTGGCGCATGCAGCATCTGGACCATCGAACTACTTCCTACCTGTTGTAAACAACGATATTCAATGGGTCAAGCCTACTTCTAATTACAGTCCTGTCCCTAGCTCGGGATCGCAGATTATTACGTACGACTCCTCCATTATGCTGGATACGACGAAGCTGTTCCCTCAGGCAGCCATCATCACTACGTTAACCGCTTGGTCCAGTGATACAAATGTCGCATCGGTTAATGTGCAGTTGCCTTATATAGACGTTGAAATTTTAGCTGCTGGAACGACTGAAATCAGAATTGAAGGCGTTACAGCCGGAAATGAAAAGCTGACCGAGCATTTCCGCGTGACGGTAGACCGCTTTGCGGATACGAACAAGGATGGCATGGTTACAGCAGCGGATGCGTTCCTGATCGCTAGAGAGATAGACCGGAATACCGTCCTGACCCCAGGCGACGCCAATCTGTACGATATCGACCGCGATGGCAGCATCTCCATGGCAGATGTCGCGGCTCTGATGAATCTCTACACCGGGAAAACCGCCCTTAACTCAACTGAAAAATATATCGTCACTTTAAGCGCCATTGACGATGCTCCTGCTGTGTACAACACTTCCTTAAGTGTCGACTCATGGGTGTCTGGCAAGACGGCTACTGCGCAATACAGTTATTTTGACGCCGAAAATGATGCCGAGGGCAATACCCGCACGAAATGGTTCCGCGGTACTCAAGCTGACGGCTCTGACCGGGTGGAAATCATCGGTGAAACGGCGACTACTTACAGCCTTCAGCAAGACGATGTCAATTATTATGTGTTCGCAGAGGTAACGCCGGTTGCCGCATCAGGCGATCTGCTGACGGGCCAGGCCGTCCTCTTGAAGTCAAATGCTGCCGTAGCAAGCGCTGCTCCTTTCATTGTAAGCCGCACCCCTGTAAACGGAAGCGTCAATGTCAATCAATATGACGATATTGTTTTTACATTTAATAGAGACATTTCCGCCGTTGCTGGTAAAGAGATCAAATTTATTGATACCTCAACTAACAGTGAAGTGCTGAGCTTTCCAGCCGACTATCCGGCTCACGTTATCATTAGCGGAAATACGGTTACCCTTAGCGGTTTAACCATTTTCCTGCCATCCGATACACAATTCAGCATTATCATCGATGATGGCGCCTTCGAAGATATCGATGGAAATGATTTTGCAGGCGTCTCACTTTCTGAATGGATGTTCACAACCCAATATGTAGGTTAACAGTGTCAAGACTATCAAAGGTCAAAATACCCAGGCCCCACACATCTACCCTTACTATCATGGAGGTTATTATGCAACCATTATTGAAGCAAGCTCCTGCAAGACGCCTTCTGCTGCTCATACTGAGCAGCCTGCTCGTATTGCCAGCCGTTCTTCTTCCAGCTGCCGCACACGCTGAATCTAGCGCCCCTGCGCAGGTTACGATTACGAATACCCGAGTTGCAGTTGGACAATCAGGAAGCGTGCCTGTCATGCTGACGAGTGCTGGCGATGGCGTTGGTGCTTATAACATGCAAATCGATTTCGATCCTGCTATTTTCAGCATCGTCAGCATCACGCCTACCTATGGCGAAGTTGCTCCAGAAGACGGCAGCCCCTCTGATACGGGCTATTTCCAGTCCAACTTCGACAATACGGCTGGCTGGGTCCGGGCGATCTGGATCGATTCCACTGGCGGAAACTCGCGTATTCATGACCCGCAGCAGCTGTTTACTATTGAAATTAAAGCGCTTAGCAGCGAAACGACAGGAACTTATAATTTGACTGTTGATACGTCCAAAGATGAAAATTGGGCCATTTACCGCAGTTCCTCTTATAAGGTGCCTTCTACACTGGCAGGCGGAGAAATTGTCGTTTACAAGGATTCTCCAAATAATCCAGACCCAGGCTCCGGCTCCGGCTCGGGCGGCGGTTCCACAACACCGACACCTGCTACAAGCACACCGGCGCCGACAACAACATCGACACCGGTCATCGTCTACATCGACGGCAAGGAGCAGCCACAATTTGCGACTTCGAAGTCTTCTGTACAAAATGGACGCAAATCGGTGCTGCTTGAAGTAGACAACGATAAAGTGCTCAAGCAAATCAGCACTTCCGGCATTAAAGAGCTGGTGCTTCCGGTTCAGGATACTACTGCTGCTATCGTGACTGGCGAGCTGAACGGCCAACTGGTGAAAGAACTGGAAGGTCGCGGTGCTTCCGTTAAAATTCAAACGCCTACGGCTACTTATACACTGCCTGCGAGCGATATCAACATTAACAGCATTTCCGCACAGGTCGGCGCTTCGGTTGCCCTGTCTGATATTAAAATCACGATTTCCATCACAACAGCGGATAGCTCAGCGGCAAATGCAGTAAAATCCCAAGCCTCCAAGCAAGGGCTGAGCGTTGTTGGAACGCCAGTTGACTTTGAAGTCATCGCGCATTACAACGGCAAAAGCATTGTCGTTAACCAGTTTAATCATTATGTAGAACGTGCGATCGCTCTTCCTGCCGGCTCTGACGGCACAGCGATTACAACGGGCGTAGTGCTTGGTTCTGATGGCACCTTGCACCATGTACCGACCCATATTTCCGTTACGGGCAGCACGTATTGGGCGAGCATCAACAGCTTGACGAACAGCAGCTATGCGGTCGTTTATACCCCGGCTTCGTTCAAGGATGTTGAAAATCACTGGAGCAAAAATGACGTCAACGATCTCGGCTCCCGCCTGATCATGAAGGGCGTATCGGGAACTGAATTTGCACCGAACGCTTCCATTACTCGCGCTGAGTTCACAGCAACCTTGCTGCGCGCACTCGGCATCCATGCCGCTTCCGGCAGCACAGCGGTTTCCTTCTCCGATGTGAAGGCAGGCAGCTGGTACGAAAATGAAGTGAAGCTCGCGGTTTCGAGCAAGCTGATCAGCGGCTATTCGGACGGCACCTTCCGTCCAAACGGCTTGATCACTCGTGAAGAAGCGATGATTATTTTGAACCGCGCCCTTGCGCTTACCTCACTAGCACAAGTCAGCGATACCGCTGAAATCGACAGCCTGCTGGCAGCCTACCAAGACAGCGCATCGGTATCAGCTTCGGCTAAAGCCGCAGTTGCTGCTGCTTTGAAAAACGGCATTGTCCAAGGCGCCGATGGCGCTCTGAACCCGGATTCCAATGTAACCCGGGCAGAGACCGCTGCTATCGTGAAACGCCTGCTTGTCAAAGCTGGTCTAATTAACGGTTAAGCTTGATCTGCATGATTTCAATCCGGCTGCAAAATTCTATCGCTAGAATTTTGCAGCCTTTTCCTTCGACTTATTTCGACAATAAGATTCAGAATCCGTTCAACCGCTTGTTTTACAATAAAGGCAATATCTCATCAACCCTCTTATAAGGAGAACTGGACGAATGAATAATTATTGGCGTAAAATGACTCATTTCTCCCGCAGCAAAGGACCTGCGATTATTTTGTGCGCGACTATGCTGGGGACCGCTCTGCCACTGCCAAATGGAGCGAATGCCACTCCGGCCACCTCCAACTTTTTCACCCCGATCGTCAACAAGGATATTCCCTGGATTAAGCCTTCCTCGGATTCTACCACCCCATTTGGTGCGGCTATCGAGCATCACGGCTCCCGTATTTCCTTGGATGCAAGTGTGCTGTTCTCCGGTGTTGCTGGCCTTTCCCAGCTGACAGCCTCGTCCAGCGATTCCGCCGTTGCTACGGCAAATGCTTATCAGCTTTATACAGAATTAGAGATTATATTGGCGGGGACAACTACGATTACGCTTGAAGCGCAAACCCCAACGCTTGAAAAACTGACGGAGCAGTTCCAGTTGACCGTAACCCGCATCGGGGATACGACTGGCGACGGTGTTGTCACTGCTGCGGACGCCCTGTACATTATGAAGGTCGTGAACAGCGGCGCTGTACTGACGCCGGAAGAGATTAATCTGCTCGATATTAACCGTGACGGCGTTGTCACCGCTGCGGACGCAACCAAGCTGCTAAGCAGCTATGCGGGCAAAGGCTCCTCGGCAACCAGCTCCAATTACATCATCACGCTCAGTTCTATCAACGATGCTCCTGTGCTGCACGGCGCTTCGCTCGCTGGCTTGCTGAAAGCAGGCGAAATGATGACGGTGCAATATAATTATTTTGATGCTGAAAATGACGCCGAAGCCGCTTCCCGCTTCCAATGGTACCGCGGCACGCAGGCAGATGGCTCGGACCGCACGGCCATTGCCGGCGCAACTTCGCCAGCCTATCCCGTTGCGTCTGAAGACGTCGGCTTCTACTTATTTGTAGAAGCTACACCAGTTGCGGCGGCAGGCATAACTGATGGCCGATCCGTTATGCTAGCGACCAGCACGGTAGTGCCAGATACGTCCGCGCCTTATATTCAGAGCCGGGTTCCGGCCCATTCAGCGGGCGAAATTAGCGTAGCTGCCGATTTGGAGCTGACAATGAATAGGCCCGTTACAGCTGTTTCCGGTAAAAAAATCTATATTACAAATACGGCGAATCCGCTTGATGTTTTGGCCTACGATGCAGACGATGCTAGTCATATCATCATAGATGGCAAAAATATATCGATTAAGCATGCCGATCTAGGCAGCGAGACAAGCTATTCCATCACGATAGACGCTGGCGCATTCATCGATCAGGCGGGCAATACCTTTGAAGGCATCAGCAGTTCTTCAGCTTGGAGCTTTGCAACTGCCGATGTCGCCGCTCCTCTGCTCGTGCAGACCTCTCCTGCAAATCAGGAGCCGAACTATGCTTTGTCAGCCGAGCCTTCCCTGTCCTTTAACGAGGATATTGTTCCGGTCACAGGCAAAAAAATTACGATTCGGCAGGCCTCAGACGATACGGTCGTGCAAACCTACATCGTATCTGAATCAGATCAGGTTACGATTCAAGGCGGTAAAGCGATTCTCCATCCCTCATCACAACTTTTTCAATTCACGAGCATAACTGCTTATTACGTAGAGGTTGAGGAAGGCGCATTTACAGATGTGCATGGCAATGCATTTGCAGGCATCAGCGATGATGCAGCCTGGACGTTCCTGACCGCAGATGCGCGGACGTTAACTGCTGTCGATCTTGAGGATTTGACGGAGGATCAACTGCGAGCTTCAAGCGGGGCTATTTTCGCTGTCGCATTAGAGGAGGATACGTTCGATTCGGCGGCAAACACGGGCGACTTTGAGTTGAACCATGCTCCACAAGGCATGACCATACTCGATGTGTCGCATTTATCCCCCAATGAGATTTGGCTATCGGTAGATTACGATGGCACCGACTTTGATACGGATATTACAAACTTCAGCATTACAGCCAAGGCAAGCGCTTTGACCAGCGGACGCACACTTAAGACTATTGACATGCTCATTAGCGCAACGAATGAGCTGGAAATTACCAGCCTGTCTCCTGCTAACCATGAGCTAAATACGAATAAAAATTTGACGCTTTCGCTTACGTTTAATCGGCCCGTTACAGCGGCAGCAGGCCAAACGCTTACCGTGTATAAAGCATCAGACGATACCGTTGCCGCCAGCATCGCCCTCAATGACCCATCCCAGGTGACGTTCAGCGCCAATATGGCAAATGTCCAAGTTGCCGGGCTCTCAGGCGCGACCGCCTATTATGTAAAGTTTGCTGCCGGAAGCTTTAAAGACAGCAATGGTCTGGCATCGACGGGTATGACCTCGAAGACACAATGGACGTTTACAACCGCTGCCGACGCTTCGAGCTTTACAACCTCGCCAGTTTACATTGCCGAGTTTTTACTTGAGAATCAAAACCGGTCAGCCGTCGAAATTTATAGCAACAGCAGTGACCTTACAGGCTATAGCTTGTTTGTTTACGGCCGCAATTCTACCAATGGGCAGTACTACGAGAAGGAGCTGGCGTTTCCTTTCCTCATGCCCAACAATATTACCGTTATTATAGACACAGCATTTTATGATTTTATGGATATAACTTCAGCTGTTTATTTTAATTTTGAAGATAAGTTTGCTCCAGAATGGAATATTACGGTGAGCGGCCTTGCTCTTAAGAAAAATGGCGTGGTCGTTGATGTAGCTGGCGATATCAGCTCAAACGGAGCTTTAACCAGCACCCTGTTCCCAAGCGGCGGTACAATGGTCCGCAAGTTGGGTCAAATCGGCAAGAGCTTGTACGATACCAGCCAGTGGTCCTATTATCCTAAAGGGACGTACGAGTATATGGGTCATCACACGCCGTAAATGACGATAATACTGTAAGGATGGCTTGCACTGCCTTGAAAACCAACACGGTGCTAAGCTCATATAGCTAACGGCATCAGGCTGGAGTCCGTTCTGGGGACGGCTCCGGCCTCTTTTTTTGCTCCGCCCAAGGTGAAACGGCTGTCGCCGTCCTTTGGCGGCACGGCGCGTTTCATTCCGAGAAATAGAGAGGAAGGGCGGAAAAATCAGCTCCTTCCCTATATTTCAAGGTGAAACGGCTGTGGCCGTCCTTTGGCAGCGCGGCGCGTTTCATTCCGAGAAATAGAGAGGAAGGGCGGAAAAATCAGCTCCTTCCCTATATTTCAAGGTGAAACGGCTGTCGCCGTCCTTTGGCAGCGCGGCGCGTTTCATTCCGAGAAATATAGAGGAAGGATGGAAAAATCATACTTTCTCTCTATTTTGAAAAAAAGCTTGCCAACCTTCACCGAACTAGGTAGAATCGACAAGGATTATAGACGTAGAACACTCGGGAGGATCAATGGTTTATGAAAAACCGTAATGCAATTGGAATTATGGATCGCCCTCCGCTAGGGCAGAGCCTGATGCTGAGCTTGCAGCATCTATTCGCCATGTTCGGCTCCACCGTGCTTGTGCCGAATTTGCTCGGCGTCGATCCGGCTGTGTGCCTGCTTATGAACGGAATCGGCACCTTGCTTTATTTATGGATTTGCAAAGGCAAAATCCCCGCTTATCTCGGCTCCAGCTTTGCCTTTATCACTCCTGCCGGAGCGGTAATCGGCCAGCATGCAGCTGGTGAGCCGGGCAATTATGCCGCAGCGTTGGGTGGTTTTATTGCCGCAGGCGTTATTTTCACACTTGTCGCCTTGATTATTCATTATGCGGGAACGGGCTGGATTAACGTCGTTTTCCCTCCTGCGGCGATGGGCGCGATTGTCGCGATTATCGGGCTGGAGCTCATTCCGGTCGCAGCGAAAATGGCTGGCTGGATTATGCCGGACAACTATAAAGACCCGGCAAACTGGACGATGGACGGTTCAACGGTCGCATTGTCTACCATTACGCTGGCTATAACCGTGTTTGGCTCGGTGCTGTTCCGCGGGTTT
Source organism: Paenibacillus liaoningensis (assembly GCF_059609455.1). NCBI lineage: Bacteria > Bacillati > Bacillota > Bacilli > Caryophanales > Paenibacillaceae > Paenibacillus > Paenibacillus liaoningensis. The sequence goes on from NZ_JCAALU010000003.1 coordinate 237,331, forward strand.
ATGAAGATTATTCCGATTCTAATTGGAATCGTGTCCGGCTATGTTCTTGCTCAATTTATGGGCATGACTGACTTTTCCGGCGTTAGTGAAAGCGGCTGGCTGCAGTCTCCTCAGTTTACAATGCCAGTCTTCCAGTGGGCAGCCATTCTTGCCATCGCTCCCGCTGCGCTCGTCGTCATTGCCGAGCATATCGGCCATTTGGTCGTGACGAGCAATATCGTCGAAAAGGATTTGTCGAAGGACCCGGGGCTGAGCCGCTCCATGCTGGGCAACGGTATTTCAACGATGATCTCCGGCTTCGTCGGCTCCACGCCTAATACGACCTACGGCGAAAACATTGGCGTACTCGCGATTACGAAGGTATATTCGACCTTTGTCATTGGCGGCGCTGCCGTCATCGCCATTGTGCTCTCTTTTTCAGGAAAATTCTCGGCGCTCATTTCGGGCATTCCGACTCCTGTCATGGGCGGCGTTTCCCTGCTTCTGTTCGGCGTTATCGCCGCATCCGGCTTTCGGATGCTTGTGGAATCGAAGGTCGATTACAGCAAGCCGACAAATCTGTTTCTGACAACGGTTGTCATGGTAACCGGACTCAGCGGCGTCACCATCAAGCTGGGCGATTTCTCCATCTCCGGCATGGCGCTTGCGACAGTCGTAGCGATTTTGCTAAGCCTGCTGTTCAAGCTGTTTGATGTGCTGAAGCTGTCCAACGATCATGAGGCATCGGGGCACTAGAACAAGCAGCAAAGCTCGAATTAACTATAAAATGACGCACAAACTAACCATAGTTTGATGCGTCATTTTTACTGTAACATCAAAATTTTTATAGAGGAGAAATGACTATGAAATTCGCATGTCCTTGTTGTGGTTACATGACTTTAGACTATGAACCGCCAGGCACATATGACATATGTGAAATTTGTTTTTGGGAGGATGACGCTGTCCAATTTAATGACCCTGACTTTGAAGGCGGAGCTAATATTGAGTCTTTAAGACAATATCAAAAAGCTTTTTTATTAGGAAGAACTAACCGAAAGCCAACAGATAAAGATAAACGAGATGAAAAATGGAGCCCCCTACCCAATGCCTAATGCCCCTGCTCCCCCTCTTACATAGGATAGAAGCAAAGGAGGGAAACCTTTCATGCCTTCATACCGCATTATCGTTGATCTATCTGACCGCAGGCTGTATTTGCTTGATGGCAATACGGTTGTAAACGCCTATCCTGTTGGCATCGGCAAAATGCTGACGCAATCGCCACTCGGCGAATTTACGATAATCAATAAACAAGCCAATCCCGGCGGACCGTTTGGTGCTTTCTGGATGGGATTATCCAAGCCGCATTACGGCATTCATGGCAACAATGATCCTTCCTCTATCGGGCGCATGGTGTCGCATGGCTGCATCCGCATGTACAATGACGATGTTGTCGCTCTCGCCCATTTGGTTCCGATCAATACCCGTGTGACCATTCGGGAATAACGGCTGACCTAGCCGGTCTCCATTAGCGCAGCTGCGGCGCAAGCGATCTGGCGATTGCAGCTGCAAGAGACCGTACTGATCGCTATCGACCACGCGCGTATTGAGCAAATGCTTGCCAACATCGTGGCGAATGCGCTTAACGCATCCTCCCCAGGCGATACGATCCGTATAGAGGCCGAGCTGGATGCGAACAAGGAGCAGCTTATGGCGGCTCCATTGCGTCCAGAAGCAATAACGGCAGTGGCACCGTTTTTCATTTCACTATTCCCCTCTGCTAATCGCATAATGGTTAACCGTTGTACCAATACATAGGATGCTCGTCTATTTGCTCAAAACAAAGCTTTTGGGCGACACTTAAGGACTCCAGGTTATCGGAATGACAGCACCAGTTTGGTGTCAGTCCTTTGTTAAGACACTCCTTAATAAAATGGACACCGGCCCATGCAGCGAGCCCTTTTCGTTTATATTTTTCTACTGTAATGATGTCGATTTCAGCGTAACCGCCTCCAACATAGGGAGAGGAACAAACACTGACAATCTTATCGTCTTTCGTCACAAAATGACCGACACCATTATCGATAAATTGTTGGGCCGAATCCCAAACTATTTTATAATACGGATAAAAGTCCTCTCGATATTGGTTAGCTATTTCTAGATTTAATCCTTCATCGTTGAATTCAGCATTGAGCACAAACGGATAATCGCAATAAGTTTGAAGAAATTTTTCCTTGTTAAATTGGAAATAAGCCCTTTTAATCTTGGCCGCATTTATTAGATTTTTTTCAGCCAGCAGCAGTTCCCAATCCGCTGAAAATAAAGCTAGAGCATAAAAACGAATAGAATGGCTGTCTCTATCGTTTAGGAACCGTATAACCCCCTCATTAAATAGAACATCGTTTGCAGCTCCCAATAAACAATAGAATCCACCAACACTCGTTATGAATGCGGCTGTAGGACTTTTCTTATCGTTTACTAACACCTTTCCTGGTTGAAGCTGCTGGATTACCGATAAAGCATAGACCGCTTTATTTCCTACCTTTTCAAGCATTGGATTAACCATATTAAACTCTGTTGCTGTTAGCTCCTGCATAGAAACCGCCTCCTTGTGAAGTGCACTTCACTGTAAGGATTTATTAATAACTTGATAAGCCTTTATATATATTGCGTAATTATAATGGGGTTAAGACAAGCTTTCGGGAGAGATATGCATGACCAAGCAAGCGATTATTCGAGCTAGAAACCTATGTAAAACCTATTCGACAGGCGGCGAGCAATATCATGCCATCCGCAATGTGGATTTAGACATTTATGAGGGCGAATTCACTGTCATTATGGGCAACTTCGGCTCCGGCAAGTCGCCGCTGCTGTACTTGCTGAGCGGGCTGGATCAGGTGACTTGCCCGTCGTCTCGTGCCTGAGTATTTTCTCGGCGGTGCTTGGCTCATGGGCCTCGTCGAAAGTGATTAAACAAGCTGCGCCGCGTATTCTCGTGACGGAGTAGACGTTAGGTATAGACAGGTTTAGATAGGCTTAAATAAGCATAGATGCATCAAAGCTGTAGGCTTGCTCGTTCGGATATGTATGCGGAGACGATATGAAGTGGCTTAATAACCGGGCTAAGTCGGTAGCGGAAATTTGGCGGACACAGACGACGCTATTTTAACCAGATTAGGGTTTTTGGCGGTACTCGCGGACTCAGGAGCCGCTAATGAGCCCCTCATACTCATTTTCACGCAATTATGGGGACAATAACGGCTTTCCTGTCCGCTCAGAGGCTGAAATCGCATTAAATGCTAAAATAGCGGCTTCTCAGTCCTTCAAAATGCAAGGTGCCCTTCACTTCCCCCTTCCTTCCCTTCCTTATCCTGTCCTACCCTACCCGCGTTGCCTAAAATTAATTCCCCTTGCTCATCCTCTTCATTTTGATTTGAGTCAAGGGGTTGTCCTAGTTGTTGCAGCTACTGAGGGCAGCCACCTTGCTCAAAAGAGGTGATTTTCAGCTTGTCATCAATGAAGTCCAGCACCTGCTGCAAATCCGCTATTTGCTGCCGAATTTGCTGCTTATGATTCAGCATTAATTGCACCAGCTCGGGGTAATCCGACGGTTTATTGATGAAGGACACACCTATAAACGGTCTTATCTCGTCAAGCGACATGCCTGTTTTCTTCAGGCAGACCAGCATCTTCATCGTTTCAATATCCTTCATCCGGTAAAAACGATGGGTGTTGTTTTTACGCTCCGCCTGCGGCAAAACGCCGATTTTCTCATAATAACGGATTGTATCCTCTGATAACCCTCCTAGCTTTGCGGCTTCCTTAATGGTGTAAATCTTTCCACTATCTTGTACCCGCTTCATTTCCATCGTTTTCTTTCCTTCCGCCATCCCGATTCCCCCTGTTTCAACATAGATATAGAAAGCGTAACAAGGTTTCGGGGAAATTGCCAGTTTATAAGATAGGGAACGATCCCTATGGTAGAACCTTACAAAAGGCCGCTTTTCAACCGATAATACTATGTAAGAAGTTTCATTCACAACAACTTTAAAGATAAGAAGGGCTGAGGTATACATGTCTATCGTCCGTCGGACTTTCATTTGTCTTATGGTGGTTTCCAGCATGCTTGGGGGAAGCATCGCTGCTGCTGAAACCTATGGACCAAGCAATCAAGGGTCAGATACATTAATGCAATGGGCCAGAGAAAATGGAATCATTGAGGGTTATTCGGATGGAAGCTTTCAACCGGATCGACTTGTAAGCGAGGCAGAGTTTTTGAAAATATTGTATGAGGCGTTCGATAATGGGTTGTTGAGGAACGCTGAAACGGATGGGACAATTAAAAGTCGGGTAAACACGCTATATCAATTTGCGAAAGAGTGGAACCATCCCGTTGTCGGAGCAGCCAAGACAGAACTTCGTACAGCACCGATCACTCAAGCACAAGCAGCCGCGATTATTGCCTCAGCCAATGGCGTCCACTTTGAGGGACAGGATAATCTGATTTATCTAATTGGACATGGGATGGTACACGGTGATGCCGCCTCGCTGTCTACCTTTAAAGCCGATTCTCCTTTGACACGGGCTGAGGCTATTCAATGGATTAGGCAGTTGACGGTTGCAGGAATGATGGGTATCGAGGAGCGTCCAAAATCCCTGTCCAAACGCAGCATGCTGCCGAGTCTGGTGAATGCGCCAAAACCTTTGCCCCTATTCAGCACGCAGCCATTAACCAAAGGGGATTTTGATTTAATTGGAACCGAGCCTAATTCGACAGTGAAATTTGGGGATACGAAATCCTCTATCGATGCACGGTTTGGGGAGTCTCAGACTGTCTCATTTGGATTTAACCAGTATCCTTCCTTCTCAGTTATATACAATAAAGCGGATCTGTTAGGCCTTTGGTCTATATCTACTGATTCAGAATATACGGACACTAGTAAGATTTTCTCTACCAGCAAAGGTATAATAGTCGGAAAAAGCACATTAAGGGATGTCCTTCTGCAATATGGAACAGCGGGCTATTTAAGACCAGGCAAAGCGTACCTCTTTTATGAGCAGGCGGAGGATGGAAGCTATTTTTCGCTTGATCCATTTTTCGATGGTACTCCCATTAAAAATAGAAACAAAACCTATGGCTTTGCCTTCTTCTTTGAAGAAGAAACATTAAAAGTCGAATACACTATGTCTTTTTGGCTGCCTGTAATCAGCGGAGATGATTCATAGTATACTTTTAAAAATCTAATATAAAAAATCCCCTCCAGTTCCCCCCTTCCCTACAATTTGTATGGGAAACGGGTCAACCAGTGGGGATTACTGCTTCTGCTTGTGATTGTAAAGCTTTAGTAAGCCGTCCAGCCCGCATCCGCAGTAACAACCGTGCCGTTGACGAAGCTTGCATCGTCGGAGGCCAGGAACAGAGCAACCTTCGCAATTTCCTCCGGCTCGCCCGTACGCGGGTTGAGGCCCATGCCTGCCATCGCACGCGACGCTCCGAAAGCGTTAGGCTCCGTTAGCGACGCCGCAATGTTCGTTTTCACACCGCCAGGTGCAATCGCATTGCAGCGAATGCCGAGGTCGGCATATTGGAAACCAATATTTTTCGTGAGGCCCACGACTGCATGCTTGGAAGCTGTATAAGCAGCGCCCGCTCTAGAGCCTTGCAAACCTCCAGCAGAAGCGATATTGACGATAACCCCACTCTTTTTCTCGGTGAAAAGAGGGAGCACTTTCCGAATCGTACGCATCGGTCCCGTTGTATTAATAGCGAATACCCGCTCCCATAGCTCATCCGTTAAGTCCCCTGCCGGAACAAAGTTATCCATAATTCCCGCATTATTAACTAAAATATCCACTGTGCCGTATGTTGCTACGGTCGTATCGATTAATTGCTGAACATCCTCTTCCTTCGCTACATTGGCAGCGATTGCAATGGCTTGTCCGCCGCTTGCTTCAATAGCGGAAACAACCGTTTGAGCAGCATCTACGCGAAGATCGGAAACGACGACTTTAGCTCCTTCTGCTGCGAACAGCTCGGCAATCGCTTTCCCCATACCTGAAGCTGCGCCAGTTACGACAGCTACTTTTCCTGTTAGTCTCACGGTTCATTCCTCCATTTGAAATCAAGGATACAATAAACACATGCTCATTACAGAACATCTGTTACTTCGAGTATAATAAAACGTAAGGTTAAGAGACAATCAGCAAAAAAACCACATTTGCCCGGTAACAGACACAATGCGGTTTTTTGTATATAAACACGTCAAGAAGGTGGAGCATAATGTCTGAAAACAATCCAAAAATCGACCGCCGAACTTTGCGCAGCAGACGTGCCATGCGGGAAGCACTGCTCACTCTAATGGCGAATAAGCCATTCCAAGCAATCTCCATTACGGAGATTGTAGAATGCGCTGGCTACAACCGGGGAACCTTTTATGCCAATTATGATAGTAAAGAAGCGCTGCTAGATGAGATTACGAATGAGCTGCTCGATAAGCTGCTGCAATCGTTTCGGGAACCCTACGAGCATGTCGAGGTCTTTAACGTTAGCGAGCTTCCTGCCCATGCAGTCACGATTTTCAGACATATTTACGAGCATTCGGGCGTCTACACGATTCTAATGAAAAATGATGTGCTGCCCAATATGAAGGAAAAAATGCTTCATGTCCTTAAACAAATTTCGATGGCGGAGCTTTTGAATCCTACGGATGATATTGATCCGGAGCTGTTAGCCACCTATAGCATGAGTTCTGTGCTTGGCCTCGTATGGCACTGGATTGAAACCGGCTTTAAGCATCCGCCTGAATATATGCAGGAACAGCTCGTTAAGATCGTTAATATGAATCCCAATGATGCAAATATGGCGCGTCCAGGAAAGCGGCCCTAATAGCTGTCTTAATAATACGCTCCCCCATTCCAAATTTCGACCTAACTGCAGGAGCATTCGAACTGCATGCCCCTTGCATCTGTCATGTCGTTCTCCGAACCCAGACATCCTTATAATTGATGTTGCCCCAGGCATTCAAGGCAATGCCCTGCAAGGACTGGTGATGCCCAACCAGCTGCCGGCTATGATGCAGAAACAACAGGCTGAACTGCTGCTTGAGCCGCTCTTGAATACGCATTAAAATGTCCAATCGGGCCTCCTGCTGCTGCTCCCGCAAACATAATGAAATATGCTCATCGACAAAGGCGCGGTCTTCAAGGCAAAGACCGCTAGCTACGAAGCTCGTCTCCGACTTATACAGCTCAATTAGCGTCATATCCGGCTGCTCCCCCAGCACCTCTCCGCCTAAAATAATATCAGCTTCCTTCCGATGCTCAGCGCACGCCACCAGCTCCTCAATTGGGAACACCCCCATTTCGATTCGAATACCCAGCTTCTCGCATGCCTTCCGGGTCCATTCCGCACTTTGCTCATTGCTGGGCATCTCATACGTGTACAGCTTGAGCGTTTCGCCTGCGTAACCCGATTCGCTTACCAGCTGCACCGCATAGGAGAAATCATAGCTGGTGCAATCGTCAGCATCTATCCCCTCTTCCAAGAAGCCCGTTGACGCCTGCTCGCGAATGCCGCCCAGATCGGCAATCATCTGCTGGCGGTTCAAGCCGTAATGAATCGCTTGGCGCAGCTTCAGCGACTGCAGCGCTCCTTTTCTCGCAAGATTAAAGGCTAAATACGTACTGCCCTGCTCCAACTGCTCCACTTGCTCCAACTGCTCCTTCTTCCCATCCGCCTGCTGCTTTAGCTGTGCTTCAAAATAGGCCAGCTGCGACTGCTGCTCTGGAACAGACCACCCTTCGCTCGACTCATAGTTTGGCCACACCCACATTTCAATGCGGTCCAGATGGGGGCAGCCTTCGAAATACAGCTCATTCGCCTCCACAATGAGCATTGATTCATCATTCCGGAGCATGCGGAAGGGCCCTGTCCCAATCGGCATTCTAGCAAATTCCTCTGCTCCCCCCAGCTCGCCCGCATGCTCCGGCACAATGCTGAAGCGCTCCGTGCACAAGCTGTGCATAAACAAAGCATTCGGCTCCTTCAGCGCAATGGTGAGGCTGTACGTTCCGGTTATGTTGATCGCTGCAATCATCGAGGTCAGCCACTCCGAAGGAGAGCTTGCCATCAGCCGCTGAAAGGTAAAAGCAACATCACGCGCGGTCAGCCGCTTCCCATGGTGAAAACGTACGCCCTTACGCAGAAAAAAAGACCACTGCGTATGCTCCTCATTGCTTTCCCAATAGTGGGCCAGCTGCGGTTGAAACGTCCCCCGCGAAAACTTGACCAGCGTATTAAAAATCTGTTCAACCCAATGCGACTCCGTACGCCGGAACACATAGGCAGGGTCCAGCCTTAAGACAGGACGATAGAACGGGAAGCGCAGCACATCCTTCTCCTCCGTATCCTGCTGCAAGCCAAACTGCCGGGTCAGCCATGCCATGAACTCGGCTTTAATCGCTTGATCCTCAAATGGCTCCATGAGCTTCCATGCCTCATTGATTTTCTCCTTTTCAACCAGCTCCTGCGCTTTGGCGAACGCCAGCTCTCTATAGGATTTCAGAAATGCCAGCTGCGATAAATTTCCCCGTCCGCGCCCTGGCGTCCATTCCACAAGCCCAAGCTCCGTCATTTTGTGCAAAAGCATTTGCGTGTTGCGGCGTGTGCAGGCAAGCAGCTCGCTTAGCTCCTCCATCGATACAGCAAACCGCTGCCGCTTCGGCATGTCGATATAATGCTTCCTTAACTGGCCGTAATAGTCGTGGACGTCCATTTAGACTCCTTTTCCAATAGGCAAATGCTAAAAGGCGAAAAATAAAATCCTCACCTTTCGCTTTTCCTTCGTCTTTTTCGAAAGTATACTTTGATCCATAAATACGGTCAAGAGGAGCAGCCCCACATGTTCATAAAAACTAATCGTCTTCCCCTATCACGGCAGCAGTCGCACACGGCAATATGGGGCCATCGGAACTTTCTTATTCTTTTCTTTACTAGCGGCATCATAGCCTTCGGCAATAAAATCTATGAGCTGGCGCTGCCGCTCATTTTATATGATTTGACGCAGTCGGCTGTCGCTATGTCGACGATGAAGGGCATCGAGTTTCTGCCGAATTTATTGCTGGCCGTGTTCATTGGCGTATTAGTGGATCGGGTGCATAAAAAGAATTGGTCGCTCGCTTCGATTTTGCTGCAAATGCTCGTTCTGCTCGGCTTGTATGCCGCACTTGCCTATGGCGACCCTTCGCTGTATGTCCTCTACGCAGGCGGATTTCTGCTGATGGCCTTCGGCTATGCCTTCTCCAATGCGCGGGTAGCGATCGTCAAGCAGGCGATTCCTACCGAGCTGCTCACCTCGGCCAACGTATCGCTCAATTTCGTTACGACGCTGATCGGCATCATTGGGCCTGTACTGACGGGACTTATGCTCATGCTGCCGCGGCTTCATGACGGTTTGTTCGTGACGGCGGTGGCGTTCGGTTTTGCATTCATTTTGCTATTATTTCTGCAATCGACTGAGCAGCCGCGGGCGCAGCGGGTATCAAGCTTTTGGAAGGAGCTGCTGGAGGGCTGGCGCGAGCTGCGCCGCAACCGCTTATTGTGGCTGATCACGTTAACCGTTATTTTCCTCAATTGCGCCTCCGGCATGGTCGATACAACGGTTATTTTTTATGCCAAGGACGCATTGCTGCTGAGCAATTTCGAGCTGGGACTCGTATGGTCGGCGGCTGGGATTGGCGGCCTGCTTGGCAGCTTCATTATCAGCTGGCTGCGCCGCAGGCTTAAGGTAGGAACGTTAATTACGCTAACGACTTTATGTCTAGCCGTCACTTATTTCATGATGTATCTTTCCCATTCTGCTGCCATGCTGGGCGTGTCGCTGTTTCTGAATGGCTGGTTCGAAACGATCAGCGTCGTCTGCATTTGGACGTTCCGCCAGGAAACGACGCCGCAGCACTTGATCGGGAGAATTAGCGGCATTACCGGCTCGCTGTTCAAGCTTGGCATGCCCTTCGCCGTCGCGGCGGCTGGCTGGATTTCCGTGTTTACTGCGCCATCCATCGTCTTTCTTGTGGCAATGCTCATCAACTTGATTTTGTTCGTCTGCTGCCGCTTTAGCCCGCTATGGGAAAAGCAGCGAAGCTTGCTTTAAAATCGGATTATACTTGTGAGGAGCAAGTGTTTATAATAAAATTAAATATAATTAGATATAAATAAATATATTTAGCCGCAATAGGAAATGAGGAAATCATATGATACAAAAAGCAACGTTTGCCGGAGGCTGCTTCTGGTGCATGGTCAGTCCGTTTGAAGAGCAGCCCGGCATTCACGGCATTTTGTCCGGTTATATGGGCGGAGAGCTGGAGAACCCTACGTATGAGCAAGTATTGACAGGAGAGACCGGGCATTTGGAGGTTGTACAAATAACGTATGACGATGACATTTTCCCATATGAAAAGCTGCTAGAGCTTTATTGGCCGCAAATTGATCCGACCGATGCAGTCGGACAAGGCAATGATCAGAAGAGCCAATATCGGGCGGCGATCCTCTATCATACGGAGGAGCAGCGCGAGCTGGCCTTGCAGTCCAGAGAAGCTCTCGCGGGCAGCGGCCGCTTTGACAAGCCTGTCGTAACAGCGATCGAAGAAGCTTCCGTCTTCTATCCGGCGGAGGAATACCATCAAAACTATCATCGCAAAAACCCGGAATTTTATAAGGAATCGCGTATTTATTCCGGCCGCGAAGCGATTATCGAGAAGTATTGGAAATAAAACGAATCCATTTAATAAAGGCAGCCCGCAATTAGGGCTGCTTTTGTTTTTGCATTTGCTTTTGCATTTGCTTTTGCATTTGCTTTTGTCGGGAACTTCACCTTGTTATACAGCATACGCTTGGGAAAGCTGCTTTATTTTTTCAATAATCGCGCCTTCGTAATCCCCTTCCACTGCGATGCTTGCCGTCGCATATGGTCCCAGCTCCGCATGATCGCCGATTCTTACCGCATAAAGCGCCGCCTGGAACATGCTGATGTCATTGGCATCGTTGCCGAAGGCGATGAACTGCTTCGCTTGCAGTCCCGCTTTTTGCAGGGCGCTCCATTTATGGATGTTCTGCGGGCCCAGATCAAGCACATTTTCCCGGCTATGCTGGTGGACCACTAGCTCAAGTGCGGCTAATTCTGCAAACAAGCGCTCCATATTCACCGACGACAGGATGAGGATTTTTACGATTGTGTTAAGCGACAATCCCACTCGCTATCAATTAAGTATGTACCCTGATACGCCGTAATTAATTCCATTATTTTACTTACTTGTTCAGTGGCAAACACTTCTCCAGGCAGCCGTTTTCCCGCTTGAGAGATCAGCGAGCCATTGCCGCCAATGAATAGAAGATGATGAAATCTCTGGTCCACCACAGGAAGCATGTCCCTGATTGGGCGGGCTGAAGCAAATACAACCTCATGTCCTGCCTCGATTAAACCCTCCAACGCGCAAAGCAAACGTTCCGATATCGGTTTTCCTTTAAAACAAATTGTTCCATCCAAATCAAATACAAATTGCATCCTCCGCCTCCACTTTAGCTGCATTTCAACTAAATTTTATTAAATAATAATTCCTACGCAAAAAATAATATTTAAATTGACTATCGCCAACTATTTTGCAAGCGATTTCATTCCCAATTCATTAAAAATGAAAAATTTTCAAAATAAAATGAAAATAATAGTAATAAGTTTGCAAGCTGCAACCGATATTAGAAGTACACACATTTTATCAAAAGGAGAATAGTAATGTCATTAAAGAACTCGCGTTTTATTCGTAATTTGCTCATTCTTGGTTCGATTCGTCAGACAGCAGGTAGAATTGTATTGTCCACCCTGCTTATTATCGTCGTTTGTGTCTCCGTGCTCTCCTACACCTTCTACGTTCCAACCTCCAGAGAAGTCCAATCCCAAGCCGAAAAACAAATGGAGCTTTACTCCAGCCTTCTGGCCAAAGAAATTGATGCCAATTTAGTTGAAAAGCAGGCGATTATGCAGGTCATTGCGGAGCAGGGCTCCAAGGTGGAAGCAGAACGGCAGCAGCAGCTTGATTTTCTCGTCCAGGCCCATAATCAGCATCCCGAATTTGAATCGATTTTTTTCTCGCTTGATTTAATCGGCGCCAACGCCGTTAACATTAAAAATACGGACGTCGATTTATCTGATCGGCCTTACATCAAGCTTGCCAAGGAAGGCAAACCGTTCATTTCTGAGCCGGTTATTTCCAAAACGATGGGCACGATGGTTGTTGTTGTCGGTGCTCCACTAATCAAGGATGGCAAAGCTTATGGATTTTATGGAGCCTCCTATTCGATTAGCCAAGCGGTAGAAAGCGTCAGCAAAGCTCAATTCGGCGAGACCGGAAAAGCTTATATGACCTTAGCTGACGGAACATTCCTTTCGTACACGGATGACTCGTTTGTGTTAAACAAAAAACTATCCGATCTGGGTATCGCTGCACTTGATCAAGCGCTCACCAATGCGACCCAAGGCCATACCGCCCCGATTCATTATAAGGAAAATGGCGTTAATAAAATTGGGTTTATGAGTGTGACTGGCCTGGGCTGGGTCATTACGATGTTCGCAGACGAAAGTGAAATTTTAAAGCCTGTCGATACTTTGCTAAACTTGATTATGTTGGTCGGCTCAGGCATTATCATCCTTGCCCTGATTATGACGGTTCTCATTGCTCTGCGGATTGTGTATCCGATTCGTCAGTTGACACATGGCATTGATGTTTTGGCGCAAGGCGATTTAACGTATCGCATTCCGGTGAAAGGCAAAACCGATATTAGCAAGGCGCTGCATTCCTTTAATACCGCTGGCGATCAAATGCAGCTGTTGATGAAGGAGGTTAATGGCTTATCCGAGCAGTTGACGGATTCTGCGAAGCAGCTTGCTGAGGGAGCGGATCAAGGCGCACGTGCGGCGCAAAGCATTTCCGAAGCGATTCTCGTCGTAGCCGAAAGCTCGGAGCGCCAAACATCCAGCTTGCAGGATGGAAGCCAAGCAGCCGACAGCATCGCTGTGCAAATTGATGGTATCGCTTCTTATAGTACAAATGCAGCTGACATCGCTTCAGAAGCCTCCAACCTCTCCGATGACGGAGCGGCTTCCATGGATCAGCTTAATGGAAAAATGGTCGCGATGGAGCAAGGCATCGGCGAGCTTGCCCAAACGATTCATGCGCTCAGCGGCTTGTCCGGCAAAATCGGCGATGTCGTAAGCAGCATCAGCCAAATTGCCCGCCAAACGAATATTTTGTCGTTGAATGCAGCCATTGAGGCTTCACGCTCGGGAGAAGCAGGACGCGGCTTTGCAGTCGTAGCGGATGAAATCCGCAAGCTTGCCGGCCAGTCGATGGAATCAGCCGAGCAAATAGCTGGCTTTATCGGAAGTATCCGCCTCGAAATTGATCGGACGCTGCAAGCCTCTGAACAGACCGTCAACCAAGCGGCTGAAGGCAAACATACGGGTGAAGAAGCCCGTGAGCTGTTCGCCCGCATTCGCTCTTCCATTCAGGAGGTAGCCGTGAGCATTCAAGGCGTATCAACCGCATCCGGCGAGATGGTGTCCGGTACAACTACATTGGTGGAATCCATTCGCCTCATCTCCGACTCGGCCAGTGAAACCGCAGCCGAATCACAAAACGTGTCCGCTGCGGCAGAGGAGCAAATGGCTTCGATGGAGGAAGTAGCGTCGTCCTCCGCAGAGCTTGCTAATATGGCCGAGAAGCTGCGTATTCAAATTAATAAATTCAAGCTGTAGCCTTGAGTTGAACGAACCGTCCCGGTGCATCGTCAAAAACAGCAAAAGCCTCATGCTTTTGCTGCTGACGATTCATCGGGATTTTTTTGCTTTCAATCCATTCAAAAAGCTTTCCAGCAGCGCTAATGCCATTTCGACGACGCAGCTCTATAAGTCTATAAGCCTGCTGCTGCTTTGATTTGGGCCCGCTGCTCCATAATCAATTTTTTCAGGCTGTCTGTTCCGAAGGCGCCAGTATGAAATCCATTCCCCTCGGGATAATACACGAGCCGGAAAGAGCTGCCATCCAGCAAGTATACCCTTAGAAAAATACCGGATTCATGCTTCGTTTTTTCATAAACCTGTTTAAACCCTACATGCTGCAGAGGAAGCAGCTCCTGAATAAATTGTGCAGACGCTTCTGCACTAAAGTCGCCGATCGGACTGCCATCCTCGGCACTTTCCAGACCTACTTTATCAACTTTGCCTTCGATATCGAGCAATTGTCCCAGCGTTGCCGCCTTTGGATTATCCATCACCTCATAAACCTTGTTGAATGCTACGACACGGAACTCCGACTTGTAGCCCTTTATCGCATAAATTTCTGTGCCGATAGGCAAAAAGGCGGCATTCCCATCCTTCTCCACATAATCCGTGCAAGCATGATCGTTCAGCATATAAGTTACCTCGCCTACTTTTTCACCAAGCTGGTCGTCAGATACCTTCCCGCTTCCCTCGTAGTTGTATTGATATTTGATGCCATTAATCATCAGAAAATCGACCCACTCGATAATTGCATTACAAGTTTCAGCCGGTTCCTCGGGTTCTGGACCCGCAGCCTTAACCTGATTTTCGGTTGCCTCGGGCGCTTCACGTTCCATCGCACTACTCCCGCAGCCGACAGCTGTCAGCATAAGGAGCAGCACGATTAAAGCCTGGCCCGTCCGTTTTATTCCATTCATCGCCAATCACCTCCCTTCCCTAGACGCTCCCGCGAATCACAATGTTACAGAAAACCGGGAAAGGCCGCGCTGACCTTCGCTCCATAAAAAAAGGGCTGCCCCCAGCCATTAATTATGGCTTTGGGACAACCCTCACAGCATAGCTTGCTCAGCTCAGCCGTCTATACTGACCTTATTTCATTAATTGATCAAATCCTGCCGAAGCGGCGTGAAGGTATCGAGCAGCTTGCTTGCTTTCAAGGCGCGGCAGCCATGCTCGGCATTGCTAGGAATAAAGATCGTCTCGCCTGCGGAAATGACGGTCTTCTCCCCATTTATCGAAAACTCCAGCTGCCCTTCCAGGCAGTAGGAAAACTGCTCATGCACATGGCTGTGCAAATAACCTTCCGCTCCTTCCTCAAAATGCACCTCCATCATCATAATCGTCTCGCCCGGTGTGAAAATTTTCCGTTTTACGCCTGGCTCGGCATTTTCCCAATTGTTCAATCTGCTCATCATTCGTCAATCCTCTCAACTATTATTGGATTAGATTACACATAATTGCGGTTAGACATATTGCGACTTGTTGCTGCTGCGGACGAAGCTCAGCTCATAATCATCCGCTGCGGTCAGCTTGAGCGCCGAACAATCGAAGGCAGGAGCAAGCCGGTAGCATTCCGCCTTAAACTGATCCCAGCTGCCGAACTCCTGCTCCGAGCCCAGCTTGCAGAAATACGCATTTTTGCGGCTGTATGCCCGGTATTCGCAATGGAATAGGCGATCATGATGGGGAACCATCGGCTCACTGCACCAGATCGCGGCATAGCCGCTGCCTTTTTGCCCAAACAGCCAATGTCCGTCCTGGACGAAATCATCAAACTTCGCCTCTGGGAAAAAGAGATGCGTAAACGCGACCGGATGCTCTTCCCCGATTTCATAAATCGCGCCGAGCGCGCTGCCCTGCTGCTTGACCGCTGGCATGATGCCATTGCCATACCAATAACCCGGCCGCATGCCGCCATCGTCAGCCAGCTCTCCCGGATGGTTCGTATACAGCACCGTATCGTTGTCCAGCGCCGCATACCACATATGCTGCTGATACCCGTACACGCCCGGCTCGAAACGCGATGTGCCGTGAAAACGCTCATTAAACGATTTAACATAATGGCCCGATTCAATGTCAACGGACTCGTCAAAGCTAATATTTTGCCAGAAGGACGGGCTGGCATCATATCTCGGTGATTGAACCGAGGTCAGCATATAATCAGGCTGCTTGTTGAGCTTCACCCATGCGTTCCCGGTCTGGTACTCCAGCTCCAAGGATTCATCCATCAGGCTTGTGAAATGCTGCGGCATCACGTATTTGCTGTTCATCAGAAAAACGATCCATTCGCTGTTGCCCATAGGCGTATCCGGATTTAACAGATGAATTAAAGACTGGGCCGACTGGGTGAATGGCAAAATGACGGAGCGGTAAATACGCGCTTGCGGTGCGACGATTGAACCACGGAACGTATGATAAGCGAAGGATTTCAGCATCTCGTCAATTAACCGGCTTGCCCGAGCAGACTCCTCTTCCTCCATATAATCGACGACATTTAGGAGCGCACCTAGCGTCACGCACATGTAATCCGCGCTGAGAAACTCCTCAAAGCCATATTCCTCGACATCATCCAGCCACTCGCGGATTTTGCCGAGCGCCACATTGCTTGCCTGAACACCCGTACGGCCCGATCTTGTGAATAGCTGATCCGGGTACTCGCGGCCTGCCATATAAGCGCAAATATAGAACATCAGCGCGTGATTTTCGCTCCAGAAGCACATGCCATCTGAGCCGTTCTCCGTCATCCAGAAGCGGTAGTCCAAAATCGCCTGCTTGGTTCTTTCCGTTAAATGGGCCGGAAGCTCTTGCTGCTGCATGAAGCGAAGCAGGCCCGCGAGGATAAAGTCCGAGCAATCCTCGCGCCGCTCAATTTGTCCAAGCGCGTGCAGAATATGCTGTTCATCATTAACACCGGGTTGTCCCAAGTTCCAGCGCGCCAGCACATAAAATAAACCAAAACGCAGCGGTTGAAACGCCTTCTCCGTGCCTATGGCGGCAATCTCCTCGAACATGGCGCCTTTAACCTCGGCCGCTGCCGCTCCTTTGCGATAAACCGGCTTTTTGTTTTGCAGCAGCTCGATTTTGCGAACCAGCTTTCTTTGTCCGATTTCACCATATACGATTGCCATTGGCGCACCCTCGTCAAGCTTCACGCTGCGCTTGCCGCTAATGTCCTCGGCGATCAGGCTGTCATTTACTTCTTCTCCATATGCCAGATAGATGCTGCAAGGCGCTTCCGCCGGGAAGCAAAGCTCATTGCCCTTCAGCGTAATGCCCGACAAAAAGCGGTCCAGCGCAAGAAATGGCTCGGCCTGCTCCGCATCCGGCAGCGTCACCGAAATCTGGTCCAAATGCTCCAATAGTTGGATGCCGAATATGTTCCGCGTATCACGCACTGCCAAATTTTGCATGCGGATGACCATCGTGTTGCTGCCTTTGCGCAAAGGCAGCTGTATTTCCTGCTTATTAATCGGCTTATACACCGGCACGGCAACGGAGCTTACCTTCTCTCCATTAAGCCATACTTCAATCGCCGTATAAGTCCATAGATTTGCCAAGACGACAAGGTCTTCTTCCGCCACAAGCACGGTAGCGGCGAGCAGCTCTACTTTTTGGGGCGTAAACGAAAACTGGCTGAAATTAACGAAGCCGCTGCACGGGTAAAGATATTCCCAAGGCAGCCCCAGCTCGCTCTCAGCGCCGATTTGGATGGCTTCTGATCCCGCTGGCGCTGGAAGCTCCCTGTCCGCGACAATCGAGCGCAAATATTGCTCGTAGCGTATTTGGTTTTTATCGGATTTGTCCGATATAAAATCACTCAAACGCAGTCCTGAAGTTAGATAATGAGTAATAAATCCGTTTTGCTTATCCACATGCTTCACTCCAATCGATTCATTCAGGCATTGCGAACACGGTAAGACGCCCGTCACGGTTTAAGCTCAGAACAGGGCGGCCCTGCTCGTCCATGGCGACGCTCCATTCAGAGATCGCCAACTGCTGCGTGCCAAGTGATGGCTTCATCACGGTAATAAACCATGCACCTTCATTTTCCGTTGTCAGCAAGCCCTGAAGCACCTTCAGCGGCTGCATCTTCATTTGGTGCACGGATTCCCAGCTATCCTCCACATCAAGCTCCAACTCTGGCGGTCCAAATACGAGCAGCTCGCAGGCGAGCGGCGAAGCGGCAGCAGCTTCTACTCCATTGGTCAAGCCGCTGCCTTTGGCATAGTAGCAGGCAGGCTCAACATTGGAGCCTGTTTCATTAGCTGCAGCAGCGCTGCCTGCTGCCCGTTTGTGTGTCTCCCACTCCAGCAGCCTAGTGTGCAGCCGGTGCTGATACGTATGCTCGCCAGTACCCGTCAGGCGGTCATAAATGACCCATTCTCCGCTATCCAGAAACCATAGGGAGCGCCTATGCGCAACGCCGCGGGAAGCATATCCGTCATGCTCTGCGCAAATCATTTGCTGATCCGGCTCCCAAGCGATTAAGGAAACGGATGCCTCCGGCACGCCCCATCTTTGGGTGCGCAAATAAGGCGTCTGATCCTGCCCGTCCACAAGAACGGTATTATGGGCAGATGTGCTTTTGAAATAACGGCGCCATGGATTTTCCATATACGTGTACGTGCCCGGATCGACGAACAGCGCTTCGCCATAGGCGCACCATTCGAAGGACAACGCATCGGCATGGCCATGAGGGCCTCCAAGCGCAGCTGCATCGAAAATGAGCTGCTGCTCCGTATTGCCAAGCCCGTAATAGCCTGCCGCCGGGAATGCAAACGGCAGCCGCTCCTCCGCATAGGAGCTCGTCGCTTCTGCTTCGCCTGCCGTTGAAGCCGCCCGCGATACTGCCGCATCTGGCGACTTTGCTGTTGCTTCTGGCGACTTTGCTGTCGTTTCTAGCGTCTTAGCTACCGCTGCCAGCAGGCGGTCGATGGCCTCAGGGCCGACCGTCCAAAACTGCTCATACAGCTGATCTTCCAGCAGCAGTCCTGGACGATCATAATACAGCGCCGCCGCATTCAAATCGGGCGGCTGGTTCGCGAAGGAATCGGCAAACGGCGCCATGCTGCCGTCCTGTCTGATCATCAGGCTTGCGAAACGCGTCATGCCGGCTACAATGCGCTCGTATTCGCCTGAGAACGCAAGCCCGCGCTTTTTCGCCATAACGGCACAATCGACGAACAGCTCCAGCGATACCATATGGTAGTGCGGCGTAAGCTCCGAATGGACGCCACCCTGCAGCACCTGCACGCGTATGCATTCCTCCAGCCGCTTCATCGCGGTGCTGCGCCATTCCGCGCTTTCCTCCCACGTCACAAAGGTCAGCCCCGCGCCCAGCAGCCCAATCATATGCATAATCGAATGATTGATTTCAATGCTCGCTTTGTAGGTGGAGAGAAACCAAGCATGCTCTTTTACCGATTGGAGGAACCGCTGCTTCGCTTCAGCATTCCAGCTTTCCGATTGATCGAAAAAATGATAGGCATATATCCATTGGCGCAGCCTAAGTCCAGTTTCCAGCAGGCGCCACGGGCCGGGCCTTTGAAAATAGGTCAGCTCCTCTGCCGGCAAATTCCGCGGGCATGGCTGCGTATCGATCCAGCCTAAAATATGCTCCAGCGCTTTAGCCGCATATTTCTCGTCTCCGGTGCACGCATAGGCGGTGCCTAAGGAGCGAAGATGCTTAAAGCGGTTAATGCCCCAAGTAAATTCCTTGTCTCCAGTTGGGTTGTAAAGCCAATTAATAGGCTGGCCCAGATCGATTTCAAAACCTTTCCAAATAATAGGCTTATTCTCGCACCAACGATCTGCCTGAGCCATTGCAGCGGCCGCCTGCTTGGGAAAATGCTGCTGAAAGCTTGCTCCCCACTCGCTTCTCTGCTTCGGCCTAAAATACAAATGATCCATTTAAGCACTCGCTCCTCTCCCATCCATAAAAGCAGAGGCTGCCCGCAGGCAGCCTCTCTTTTCCTTCAGCTATACGGCTACTGGCCGAGCGAGCCTTGCAGGCTCTTGGCGCTGAACGACGGATTAGCCTGAATATTAGTCAGCCCTTCCGTACGAGCCGCTGCTAGCGCTTTGTTGTATCTCGTATTCAAATCCTTAATCGCAGCATCCAAGTCCTGATTGCTGGTCAAAATATATTCAATAAATACGTCGCTTGCTTTTTTGCCTTCCAGCTTCGTTTCGGTAACCGAAATCGGAGTTGCTGGATAGATGCCATCATATTTCGTTGGAAGGAAGCCTTCGATGCCTTTCAGCTCTGGCTTGCCTGCCGCTTCATTGACGTAAGGCAGAACGGATAGTCCAAGACCTTTCTCTTGATATTCCGTACGAAGCTCCGTGTTATACAAGTATTCTAAGAACTTCACAGCTGCTGCCTGCTTGTCCGATTGTGCGTTGATTCCGATATAACCGCCTGCATTAACCCATGTTACACCGTTGATTTGACCATCTTTAGTCGGTACAAGCGTCGATGACCAATTGATTTCCGTCGGGAATTGCGAAGTGTAAACAGCTGGCTCGCTGGAGTGGTTCACATACATCGCGATTTTACCTTGGGCAAACTGTGCGCGAAGCGGATCAATATCCAGCGATTCAGCGCCTGGGATCATGCTGCCATCTGTTTTCATTTGGTGCAGCGCTTTTGCAATGTCGGCGTACATGCCGAAGTCGAATTCACCGGTTTGGTAGTTAAAGCCCTCATGGCTTGTCTCTGAGCTTAGCGAGCCCGATGCAAAAGCCGGACGCGTAAAGCCGGAGCCATTTTTGAAATTGCTAGCGAAGCCGTATACGCCTTCAGCCTTGCCTTGCTCTGTCACTTTTTTCGCGATTTCTACCATTTCGTCGAGCGTCTTAGGAGGCTCTGTGTAACCCGCTTTTTTGAGCAGGTCTACATTGTACAGCAGGCGCCAAAATTGGCCCGTGTTTGGAAGCGTATACACATGTCCGTCTTTTGTATATACATCCTCTACCAGCAAACCGTCGAATTTCGCCAGAAACTCTTTGCTAAGCAGCGTATCAAGTGGAGCAAAATAGCCTTTGTTCACATAAGTTTGGAAGTCTCCGCTGCGGAAAATATCCGGAGCCTGATTGCTCGCAAACGCAACCTCAACCGCCTGATTGTAGTTATCCGCCATAACCTTCATTTCTACTTCAATGTTATCTGTATTCGTTGCGTTATATTTGTCTACCTGCTCCTGCATATAATCCATGTCATGACGATCTATTGTCCAATAGGAAATTTTCGTCTTTGCTGCGCTGCTTGCACCGTTTGTGCCAGCGCTTGCTTCTGGTGCGGCGTTCGTTCCGTTACCCGTCGAGCATGCCCCCAGCATTAAAGCCATTACAAGCAAGCTGCAAAGCAAAAACGAGCGTTTCGTTGCGAATCTTTTTTTCATCTGTCGTACCTCCCCTTTGTTTGGCAAGCGGCGTTCAAGCGGTGTCTACCACCCAGCCCCTCCTGCTGACCTCATTGTAGCACCGTTGCACTCTTGCCCATGAAGGACAAAAACACGATTCTGGGAGGGCAAAATCACTATGATTACGCTTCCGGCTCCGAGCTTTCATATTTGCTGCGGAATTCCGTAGGCGTCAGCCCCGTATGTTTTTTGAACAGCTCGGTGAAATATGGACGATCCCGATAACCTAGCTCATACGTAATATCCTGCACCTGCATGCCTTCCAGCAGCAGCTCCTTCGCCTTGTCCATCCGTGCAGAAGTGACGTATTGCATAAACGTCATCCCAGTCTCTTTTTTAAACAAATTGGAAAAATAGCTCGGGCTCAGATGCACGACATTCGCGCATTCCTGTACCGTCAAATCGGTGCCGAGCCGTCCGCCCACATAATTCATAGCTTGATGGATGAGCTGGCCGACATTGTTTTTTTGGCGCTTCTGGAGCCAGTCGCAGCCAGTCAGTCCTAATTCCTTCACATCTTTAATCAGCTCGGAGGTGGATGAATACCGGCCTTTCTTAATGACGCTCAGCCGTTCATCAAGCCACATGCGCTGCTTGCTATCCGCCTTCTCCGCTATGACACGGTAAATGGAGAAGGCCAGTCCATAAAACAAATTCGTCATCACATCGGGATCAGGCGGCGTCGGATAACGCAGGCATTCCTCGGCAATGCTCACCAGCAGCTTCTCCGTCCCTTCCCGGTTGCCTGAGCGCAAGCAATAAAGCAGCTCCACTTCCTTGTCTGCGGAATAATGCGGTGAAATATGATTTTGCCGTTCAATATCGCTATACGAAATAACACAGCCGCTGCCGGAATAAAACTGATAGCTGAGCGCTGTTTTCGCCTGATTATAGGAAAGGGCGATTTCGCTGATTCCTTCCACGCAGCTTCCGACGCCAATGGAAATGTCCCGCTTGGCATAGCGATTCACATTGTCCCGGCACGCTTCTGCCAGCGCCAGCATTTCCTCTTCCTCATTCGGATTCAGCAATATGACAAATTGGCCCAGATGCTCCCGAAAAACGACACCTTTCGCCTGTTTTTTAATCGTTTCCTCCATAATGTTTTGCACAGCGAAGCGGGTTAGCTCCACTTCCCGCACGGACAGCGGGGAATGCTCGTCCATTAGCCCCTCAATCTGCACAGACATTGCAACGAAACGTCGGGTATCCATATCGATGCTGAGAAACTCCCATTTGTCATAGGCCCGCTCGGGCAGCTCATCATGCCGGATCAGCAGCCGAAAATACTCCTGGCGCAAATAAGGCAGGCTTTCCCTTACTTTGCGCTCCAGCGTCATCCGGTCCAGCTGCTCCAGGCGCTGCGTTTCAATCTTCGCTTTAGCGCGCAGCACGACCTCGACAATTTGCTGCGTCGTAAACGGCTTGACCAAATAATCGAATGCCCCAAGCCGAACCGATTCCTGGGCATAGGTGAAATCGGTAAAGCCGCTGAAAAAAATAACCTTAGCCTCCGGTTCTCCGCTTTCCTTCATCTCACGGACCATATCAATGCCGCTGCGCATCGGCATCCGAATGTCGGTCAGCACAATATGCGGATGCTTCACTTTAATAAGCTGCAAGCCATCATGGCCATTTGCGGCCGTTCCTACAATTTTGATGCCATGCTCCCCCCAAGGGATTTTGGTCACTATGCCATCGATGACCGTCTTTACATCGTCTATAATGCACATCGTAATTTCGCTCATTCGCTTATCACCTCTTGAATGGGAATAATTAGCTTAACAGAAGTCTGCACGCCAGGCTCGCTTTCAAGCTCCATGGAAGCTTTATATCCGTAATACAGGGATAGTCTTGTTCGTACGTTCGCCAGTGCGTAGCTCGTCCGCTCCACTTCCGGACCATTCAGCATTTTCTCCACACGCTCGGCCTCCATCCCAGTACCATTGTCTGTAACGGTTAGCATGAGCAAGCTCTTGGCAGCATCGGCTTCCACCTCAATGCGGATAACCCCTTCATGAGGCAGCTCCTGAAAACCGTGCAAAATCGAATTTTCCACTAGCGGCTGCAGTAAAATTTTGAGCACGGGCGTATCCAGCAGCTTCTCATCGACCGTCTGTATGCTGTACCTAAACAAATCCGGATAGCACATTTGCTGCAAACTCAAATATTGCGCCACATGCTCCAGCTCCTGCCGCAGCGTCGTAATTTCCCGGCCATTGTTCAGGCCCAGCCGGAACAGCAGCGATAGCGAAACGATCATGCCGCTGACCGCCTGCTGCTCCTCCATCTCGCTTTTCC
The DNA here is from genome assembly GCF_059609455.1 of Paenibacillus liaoningensis. NCBI lineage: Bacteria > Bacillati > Bacillota > Bacilli > Caryophanales > Paenibacillaceae > Paenibacillus > Paenibacillus liaoningensis. The sequence goes on from NZ_JCAALU010000003.1 coordinate 260,861, forward strand.
AATAAATCGTATTCAACGTGTTGTATAAAAAATGGGGATCAATTTGCGCCTGCAGCGCTTTGATTTCTGATTTGCGCTTGTCCTGCTCGGATGCTTTCACCTCTTCGATTAATTCGCCGATTTGCTCCAGCATCCGGTTGAACTTGTGGCCGACCTGGCTGATTTCATCCTCAAATACGCTCTCGAACCTGACGTCCAGCTTATTCTGCTCCACCTTCACCATAAGATTGCGCAGTTTGAACAGCGGCTTAAGCAGCAGCTCCGACAGCATGCTGGACATAACCAGCGCGAGCAAGACGCAGCCGCCCATAATCGTTAGAATCGTCCAGTTCATGCGCTGAACAGGCTTCAGCAGCTCCGACTTGGACTGATAGCCAAGCAATATCCAGTCGGGATTCATCCCTAGCGCCGCGTAATTGAGCAGATAAGCTTCCCCGCTCTGGCTTGTATATTCGAAGTTCCCTCTTGCGCTGGAACCGACACGCTCATAAATTTGCTGATTGCTTTGCGGCATGCCCTCAGTGGAAGCAAGAACGTTTTTCCCCGTACGGTCAACCACAAGCTGGCTGAGGCTGGCGCTCTGCATATCCGCCTGAATCAAATCCAGCAGGTGATCCTCACGGATGTTGACAATGACATACACACCCGGCAGCTGGATATCGAAAAACGGTTTAATAATTAAGGTAATAACGGAGCTTTTCCGGCTGAACAGCTCATCGGCATGTCCCGGCACCCATAGCTTGCTCCATTTTTCCTGCGTATCCGTTATTTTCTGATTAATAATCGTGCTCTCAAAATCGCTTTTCGGGCTGCGCCGATTCCCCGTTGGATAAAAATCCCCGATTGGCGTATGCACCAGCACCGAGTCAATCGACTGCTCAGCCAGCATCAGCTGGGCAAAAGGCGTTTGCAGCTCAGACAGCCGATTATAATATTCCTTCTTGCTGCTCGACTGCACATCCTTCAGCGTGCGCTGGAAGGGCTCGCCCATCATGAGGGTGGAGACAAGCACAACGATATTTTTCAGGCGCTCATCGAGCACCCTCGCCGACTTATTGAGCGTATCCTGGCTCGTCTTCGTTGCCTGAGATTCCATTTCACGAGAAAAAAACACGGAAACATAAGTTCCCGTGACGGATATACAAACGACGGTCAATAATACGAACGAAACCCACAGACGTCTTTTTAGCGACATTTTTCGAAATATACGTTTCATGTTGTTCATCGCCTCAATGCATATGGAGTTTGTTAGCCTTTAACCGAGCCAGCCGTAACTTGCATAAATGAACGGTTAGCGAAAATATATACGATGAGCATAGGTAAAATCGAAATACATGCGCCGGCGAGCATTAGTTGATTTTCAACTGCGGCTCCCGCCCCGTAGCGCAAGTTCGCAAGTCCCACGGGCAAGGTTTGTAGATCAGGACGCGAAAGGGAAAAGACGAGCGGCAATATATATTCATTCCATGCATTACGGAAGGTGAATAGCGATACGACAGCCAGCGCTGGGCGCAGGAGCGGTAAAATAATGAGCCAGAAGGTGGTGTAGAAATTACAGCCATCAATGAGCGCCGCTTCATCCAGCTCCCGCGGAATGCCGCGGAAAAAGCCGATTACCATAAAAAAGGCTGTTGCATGCGCACTAATTAGAATAATTATGACGCCCCACAGCGATTTCTGCAAACCAATGGATACCATTAAATCAAATTGCGGACGCAGCACAACCGCACCGATCGAAATAAACAAAGTGAAGGATTGAAGCAGAATAAACAGTTTCTTTCCTCTGAAAGCAACGCGATCGACCGCATAAGCAGCCATGGAAGATACGAGCAAAGTGCCGACCGTAGCGAACACAGCTACATATAAGCTATTGAAGGTATAAGCGGAGAAATCAGCTTGATTCCACGCCTGCAAATAGTTTTTAAACTGCCAGGTAGAAGGGAGAAACGTCGCTCCCGTTGTCAGCTCCAGATTCGTCTTGAAGGAGCCGAATAGCGCGATTACGATTGGAAAAAGCATCAGTGCTGCCGTAACAAGAAGAAGCAGCCATACTGGTGTACGAAGTACTATTTTACGAATGGTCATAATCGTTCCCCCTTTTTAATAAACGTTATTAAGCTTTTTCGACATCCAGAAATACAGCCATGTGACGATACCGACAATAACAGCCGTTGTAAAGCCGACCGCGCTGCCGTAGCCAATATTTTGCACGGACGTGCCAGACGTCGTCAGCGGGAAGAACAGTTTGTACAGGTATAAATACATAACCTCGGTTTTGCCGAAAGGACCGCCCTCCGTCAATACCATAATGCTCTCGTAGCCTTTAAGCGACGTTGTAATCGCAAGCATAATAATCATTTGCAAAACAGGACCGAGCATTGGAATCGTAATGTACCACATCCGCTGCACCGGGTTTACGCCATCCAGCGATGCCGCTTCATACACATCCTCTGGAATGTTCTGAAGACCGGCGATAAATAGCAGCATATAGTTGCCGACTGCTCCCCACACCGCAATAATGACGATCGTCGTCATGGCATGTGCAGCGCCCAGCCAGTCCACTGGAGCGGATACGATGTTCAGCTTCATTAAATACTGATTAATAATGCCGTTGTAGGAGTTAAACACAATATAGAAAACGATGGACATGACAGAGGCGCTGAAAATCGTTGGCAGGAAAAAAATCGCCCGAAACGCATGCCGTCCCCGCAGCTTCCGATTCAATATAACCGCCAATATGAGCGATAGCGGCAGCGTAATAATTAATTTTCCACCCGCATAGATGAAAGTATTCAGAACGGAGTGCCAAAATTCAGCATCCCTTCCCACTCGCGCAAAGTTCTCAAGTCCGATAAACTTCGGTGTCCCAAACCCTTGATAATCAAAAAACATATATCGAAGCGCCCATACAACCGGATAAATGCCGAGCGCTATGGTTAGAAAAAAGCTTGGAAAGCTGAACAAATACGCCCCGATTCGATTTTTATGCATGCCGTCATCTCCCCTTCTTTTGTAGCTTCATTGTATAGGATGGCGCCTTTCATACGGGATGGGGCAATCAATGATGCTGGGGGGACGAAACGACTATTGTCGTTGTTGACTTGCGGACAATTGTCCGCTAAAATGGTTTTCAGCAGTGCGGACAATTGTCCGCAAGTAAGGAGCGGCATAGGCTGCCTGAATGGAGGCTGAGTGAACCAGCAGGAGCGGGGACATACTGATTTTAGAGCGTTAGCAGCATTGGCACACAAACGAAAGGCATGAGGAGGAACGATTTTGAACACAGGAAGTCTAGATACAGCACCCAAGGATTTGAGTGGAATAAAAAGAGGACCTATTGTAGCGGCACTTATTATAGGCGCATTTGTCGCAATACTGAACGAAACCCTGCTTAATATTGCTTTCCCCGATTTAATGAAGGAGTTTGATATTAGCTACGCGACTATTCAATGGTTGTCGACGGCATATTTGCTCGTAGTCGGCATTTTGGTTCCGATTACGGCACTGCTTCAGCAATGGTTTACCACCCGGCAAATGTTTTTGTCGGCGATGATTTTATTTCTTGTCGGAACCGTCGTCTGCGGCACGGCAACCGTCTTCCCGATGCTGCTTGTCGGCCGCGTCATTCAGGCGCTTGGCACCGGCTTAATGCTTCCGGTCATGATGAATACGATTTTGGTTATTTTCCCGCCGGAAAAACGTGGCGGCGCCATGGGCATGATCGGCCTCGTTATTATGAGCGCGCCAGCTATCGGTCCGACGCTGTCGGGGCTTATTATTGAATCCTTCAATTGGCGCTGGTTGTTTTTCTTAGTTATTCCGCTCGCCGTTTTCTCCATTGTGTTTGCGGCGGTTTATTTGAAAAATGTTTCGGATATCACTCGTCCAAAGGTTGACCTGGTATCGATTTTATTGTCATCCATCGGCTTTGGCGGTCTGATTTACGGCTTTAGTAAAGCAGGTGAGGATGGCTGGGGCAGTTCCATCGTCATTTGGTCTATCGTCGTCGGCGCAATCGCCTTGCTGCTGTTCATTGTGAAGCAGCTCATGTCGAGCCAGCCGCTGCTGGATTTGCGCGCCTTTAAATATCCGATGTTCAGCCTTGTCGCCTTGCTCATGCTGGTGATGATGATGACGCTGTTTTCCACGATGATTTTGCTGCCGCTTTTCCTGCAAAACGCGCTTGGCAAAACCGCTCTGGCTGCCGGACTTATTTTGCTTCCGGGCGGTATTATCAACGGCCTGATGGCTCCGGTTTCCGGCGTGCTGTTCGACAAGTTTGGACCACGGGTGCTCGTCATTCCGGGGCTCGCTATTACAGCGGCAGCGGTATGGATGTTTAACGGCATCGACGAGCTGACAAGTATAGGTTATATTATCTTTATCCATGTTGTGCTGCTAATCGGCGTTTCCATGGTGATGATGCCTGCGCAGACGACAGCGCTCAATCAGCTGCCGCGCAAGCTGTACCCGCATGGCACAGCAATTTTGAATACTTTGCAGCAGGTTGCCGGCGCAATCGGTACTGCTTTATTCATCAGCATTATGTCATCCGGCACAAAAAAATATTTGGAAAGCTCCACTGATCCGGGCTCTCCGCTTGAGCAGGTCAAAGGCTTCGTATCCGGCATGCACAGCGCGTTTCTGGTTGGGCTTATTATTGCCTTCATCGCCTTTGGGCTTGGCTTGTTCATCCGGCGCACCAAAGCACCTGATGTGGAGGAGAAAAGAGCGGCTTAGGGAGTAAATTAAAACTGGGGTTTTCAGTTTTAATTTACGACCCAGGAATAACAAAAAAACGGGCCTTTTCGTTTTTTTGTTATTCCCCTCCGAAGCATTTTTCCTAGAAAGTCGGTTTTGTGTTGCTCCCTCGGAGCGGCTTCGCAGTGAGCATAAAGGAAGTGAAAGCTAGTTGAATTTTGAAATGGATGAGGTGGGCCGGGATATTATCGAGAAGGCCCGCCAGCTTTTTAACGAGCATGGCGTTGAAGCGGTCAATATGCACCAAATTGCGAAAAAGGCAGGCATCGGTCAGGGCACGCTTTATCGGCGTTTTCCAAACAAGGGCGCGCTGTGCATGTCCGTTTTGGATAGCCAATTCGAGCAGTTCATGGCGAATACGATGCGGGACCTAACGGAAAAAGCCGCGCAGCCCGTCGTCATACGCCTTTCGGCCTTTATACAAAGCCTGCTGTTCTTTTCTCTTGAGCTGCGTGAATATATACGTCCTATTCTTTCCGCTATTTGCGCCGAAGAGAAGAACAACCAAGACTGGTTCCTAGCTGAGCCATATACCTTCATGCATGCGACGGTCAGCGGACTGTTGGAGGAAGCCGCAGCAGCAGGGCAGCTGCGACCGCAAATTTTGCCAACCATCGCCGCATCCCTGCTCATTTCCTCATTTTCACCAGAGCTGATGGCCCATTTCGCAGAACAGGGCTACAGTAAGGAATTTATTTCTGAGCAATATAGAGCGACTTTTATTGAGCCAATGTTTATAGAAGCGCCAGAGGCGGGCAAGGACGGCAATTGATTTGCTCCTTCGCCAGCCCAGCTAAGAAATGTACGTATATCCTTATTATCAAATAAGAGGGTGTCCTATCGGCCTAAATGGCCGTGGACACCCTCTTTCTGTTATATAAGATGGTTTATATGAGCTTATTGTATTTTATGTCCTTGTTCCGTTAGAACCCGCCGAAGCTCTACATGAAAAACGGCTGGGCAGGGCATTACTTTTAACAATAGAGGTGATCTTCTGTGCTGCGAAAAAAATCCGTGTGCACCGTTACAAATTACGAGCAGCAGCTGGGAAGGATGGGACGTCATGGATCGCCAAGTGAGCACCATACAAGTAGGTGAATATGTGCTTGAATACTCCATTGTGGGCGAAGGTACGCCGCTGCTGCTTTTTCATGGCGGGCACTCCAACTGCTATGAAGAGTTCGGCTACCAGAACCTTGTCGCTTCAGGGTATTCCATTATCACCCCCTCCCGAGCAGGCTATAGTCAGACCTCCCCTGTTGCCGAGCTGCAGCAAGCCTGTGAGCTATACTTGGCTCTGCTGGATCACCTGCATATTGCAAAAGCACATGTTATTGCCGTTTCAGCGGGTGGGCCGACAGGCATCCTTTTTTGTGCGCAATTTCCTAAACGAGTGGCAAGCCTGACCTTGCAATGTGCAATCACCAAGCCCTGGTTCTCTTCAAACGATACAGCCTATCGCATTGGAAGGCTGATTTTCAAACCCGGGGTGGAAAAAGGAACTTGGCTCATCCTAGCTAGGATGAATAATCTTCTGCCGCGGCTCACGTTTAGAATGCTGCTTTCTTCCTTTTCTACCCTAACACAAGCTGAGGCGTATGCCAGACTGGATAATCTTGCTGTAGAATTATTTCGCGAAATGAACAACAGACAGCGTTCATATAAAGGCTTTCTTATTGATCTCGAGCAAACCCAGAAAAATTATACGAGAGAGTTACGTTCCATTAAAGCTCATACACTAATTATGCATAGCAAAAATGATCGCTGCGTTGCTCCCAGCCATGCTGAGTATGCCGAAGCCCATATTGTACATTCTGAAGCTTTTATGCTGGATGCATGGGGCCACCTGATCTGGATAGGCAAGCACGCTGCCGAATTTGATCGTAAGCAGATTGCCTTTTTAGCTGAAAATCAATAACAGCCCTCTTCCTTCTTCTTCCTTAAGACAGTCGGAATAAGAAGGAAGAGGGCTGTTCGGGCAGCTTTTAGAAGCTAAGACAACGGCCCTTGGCTCCCGTGAGCTGCCATCAGCTTAAGCTGCTCTCGGTACTGCTTCGGCGTAATGCCTTCATATTTTTTGAAAATCCGAATAAAATAGCTCGCCGTCTGCAGGCCGATTTGCTCTGAAATGCCATCCAGGCTGAGCGGAGAATGATAAAGCAGCTCCTTGGCCCGCTTCATCCGCAGCCGGATGACATAGTCACTGAAGCTTACGCCCGTCTCCTCCTTGAATAACACGCTGAGATAGCTCGGATTCAGATGGACATGCTGGGCGACCTCCTTGATGGACAAAGGCATGCCGATACTTTCATGGATATACTTAACGGCACTAAGAATATAAGCATTGGTCGATGGCACGCCATAGGAAAGCCCGTTTGCCGCTTCCTCCGACTTGGATTGAAACGCTTTTCCGACCGCCTGAATGAGCTGCTCCTGCCGAATCGGCTTCAGCAAATAATCGACGGCGCCAAGCTTCAGCCCTTTCTGGGCATACTCAAATTCTGCAAAGCCAGTGAGCAAAATCGTATTTATGCCATTCTGCTCGCCGCGCAGCGCCTCAAGCAGCTCGATGCCCGTCATGATCGGCATCCGAATATCAGTTATGAGCAGATCATACGGCTTCTCCCGAAGCAGACGGATCGCCTGCTTTCCATTGTCGGCCATATCGACCTGCACCTTGTCCTCCCCCCACTGCTCCAGAGTGAAGGCCACCCCCATGCGCGAGTTGTATTCATCATCAACGACCAATATGCTGTGATTCATCGTCAGAAGCTCCCCTCTCCGGCTCGGGCTTTAGCGGAATTTTCAATACGATCGTCGTCCCGGCGCCCGGCGCGCTATCAATGGTTAAGCCGTATTGCTTGCCGTAATGAAGCTGGATCAGCTTGCATACATTGAACAGGCCGATCCCGTTTTTGCCCGTAACAAAGGCAATGCTCAAATCATTCTGTAAGCGTTCTCTTATTTGATGCAGCTGGTCCGGGTCTATGCCAATGCCATTATCGTGCACCGTAAAGGAAATGACGCCCGCTTCCTCCCTTACGCGCAGCTTGATCGTGCCGCCATGCTCCATAGGCTCTATGCCATGCACAATAGCATTTTCAACCAGCGGCTGAATCGCGAGCTTGGGAATTCGCACGCTGCCGAGCTGCTGCTCGCAGTCGATTTCAATGGCGAGCCTGTCGCGCCAGCGCATTTTCATAATATCGCCATACCGCTTGACCTGCTCCAGCTCCTCATCGATGGTGACAAATCCGTCCTGGGTGCTTGAATGAATCGTATACCGGAACAAATCAGCCAGCTGAATGACGGTTTGCGCCAGCTCCTGCTCTCCTTTGCGGATATGATCCCAGTAGAGCGAATCGAGCGTATTGAATAGAAAATGCGGATTGATTTGGGAATGAAGCGCTTTAATTTCACTTTTGCTCTTCACAATTTCAATCTCGTATACGGATTTAATCAAATAATTAATCTGCTTAACCATCTGGTTATACGTCATATTCAGCTGATTAACCTCGCGGTTGAAATACTGGTCGGGATTTTCCCGCGGACTGCCGTGCTTGCCGCCCTGAATGATGCGCGTCAGGCTTCGGATCGGCGAGGTAATAAACTTGGACAAATAATAAGACAGCAGGGCAAATACGAAGATGCTCAGCACGCTCGCCCACAGCAGCACATCACGCAAAAAGTAAATGTCGGCGGTCAGCGTTTGCTTGGGAATCATAATTTGCAGCTTCCAGCCTGTCGACCGTATCGCCCGCTCTACCGTTACATAATCGCCGCTCTCCCCTTCAAGTGCGCCGACAGACAGAAGCAGGCCGCTGTCTTCCCCCACGTTCATGCTGTTATTGTTCTCGTCAAGAAGACGCATCACCCGGCCTTTATCCTTCGCCTTGTCCGTAGTGGCCAGCTCAATAATCGAAGGCTTAAGCCGGATGAGCAAATAGCCGCCCTTCGCATATTTCTCTTTCTCCAGCTTGACCTGCCTGACAGCCAGCAAATATGCCGGATTGTCCGGATCACGTCCGATCCATATAATGGCTCCGGCCTGATGAATTTCATCCGCCTGCTTTAAATAACGCTCCTCTACCCGCTCTGCGATGCTCTTCTCCACGATGGGGTAGAGGCTGCGAGACAAGCTGTAAAGCTCAATATCCTTTATCGTATCTGAGTAGGCCGTCTTCTCGATGAGCAGCCTCCTCAGCTTCATTCGTTCGTCATAAACCGCCAAGTGCCCCTGCTTCTCGAGGCCGAGCGCTTCTTGTATCCGGTCATCCATGGCGAGCTGCAGCGTCAGAACGTTAACCTCGTTAAGCTGCGATTCCAGCCTCCCGCTTGCTTGCAGCGCAATCTCGTCAATGTACAGTGCCGCATTTTCCCGCTGCACCTTGGACAGCAGCACATAGAGGCTGCTTACCGTAATGAGCAGGACAATGGACATGGTCAAAATAAAGCTGACAAAAATTTGGCCTCTCGTCTGATCCAGCCCTATTTTTTTGAAATAGCCCACTTCGTCTTCCTCCAGTAAAACTTGCACAAAACCTATCCTCTCGAAAGTTCATGAAAGGATAGGCTTTGTCCGCATACGATTATTTATTAGGATAGATCATGATTTTTATACTCGTGTCCTTCTGCGTGCGGGCCATTTCTACCGCTTCCTTCGTATCCCGCAGCGCATATTTATGGGTAATGACCTTCTCGATGTCCACGCTGGACTGGCTGAGTGCTTGAATGGCGCCCGGGTAGGTGTTCGCATAACGGAACAATCCGAGCACATCTACCTCTGCATCGATGATCGCGTTCACATCAACCGGAATTTCGGAGGCTGCCGGCATACCGACAAGCACAATGCGTCCGCCGCGCTTGACGGTGCGAACCGCATCGGCGATCGCCCGTCCGTTCCCCGATGTCTCAACGATAACGGTAACGCCTTTTCCGCCGGTCAATTCGGCAATGCGCGCCTGCACATCCTCCTTCATCGGATCAATAACCGCCGTAACGCCCATTTCCTTCGCCAGCTCCTGGCGGAAGGGCACAACGTCCGTCGCATAAATTTCACTAACGCCAAATACCTTTGCTGCCTGAATGGCAAGCAGGCCGATCGGGCCAAGCCCGGTTACGAGCAGACGGTCTGCCGGAGTAACCTTTGCGCGATTCATCGCGTGAAGGCCTACGGACAACGGCTCCAGAAGCGCGCCCTGCTCAAAGCTGATTTCACCCGGCAGCTTGAATAGGAAATCGCTGCGTACCGCTACATACTCAGCCCATGCGCCGTCAACCGGCGGCGTTGCCATGAACACAACGTCCGGGCACAAATTGTAACGGCCCGACTTGCAATATTCACAGCGTCCGCAGGCTACGCCCGGCTCTACCGCTACCCGGTCGCCAATCGCGACATTGGATACGCGTGCGCCGACAGCAACGACCTCGCCAGCCAGCTCATGGCCGAGAATAATCGGTTTTTCTACGACGTAGCGGCCAATTCTTCCGTGCTCATAATAATGAACGTCCGAGCCGCATACGCCAATGCAATATACTTTGACGAGCGCCTCATCGTCTTTCGGCGTCGGAACGGGTACTTTTTGAATCTCGATATCCAGCGGTTTGTTCATTACGGCTGCATCCATTACGTTTATGCTCATCATCAGCTCACCTTTCAGAATACTTGAAATAATCAAAGTCCGCATACTTGCCTCGTCCGCTTAAATCCTGTACGCAAATGCCGATAAATGCCCCGGTGAAGCCTTGATCAAGCGCAATGCCATCCTTCACCAGCTCGGCGTTTTCATCCGATATTTTGCTGGCATCCAGAACAGGGCCAATTGGCTGCCAAGCCGCTCCATCCAGCGAATAATAAAATTGCAGCGCCTCATGGCGGACTTCCGCCTTCAAATAACAGCGCTCAGCCCCATCAATCGATACGGGCTGCTCAAGCGGCTCATCATATACAGCGCGGTCGCTCGACATAATGCCGAGACATTTGCCCAACTGCTCATCGCGGCTGATCCATAAGTAATAATAATTCTTCGTATTGTAATAGTATACAAGCCCGGCTAGCTGCTGATAAGTATCTGGCTCAAATTCAACGACCGTTTCAGCATCTACTGTGAACGATTGCTGGCGGCGTGCGATCAGGCTCTGCCGGTGGGAGGAATACAGCGATTCTCTTCCCTTCAGCCTCATATGGCCCGGACGGTCCTTCAGCGTTGCCCATTGCTCGCTCCGCGGCTCGCGCAGCGTATGAAGATGAATGCTGATCGCATCCCCGTCAAAATGCTCGATCTCCGGCTCCGCCGCAAAACGATGCTCCGGAAGCGCAGACGCGCTCACCTGAACTTCTGGAGAATGGCCTCCGCTGATAAGGCGCAGCCAGCCGTCCTCCGTCCAAACGACCCTCTGAAGGGCCGTTTCCCGTCCAAGCGTGCAGCTTCCCGAAGGGTTGAGCGGCCGCGCGCACAGATGGGCAATGTACAGCTGCCCAGCCTGCGTCTCAACCAGACTGACATGACCCGCCTTTTGCAGCTCAAGCTCTGGGCGGTCCGCCGACGTAATAAGCGGCCCAGCCGGATCGGCCTCGTAGGTGCCAAGCAGCGTCCGGGAGCGAGCAACCGTCGCCGCATGGCCAAAACGCGTGCCGCCCTCGGCGGTAATCAAATAATAATAGCCGTCATGGCGGTAAATGTGAGGACCTTCGGTCAAGCCAAGCGGCGTGCCGTCGAATAACGTTTGAATCGGCCCCGTCAGCGCCTTTAGTTCCTCGGAATACTGCTGAATAACGATGCCGCCAAACGGGTTTTTCCCTTTGCGGTGATCCCATGTCAAGTTGACCAGCCATTTGGTGCCATCCTCATCATGGAACAGGGAAGGGTCAAAGCCGCTGCTGTTCAAATAAATCGGCTCTGACCAAGGTCCCATAATATCAGTTGCGGTAACGACATAGTTATGCGTGTCCTTGAAAGGTCCCATATGGCTCTTTACATCGGTAAACACCAGGTAGAAGATGCCGTTATCGTAGCTCAGGCACGGCGCCCATACTCCGCCGGAGTCGGGATTGCCGATCATATCGAGCTGGCTCGCCCGGGTAAGCGGGTGCGTGAGCACCCGCCAGTTTTTCAAATCGCGAGAATGATGAATTTGGACACCGGGAAACCATTCGAAAGTCGAGGTCGCAATATAATAATCGTCTCCGACACGAATGATCGAAGGATCGGGGTTGAATCCCCGCAGTATCGGATTGTTAATTACGTTAATCGTAAACGCCTCCTGTCTCGTAAGTTCTGGTAGTTATTACTTGATTTTCGCCAGCTCGTCTTTTACGCTGCTTGCGTTTTGACCGACGATCGCACCGACCGAGTTCAAAAACTGCTCCGCACGCTTCGCGTCAAGCGCTTGGTCGTAGTAGCTGAAGAAGCCTTCCAGGCTGCTGCTGATCGAGCTGTCGTAGGCAAACGCCAGCGGATTCATTTTCGCCTCGTCAAGTCCAGGGTTTTTCATTGGGCTGATGTTCGCGCCCTCGTTAATTTCTTTCCGTTGCAGCGAGTCTGTGAGGAAACGGATCGCCTCATAAGCAGCTTCTTGGTTCGTCTTCGAGGAAATCGCCATGCCGGCGCCGAAGCCGCCTTGGTAAATGTTAATGCCGCCTTGGCCGCCATCAACTGTCGGGAATGGCACGAAGCCTACTTTATCGGCAAAGTCGCCATCCAGGAAGGAGTTCATTGCCCATTCGCCTTGCAAATACATTGCAGCTTTGCCGTTCGTGAACAGCGATTCAGCCGCTGCATAATCAAGGCCAAGGAAACCATTGATGAAGCCTTTATGATCGACAGCAAGCTCACGCAGCATTTCGCCCGCTTTCACAAAGCTGTCCTGAGTGAAGTCGGCTTCGCCTTTTTTCGCTTTCTCGAACGGCTCCATGCCGCCGATGCGCTGGGCCAGATAAGAGAACCAGTGCAGAACCGGCCAGCGGTCTTTGCCTGCAACTGTAATCGGAACGATATTTTTAGCGTTCAGTTGGTCTACAACGCTTAGCAGCTCCGCGTAGGTTGTCGGAGGAGTCAGGCCATTTTCCTCAAAAATTTGCTTGTTGTACCACAGGGATACACCGCTAAACAGAACGGGAATACCGTAGTTTTTGCCATCGTAAGAGAACGTTTCCAATCCGCCGTTAAGCACATCGTTTTTGAATGCTTCATCCTTGCTAAGCGGCTCGGTAATATCGCCCAGCATGCTGTTTGATACAAGCGTATCGAAAGTTTCGCCGCTCCAATACGTAATAATATCCGGTACCTGGTTGCCTGTAATGGCTACTTTCATTTTTGTTTTCAAAGCCTCGTCTTCAAAAAACTCAGCCGTAAGCTCTACATTCGGATGCTCGTCGTTGAATTGCTTAATCGACTTTTCAATAATATCTTTGTTTCTCGTTTCCATGCTCCACATGGTCAGCTTGGTTACATCGCCCGATGCTGCCTCCGTCGATCCGCCTTCCGCTTTGTTTCCAGCGTTAGAGCAGCCTGCCATTACTACCATCATCATTGCCAACAATAAAATAAGACCCTTTTTCATGTTTGTTTCCCCCTTGAATAGTGTCGAATGCCGCAGCTCATAAATAGATGTTTCGATCAACCTTTAACCGAGCCCGCTACAACCCCCTTTTGAATATACTTTTGCAGAAACATATATAAAATAATGATCGGAGCTGTCGTAATGACCAATGCCGCGCTGATGAGCGAATAATCGGCACTGAAGTTGCCTTTGAACATCATAAGGCCGAGCGGCAGTGTTTTGAGCGATTCTTTGGATACCATAACGAGCGGAAAGACGAAATCATTCATAATGTTGAAAAAGGAAAGAATCGTAATCGTCGCCAGCACAGGCTTCGCAATCGGAAAATACACTTTGAAAAACGTCTGGTAGATCGAGCAGCCGTCAATCATGGCCGCCTCCTCCAGCTCCTTCGGCACCCCTTGAAAGAAACCATGGGCAATAAAGACAGCGACCGGAAGATTAAAGGCGACATAAGGGAAAAACAACGCCCAGAACGAATCATACATGCCCAGCTTGTTCGCCATCGTAAACAATGGAATCAAGGTGCTGTGGATCGGAATCATCATGCCGAGAAAAAATGCCCCCAGCAGCAGCTTCGAGCCTTTAAACGGCCGAATCGATAAATAAAAGCCAATCAGCGTCGATACGACCAGCAGCCCGACAACCGAGAAGAAGGTAATGTACAAGCTGTTGAACAAATAGCCGTTGATTCCTTGGTTCCAGGCCTGCACAAAATTATCGAAATGCCACGATTCCGGCAGCCCCCAAGGGTTGGCGAAATACTCTTTGTTGGTTTTGAATGAGGAAATGACCATCCATACGAACGGATATCCTGTAAATACGAGATGCACCAGTAACAGCACATACAGCAGCAATCGGGAAAAACCTTTGCCACGCGTCCCCGCCGGCTGCATTGTTTGAGTCGCGCTCACCTTCATCTCTCCTTTCTCTTATTCGAATCTGGCGCCTGTACGGCTCAGAAGCTTGGAAATAATAAATGCGAGGCACAGCCCGAACAGCAGCAGGAAAGTAGAGATGGTGCTGCCATATCCGAAGTCCATCATGCGGAATGCATTTTTCATCATATAGCTTGCTAGCACTTCACTGCTATTATTCGGCCCGCCGCCCGTCATAATATAAATCAGGTCGAAATATTTCAAAGAATTAATCACACAGTTCAGCACCGTGAACGTAATGGTCGGCCAGATCAGCGGGATTTGGATGCTGAAAATAATTCTCCACTCTCCTGCGCCCTCTACTCGTGCCGACTCCAGCACCTCTTCCGAAATGCCCTGAAGCGCTCCGAAATAGACGATAATATAAAAGCCGATAAACTGCCAAGCAACAACTGCGATTACCGACCCTAGCGCCGTCGCTTCCTCTCCGAGCCAGGCATGTGCCCAGTTGTCGAGCCCAAGCTGCATAAGCAAATTATTCAGCAGCCCGAAATTCGGGTCGTAAATTTGCCCCCACAAAATGCCAAGCACGGCTGTAGACAGCATAACCGGCGTGAAATAAATCGTTTTCAAAAAATTCGACCCTCTCAGCTTGTAGCTAAGCACAATGGCAAAGAACAAACCGACAGGCAGCTGAATTAAAAGCGCTCCCAAAGTTAAGTACACGGAATTTTTGAGCGAGGTCCATAGAATCGGATCATGAATCAGCCGATTGAAATTGTCCCCTCCATTAAAAATCTTTGCCGAAACTCCGTCCCATTGGAAGAAGCTATAATAAATGCTCATACTGATCGGCACAACTACGATTGCCAAAAAAATCAACAGCGCGGGACCCATGAAAAACAGTCTGCTGCCCAAGCGTCTGACGCCTGTCTCGTTCATCCGTAACACCCTCTCCTAGCTTAATGCGCATGATGCCTGTTGCGTTGTATCCGTTTTCATTATTTTATCAATGACATAAATCATTGTAATGACACGTTGATTAGGTAAAATAGCACTTTCATTGGTTCGTCCGGTCGGGCGATGGAATAAAACAAAAAAAACCGCATTCGTCTGAATGCAGTTGAATGCGATTTAATGCGGTTTAATGCGGTTGAACGTGGTTGAATGCGATTGCATGCGGTTCTTTGAGAGGATACTTTTAATATGTGCCGACTATTGCAGGCCGTGGATGGAAACGTAAGCGAGCCAGATCCTGATAAAAGCAGCCCGCGTCAAACATATTCCCGATTGATAGGCTTTTGGTGGACACAGAAGACCCTATTTCAACCGAATCACGGGTTATGGCATAGTTCGCGGACTCAGGAGCAGCTATTGCAATGCCAATCACCATATTGAAGGGATAATGAGGACGATAACGGCTCTCCTGTCCGCATACTGCCCGAAATCGCATAAAAAGCCAGAATAGCGGAACCTCAGTCCTCCAAAAAAGGAGGAGTGTTGCGGTGTTGCGATCTGCGAGACCTCGGCAACAGCGGTCATAGACACAACAACCTGCTACGTTTTCTAAAACCTTGAATCGTCAGATGAGATTTGCCTCGAATAAGCGCTGTGCAAGACGCAGCGGGCTGACTCCACTTTGCATAGACACCCCGGTTCCTTTAGCTTTCAGTTTGAATGCTGGACGGTGCATATTCCTCTCTATAATTATAATCCTGATCAATATCAAGGTCAGTTCTATAGTTCCAATGACCATTTGCATACTCTAAGTAAATGAGAGCTTCAAACACTACCTCACCTTCCGCTACGCCTTCCGTTGAATCACTCCAATCCAACATACCTTGCACGACTGCATCCTTTTCTCCGATGAAGACTACGCGTTCTTTAGAAAGCTTGTACCTTATTTCTTTATGGTCAAAATAAAACCTTAAATGTTTCTCCCACGTTGAATCTATCTTCATCATTTTTGCATCCCAACGTCTAATAAATGAAGGGGACGTATATTGAAGCGTGAGATCCAGGTTTTCTTCGTTATAAGCTTTATAATAGGTTTTTAAATCAGACAAAACGGCGAGCTGTGCTTTATTTTGTTTTTCTACTATGTTTGATGCTGTATTATCGATGTCCGTTGGAAGATCCATTTGTTGCGACATCCCAATAGAATGCGAAATCTTCCACTCTCCACCTTCATTTCGGATTTCGAATATAATTTCATCTTTTTGATTTAATACTTGTGAATTTTGAGTATAAGTAACTTGTAGGGACGCTTCATAAGCAGAAGTATATTTAATACTATCGATCTTTACGATGAATTCCCTATCAGGAACTTCACTGACATATCGGTATGCATCATAATCAAATTCGTGATCAAGATACAGCCACTCACGATTGTCCCCTGTTAATAATTTCGGGCTGCGAGTTTTGTAATATTTTACAAGAAGATCGTGGATGGCCTTTTCCTGACCATAACCATATTTCGTCATATGTATCGTTTTCTTTTGCTTGTTATAAATGATTGAATGCTTGGTAAGTTCACCTACAAGTCGAATAGGCAGATAAACTCGTCCATCCATTATAGAAATAGGTTTATCTAGTAGGTATGATCCTTCGTTAGATTTTACGATATCCTCACCCACCCAGAAAAAAATTTCAGAATCATTATTTGATGCAGAGATCTCCCCAGCACCCGAATCATAAGCAACCTTATAACCCAGTACATTAAAAAGCTTCCGGAATGGGACATACACTTCTCCTGACTTTAGAATTGGATTTATTCCCATCACCTTGTCATTATTCATATATAATTCGATCGTCTTGTCATCAGCAAAAGCATGAATCGGGATATTCAAACCCAAGCAAAGAACAAGCAAAATACCGATAAACCTTTTAACCATATAACACTTCCTATTCGCATGTTAAATGCAGCACGATGTAATAGCATCGAAACATCGTCATTCAGCCCCAATAACCCTTAAATTCTTCTGGGCCAACATCCATTTTAAAATCACCTTTTTCATAAAGAAGCGGACTGCGCTCCACCCCGTCATTGGAATATTTTTCAACGTGGCTGACTCGCATTTTCTTGGCATTTGTGAAATCGATGTGGGCAATTGCCACCCAATAAGCGTAATCGTTTTTTTCGAGCAGTGGTGCTGTTACGGTTTGGCCCTGATGATTATCAACAACTGCACGAACCTTCATCGATCTAAAGCTACCCGATCCATTGCTTATTGCGCTATAGGCGGCAAATAAAACGAATTTTAACGCTTCCGGACGATGAATAACTATCGTTT
The DNA here is from genome assembly GCF_059609455.1 of Paenibacillus liaoningensis. Classification (NCBI taxonomy): domain Bacteria; kingdom Bacillati; phylum Bacillota; class Bacilli; order Caryophanales; family Paenibacillaceae; genus Paenibacillus; species Paenibacillus liaoningensis. The sequence goes on from NZ_JCAALU010000003.1 coordinate 278,355, forward strand.
CTTTACCATGCCCCGCAGCATCCCCATCCAGTTGAATGTACGGAGCAGTATGAGGCGATCCAAGGTTGCGATAATAGATTTTGCCAACCTGCCTGTCCTTTGTTACATAAAAACAATACAAATCCAAATCCTTATCCGTTTGCCATTCCAGAGTCGCCGTAACCTTGGATGACTTTTGAATGCTAATGCTCTCTTTCTTCTTGAGCTCTATTTTTAGCAATTGGTTTGGCTTTGCAGGGGAAACAGCGGGTTCAGCAGCAGCAGCCACTTCCGCATGTGATTCGCTGTATACTTTGAGTCCAAAGTTGCTAACAAGAGCGGCGAGCCCTCCCTCAAAACCGCTTCCGACGGCGCTAAACTTCCACTCCCCTTTATGGAGATAAAATTCGCCAACAACGATGGCTGTTTCTTTGCTAAGGCCTTCTCCGAAGTTAAATCTTCCTATCTCTTCTCCGTTGATCGGATTATAGATTCGCCCTATGGCGCTGCGAACTTGCGAAAAGGCTTGGCCGTTCAATTCCCCATCATGAATGGTGAGTGTTACCGCGATTTTATGTATATCACTCGGTATCTTTCCTACCGATATTTTTATAAGCTCTCGATCACCATTCGCCTGACCTGAGTGTGCAACGGCATGCTGCCGGCTGGACTGTTGATTGTAGAAGATCATATCTTCATCCTGGGCACATACACCTGCTTGATTTAAGAGAAAAGCTGATGCATTTATATCGATTGCTGGATCTGCCGCCTGCCAAGAAAGCCCAATTGCAATATCAGTAATCCCGCGGCCTTTTGTAACATCGATTTTTTGACCTTTTGTGAGGATCATGGATAACCCCTCCTTATCAATCTCCTATTTTACAAAATGACACATTTTTAGTATATCACACGAATTAATGACTATAGACATCGTAACAGCTTCTTAGATTTCTCTTCACCCAAGTCATGCAAAAGCAATGAACCAAACACAAAAAATAAAATAACAGGATTGACTTTCTGCTCAGAAGTAACTATGATAGTTACAACGGTGGTGATAACAATGAAACAACTCAGCAGCCGCTTCTCGATGGGAGTCCATATTTTGACGTTGATTGCTGTTATGCCGGGAGATTGCACAGGGGATATTATTGCTGGCAGCGTGAATACGAATCCCGTCGTCATCCGAAGAATTATGGCCCAGCTGAAAAAAGCCCGCTTGATTAGCGTCCGGCCCGGTGTTGGGGGTGCTACTCTTTTGAAAGACCCCGCATCTATTAGCTTATTGGAAGTGTATCATGCGGTTGAAGTCATTGATGAGGGGCCCTTGTTCAATTTTCATCAAAATTCTAGTCCGCGCTGCCCTGTAGGCAGAACCATTGAAGCCTCGCTTACGGCAGAACTGGCTGAAGCCCAAGCTGCTATGGAGCAGAAATTAAGCAGCGTGAGCATCGCGAAGATGATGGGACAAGTAGGTTGAAAAAAGCTCTTGCAGCAGCTTTTTTTATGCGCTCGTTGTAACCACTTGAGTTATAACATTGAAAGTTTCAATAGTAAATAAATCTAGGCTACAAGGGGAATTCGATAGTGGAGTTCCGTTTTATTACACACAAAACCACCTAATGGAGGAATGAATCATGAAAATTTTAGTAACTGGCGCAACTGGACAATTTGGCTCTCACGTAATCGATTCCCTGTTGAAAAAGCTGCCCGCTGAACAGCTCGCGGTAAGTGTGCGTACACCAGAAAAAGCCGCGCATTTGCAGGCACTAGGCGTTGACGTTCGCTACGGTGATTTCGATCAGCCCGAAACCCTTGATAAAGCTTTTGCCGGTGTAGACCGTTTGTTGATCGTTTCCGCTGATGCAGATAATGCTACGCGTATTCGCCAGCATCAAGCTGCTATCGATGCAGCTAAAAAAGCAGGCGTAGGCTTCATCGCTTATACAAGTGTTGCCAAAGCCGATAAGAGCACGCTTTCGCTCGCAGAAGTACATCGCGCTGCGGAAGCAGCCATTCTGGCGACGGGCATTCCCTATTCGCTGCTGCGGAACAATTGGTATGTTGAAAACGAAGCAGGCAGCGTGCAGGGCGCCATTCATGGCGCTCCATGGCTGAATGCCGCAGGAACTGCTCGCACAGGCTGGGCATTGCGCAGTGATTATGCCGAAGCGGCGGCGGCTGTTCTAGCTGGCGAAGGACATGACAATACCGTTTACGAGCTGTCGGGCAAGCCTCGTACGCAAGCTGAGCTGGCAGCTATCACTGGCGAAGCATTGGGCAAAGAGATCAACGTCGTGGATGTAGACGATGCTGCATTCGGCCAAGCATTGACTCAAGCCGGATTGCCTGATTTTGTCGTAGCGATGTTTGTGGATATGCAAGGCGCAATCCGTGAAGGCTCCCTCGATGTAGAGAGCAATGATCTGGAAACGCTGCTTGGACGTCCGGCTGCTCCTTTGAGCGCATTTGTTACAGCTCTATCTGGACGTTAAGCTATCGCGGATAATAGGATATTTATGGTAAAAAATGAAGCGAGGCTGTCTCGAAAGGTCAGAAATGACCTCCGGACAGCCTCGTTTTAAATACAACGGCTTGAAACCGGACTTGGATATGTGCCCCCCTTGTCAAGGCGATCATACATACCGAAAGGCAGCTTCATGCTCTTCGTTTCAGGGATTCGGGGATTCGGGGTTTGCACCCGGCACAAAGCTAGACTCGGCGGACACAGCAGACGCTATTTCAACAATATCAGGGTTATGGCACAGGCTGCGGACTCAGGAGACGCTAATGCTCCACAATCGGCCATTTTGGCGGGGTACGGAGGGCAATAACGGATTTCCTGTCCGCTTAAGGCCAGAAATCGGGTCAAAAGCCAGAATAGCGGAACCTCAGTCCTCCAAAAAAGCAGTGAGCATCCCGAGCTTCGAATTCTCAACTACAGTGCTTCAGCTAACTTGCTCTCAGCTACAGTGCTCTCAGCTACAGTGCTTCAGCTAAAGCGCTCTGAGCTACAGTGCTCTCAGTTACAATCGCAAATTAAGGTTCCCCTTTCCTTGAATCATCAGATGAGATTAGTCTTGAATAAACACGCAGCAAGGAGTTGCACCCCAGCTCCGGTTTACATACACACCTAGTTACTCAAGTTTGGCTGTCCGTGCTCCTATTTGGCGTTTTAAACACCTGTGTGGCTGTTCATGTTCCTGTTTAGCAATTCATGCTCCTGTGCGGCTATCCATGTCCCTTCGCGGCTGTTCCTACTCCTGTCTGGCTATCCATGTCCCTTCGCGGCTGTTCCTACTCCTTTCTGGCTATTCATGTCCTTTCGCGGCTGTTCCTACTCCTTTCTGGCTGTTCATCTCCCTGCGCAGCTGTTCCTACTCCTATTTGGCTGTTCACGCTCCTGCCTTCAACCGATCAAAGGCCTCTTGATTTACCGTAATGTCCACTGCTTTTACCTTTTCCTCAAAATAACGCTCGAATTTATGATGAAGCACTTCGCTTTGCAGCTGGGACTCCAGACTCGCAAGGGGAACCGCATACTGTTCATTTTTGTCGATCAGCTGAATAATGGAGAAGCTGCTGCCCTGATCAATAATGGCAGAATGCTCGCCAACCCTTAATGTTTCAGCAGCCTGCTTCAGCAAGGTGTCGGCCTTGAGCGGAGAGGCTTGCTGCTCTAGAACGAGCGAGCTCTGGCGTATGCCGTTTTTGCCGTACTTCCTCCCCACTTCTGCAAAAGGCGTGCCGGAGTCTAGCTGCTTAAGAGCCAGCTTTATTTTCTCGCCTGCCGCTTCCCGTTCTTCCTTGCTGTAGGAGACGGACAGTTCATTAAAGGTAATTTGGATTTGATTTTCAAACTTTGCAGCATGGAATTGATAACGGTCCTTCACTTCGTCCTTCGTTACCTTTAATGCCCCTTCTCCCAGCTTCTCCTCAAGGTCCAGCCTTAATTGGCTTAAGGAGTAGAAATAATATTGGCTGAGATCGTATTGGGCCAGGCCAAAAATTGCCTTCCCCTGCTCTTTGCTTTCGCCCCGCTCTGCATTGTTTTTCTCCCAACGTTCAACGAAGCTTCGAAAGGAGCTGTCTGCCACAAGCCCATGCTCTACGGCCAGCAGCTGCAAGGTTTTTCCTTTGACAGCCTCGTCCATTGCTTGCTGTCTAAGCTTATCAATTGGACGCTCTGCTCCGAACGTTTCCGTCCAGTAGGCTTCACTATCTTCGGCCCCATAGGTTACGTTGAAATAGTTGGTGACGGCCCCTTTTTCCTTCTCCATATAAAGCAGAAATTCGGCTTCGGTGACAGGCAAGCCGCCCACCTCTAGGATGATCTCCTCTCCTTGAGGCTCGGAGGGCAACAAGGCTGCGAACCCTGCGACTGAAATAACCGCCACTACTCCAACAACGACAGCAAATAGCACAATTCGAGACTTAGCTGTGTTGAAAAACATTTGGTTAGACCCTCTCCGATTCATCCGTCTCCTCCATTCGCATCCGATATCCCCCGTTCCTCTCAGTTAAAGCTGCACTCCGCCTTTCACTCGGCCTTTCACTCAGCCCTTCACTCCGCCTTTCACTCGGCCCTTCACTCAACCCTTCACTCCGCCAAGCGACATGCCATTCGTTAATTTTTTTTGCAGCAGCGCGTATACAATAATGGTAGGTGCAAGCACAATGACTAGGCCGGCGAAAAGAGAGCCCCAATCGGTAGCAAATTGCTGGATTTGCATCAAATTAGACAAGCCAACCGGAATCGTTTTCTTGCTGTCGCTCGTAATGAAGGTCATAGCCAGCACGTATTCATTCCAAAAATCGAAGAAGCTGAAGACGGTCAGCGTAATAATGCCCGGCCGGGCCATCGGCACAATAATGCGCAGCAATATGCCAAAATAGCCGCAGCCATCCATCATGGCCGCTTCCTCGTAATCGTGCGGAATCGACTTCATGAAGCCGGTGAGCAAATAAATAGAAAAAGGCAAGCTGCCCGTCGCATAAACGGTGCTTAACCAAAAGCGATTATCGAGCATATGCCATTCATTCATTAAAATGAACAGCGGCACAATAATATACACGCCCCCAATAAACAGCCCTGCCATATAAAATTGCGCTATAAATCCACGCAAGCGGAATTGCATCCTCCCCAGCACATAGGCAGAGGGAACCGCCGCAAGCAGCAGCACCGCCATCGATAATAGAACGATAATAACGGAGTTGATCATGTAGTCGCCCATTTTCGCCGTCGTAAAAGCATGAACGTAATTGCTCCAATTTAGGCTCGACGGCAGCCGCCAAGGGCTTTCCATAACCTCCGTATTGGTTTTGAAGGACGCCAGTACATTCCATACAAGCGGATAGACGACTAAGAGCGCCTGCACGAGCAGAAAGAGGCGAAGAACGATTTTCCCCGGAATGGCTGTTAAAGAGGACATGTTAATACGATCCCCTTTCCGTTAATTTATTGCTTACAAGCGCGAGCAGCATCGATATTACAAATACGACAACCCCGATCGCCATCGCATAGCCAAAATTCGAGTTCGTGAAAGCTTGGGCATATAAATAAGTCATCACAACTTCCGAATGCCGATCAGGCCCGCCCCCCGTCATAATCGAAACTATGATAAAGCTAATGCTAAGGACACCGTTAATGCTGAAAATAATCGTGACGCGAATGATCTCCCACAGCATCGGAATCGTAATGCGGAAAAATTGCTGTATGCGGGTTGCCCCATCAAGGTCGGCAGCTTCATAAAGCTCCGGCGAAATGCTGTCGATTCCTGCCATATACATGACCATGTAATACCCGGCCGCCTGCCAGATCAAGGTAATCGCCAATGCCCAAAGGACGGTGCGCTGGTCGCCCAGCCACGGCTTCGCCCACTCCCCAAGTCCAATCATCTCTAGGCCAGTGTTCACAAAGCCCATCGTAGGGTGATAAATAAAGGACCACAGAATGGCGATAACAACGAATGACAAGATGCTTGGAAAAAAGAAAACGGTGCGGTAAAAGCCGCGTTCCTTGAGCTTCGATTGCGTTAAAATAGAGGCATTAATTAAAGCGATCATAATCGTAATAATTGGCACGACCAGCATTAAGAAGCCCGTATTGCGCATAGACAGCAGAAACGTCTCATCGTGAAGCATATCCGTAAAATTTTTAAGCCCGATATATTTCGGCTCATCACTTAACCCCGTCCACAGGTACAGCGACTTTTGAAAAATTTGAAACGTAGGGTACACCTTAAACAAGGAGAACAGCAATAGTCCTGGCAATAAACATACGAGGATGAAAAAGGTTCTTTTGGTTTTCATGGTCATCGTTTTCATTCCTTCCCCTTGCTGCACGTACTGCGCTCATGCTTGCTGTCCTTTTGCTTTTGCAGCACAATGGTCTACTATGGGCGTATTATTGATTTGCAGAAGCCGCCGTGCTAAGGTGAAACGGCTGTCGCCGTCCTTTGGCGGCGCAGCTCGTTTCATTCCGAGAAATATAGAGAATGGATGGGAAAATCATATCCTTTCCTATATTTGAACGATAAACGGCGGCCACTGCCTTCCTTTTTAAGTGAATAAACCGATCTCAGCGAGCTGCAGTTGTGCTGCACCGCCGCTATTCGCCGTTACGTTCAAGCGATAATACGAGTAAGCAGTTGAATTGCTGAACGTATACGTCTTGGTCAAGAAACGGGTGGCAAATGCTTCATTCGTGCGTGTATCCAGCGTCGTCCAGTTCGTTCCGTCGTTCGAGCCTTGCAGCGTCCAGTTTTTCGGGTCCCTCGCCGGCACATCGTTAGCGGACGTTATCGCATACGAGGTCACGATATGAGAGACACCGGTTACAAATTTGTACTGAATCCAGCCTGTTCCGGTTGTGATGAGCCATTTGGTCGAAATATTCGCATCGAAGGCCTTCTCCTTCTCTTCTCCTGACGGGCTGCTTGTGGAGCTCGCTGTTACCGTTCCACCTACCGTGACCGATGTCGGTCCACCGCCTCCGCCGCCTGTGACGGTCGATTCAAAAGCGCCTATATCCGGAGCTGCCCCATTAAATAATGCATTTCCATAAAAGTCGGTCGTTCCTAATTGCGGAACATTATAACCGGCATTTATGAGTGGAGAAGTGGCTTGCAGCTTGTAGCCATCCCATACGGTGGCGCCGCTTGTAAAGCCATTGGCTCCTAAAGTCGGCGCTTGCCCCGGGTTAACCATTTGAGGCGGCGCAATCACCTTCGCCGGATCATTCGGTTCGCCAGCCGCATGGCTGCCGGTAGTTACATAAAACGCATTGTTTCTAAATACAGCCGTTCCATAGCTGCCGGAGCTGCTCGGCCAAAAGCTGGAGGAAGGGGTATTTTTGTCATAAAAAACGTTATTGTAAAAATAATACGGCACACTTTTGAAATAAGTAGAGGCAAGGTTAGCGTTGGAATTCGTAAATTTCGTTACGCCGCCGTTATAAATAAAGACGTTGTTCAGGAAATACGTAGCCGAGCTATCGACGTCGAACCAGCCAAATTTGATCAAATAGGCAGCGTTATCGTCACTAATGTTGTATCTGGCAATATTATTGCTGCTTCGGCCCAGATAAGACATCCAGCCCATGGGGTTGTTATGGGTATAGTTGAATTGATAGACGATATTGCTGTTCGGCGAATCAAAATCGAAGGCGGTTCCATCTCCGTTATTAGCTCCCGTCGTCGTTGGTCCGCCGTAAACCTCGTTGTTTTGGAACGTTACATTTTGAGATTTCCACGGATAAATGCCTGCGCTTTCCGCGTTATAGCGCTTGGACCAGCCATCTACGACGTTGTATTCGATAATTGCGCCCTTCGCATCACATACATCAATCGCGCCTTGGCCGATATTGCGCATGTAGTTGTGCCCAATATAAATATTCGTTTGCCACAAGTTATACGGTTCGATTTCGTCTTGGAACGCCGTTGTCGTCGTGTAATTGAAATTGGCAATGGCGAGCAGATCGACCTTCTCGATGGTGTTATTTTCAATTCTGACGTCATTGAACGTCATGTTGGCCTTTAAAGCGCCAATGACATAAAACATAATGCCGCCATTGAACGAGGCGTTGCCATACTGGTTCGGCCATTCGTTCGGACTATCGACATCATGCACGTAATTATCATGAATATAAATATGATCCATGATCGTGTCGCCGCCTGCCGCCACTTGATTCGTATCCAGCACAACCAGAATGCCGTCTCTTATGTTGGTGGGCTTGCTGTTTGCATAAGTAGTCGTTACCAAATCTACGTTAAAGTTGTCGTCATTCGTCACTTCAAGATTGCTGATTTCCCAATACTGCTGGTTGCGCAGCATAACGGCGCCCGTCGCTTGATAATCCCTCTGCGTTCCGCCGCCATTAATGATCGGCTTAGCGGTTCCGCCATATTTATCGATTTTGATAGGAGACCCTGCTGCTCCTGAGCCCTTAGGCCACAGCTGCCCGTTCCATCCCCCGCCCGATTTAAACAAAATTTGGTCACCAGGCTGGAACGTCGTCGCATTCACTTTCGTTAGCGTTTTCCAAGCAGTAGTGGTCGAGGTGCCATTATTCGCATCATTCCCACCAGCAGAATCAATATAATACGTCGTATTTGCTGCACTTACCGCCACCGGCCCAATCATGAAAATAGAGGAACATAAAATCAGCAATACCAATAAGCCTGACATGCGTTTTTTCATTCTATTGCTTCCTCCCACATGTATTTGATTCAGACGCAAAGCTGAACAATGGAGCAATGGATTGCCTTCCTTTTTTTCATATTGCATTTCCAGATATCGCTACATGCTCATCAGCCCCTCTCCAATCGAAAATCTGTCGATCTTTGAATGAGACGGCGAAGCCACATCATTTGGAGCGCAAGCTGGTTTGCCAGCTAGGTTTGCCAGCTGAGCTTCAGTATAAATTCATAAGAGCGTTAATCAAATGAACAAAAAGGCAGATTCATATAGAGGATTTTTAGCTGTTCATCGAAAAATGCAGGAAATCATAAAATCCTTCAGGTTTATGAATCATGAACTTGCAAACATAAAAAAGGATGAGCCTGAGGTAAACCCTCATCTCATCCTGCCTGCCGCCCGTTAGGCTCCAGCAGCCTCAAGCTCCTTCTGAATTTCCGAATACACCTTATACAGCTTGGCAGCATATTCATCCAAGGTCATCTGCTTGCTCATAATCGAGGAAAATGGCTTATAGACTTCATCACTAGGGTTGAATTTGCTGCCTTTAGCGACCGGCTTAAAGGCGCCATTGACCGCAAGCATGCCGTCATCCGCCGCCTTATATACGTTGTAGGTCGTCTCCGTAATATACGATTTAACGAGATCCGGCGCGCCTTTGACCGCCATAACTGCTTTAGCCTTGTCGCCATTGAGCTGAACGATCTTATCCGTGTACAAGTACTTGAGGAATTCTTTGGCAAGCTCTGGATTTTTAGCTTTCGCCGGAATGACTACCGTTTCCACATTCGTCAGGGCCGATACCGGTTTGTCTGCTCCAAACGAAGGAACGCCTAAATAACCGAAGCTGAACTCTTCCTCGCGCGGCGCATCCTTCATTTCATCCTCAAACCAGCTGCCGTTTGGAATAAACATCGCTTTGCCTTGAAGGAACGCCGTCTGCGATTGCGTATGGTTAAGCGCAACGGTGCCCGTCATCAATGCATTTTCTTCGGTTGCAATTTTCTCCATGAGCCCCCATACCTGCTTATACGTATCGCTTTTCCAAAACTCAGGATCGTAGTCGAAAAATTGGTTCAATGCTTCCATGCCGCCCGCTGCATAAATGGCAGGAACGATCATTTCCTCCAGGTAGCCTGGATAAATGCCTTGGTACGTAAATAAAGCGCGTCCGTTCTCTTTAGCCGCCGCATTTGTAGCAAAGAAATCATCCCATGTTTTAGGCGGCGTCATTCCTTTCGCCTCAAACAGCGCTTTGTTATACCACAGGCCCATGACGCCAAAGTTATAAGGGGCCAAATACACTTTGCCATCATCATACGGGGACGTTGCCCGGGAATTCAGAACGCCGTCGAGAATTTTATCCTTAAGCGGGGTGCCCTCTGGCGTCAATTCCTCGAATACTTCCGTCAAATCAAGCAGCGCTTTGTCTTTAATCAGCCCGTTCACAAGCGGCGTATTGTCGCTGCCGGAAATGTACATAAAATCGGGCGGATTGCCCGCAACGATTTTCGGCCGAATGAGCTCGCCGATTTTCGGGCTGGCGGTAATGTTGATTTTAGTCCCGGGGTAATCCTGCATAAACGCCTCGGCAGCGCTATCCCAAAATTCCCGGCCATAGCCGCCTTGGAAGACGGCAACGTCCAGCTCTGGATTTTCAAACGTTTTGCCGCTTGCTGGCGAAGCGCCTTCAGACGGAGATGCAGCAGCTGTATCCGAAGCCGATGGGGCGGCAGAGGATGGCGGTGTCGCTTCATTGCTCGGACTGTTGCCCGATCCGCAGCCGGCTAACGTCGTAGTAAGGGCGATCGCTACAGCTGCAAAAGCAAACCAATTCTTTTTTTCCATTGATTTAGTGACCCCTTTCATTTGTAATGAACTTCATTATAAGTTCGCAAGGAGCGTCGCTAAATGAACAAAAGAGCGGATGAGTATGGACAATTTTAAGATTTTCATGATTAGACGGGCGGCATGCTTTTTACATTTTTCGGGGGATGGCCGTAGCGTTTTCGAAATAGGCGATTAAAATAAAACGGATCTGGAATGCCCACCTCAATGGCAACCTGCTTCACGAGATACTTGCCAGACAGGAGCATGTCATAGGCTCTGTTCATGCGGATTTCATTGAGCCTGGTCAAAATGCTGCTCCCCGTTTCTGCCTTGAACAGCTGGCAAAGATACGGCTCAGACAGTCCCACATAGGACGCTACATCCGAAATCGACACGCGATCCGCAAAATGTTTATTTAAGTAGGCCAACGCTTGCCGTATTTCCTGGCGCAAGGTAGAAGTGGATGCAGCAAGCTGCGCTCCTTGTCCTAAAGAGTCCAGAATTTCATCCGAAAGCTCTTTGATGATCAGCTTTAAGCTGGAATCCGAGTCCGCTGCTTCGACTTTTTCAATCCAGCCCTTCTCATTCCACGGCGTGTCCATTTGTAAGGCTGCCGCATTAGAAAGCCCCCAAATGCCCCCTGCTACTATGCGCTTTAGCGATTTCGAATGAATGCCATGCTCGGCGGCGGATTCCATTAATAAAAAAGCTTTTTCCACCCACCGTTCAATCGCGCCATCGCCAGAGCCGCGCAAGCACTCCCGCAGCTGGGCTTCTGCTTCACGAAACCGCTCATTCGTATCTGCGGCTAGCCTGGTATTGGACTGGCACCCTGCTTGATACGCCGTATAAAAGCGAAGCGCCTCGGCCTGCCTAATCAAGCTCATTTGCTCGATGAGATGTTTAAATGACGTTGCTGGCTGCCCATAAATGACGCTAATCACTTGGCCATAATACATTTCCGACAGCTTAATCAAACGTTGGGCTATTTCTTCAGGATCGACAATATTTTGGAGCAAGGGAGTGGAGAGGATTAAGGTGTAACGGTTCGGGCGGGGATGAAATACAAATAAAAAATGCTTGTTCGGGAACAGCCCCTCGGCAAGCTTCTCTAACGTTTCATGAAAGTCTATCACCTGATGATTAGCGTGCTCGCCTTCTGGCATATATAGCGTAAATGTATAACCGCATAAGCCCTGTAGCCGAGAGATCGCTTGCCTTTCCTTTTGATTAAAAATATTCCCGTTCAGCTGAGGCTCCTCAGCTTGATCATGCTTTTTCAATAAATCATACAGCTGCGCCAGCTCATCATCGGCCTGCTCTACAGTCGTTGTCTGGGGTTGAAAATAACTCCGTTTGGCATCCAGCTTAGCCGCCATTTCTTCAAGCGTCTGCATAAACGTTTCGGTCTTCAACGTAAGCTTGAGCATATAATCGTAGGCGCCGAACTTGAGCGCCTCGCGCACGAGATCAAAATCATTATAGTTGCTTAAGACGAGAACTTCGCCTTTAAATCCGTCCGCCAGCAAGCTTTTAATCAGCTTAAGGCCATCCATTTCAGCCATTTTAATATCGGTAATGACGATATCCGCCTTGGTTCTTCTTACGAGCTCCATCGCCGATACCCCGCTCGAAGCAGAGCCTGCGTATTCGAAGCGGCTATCCTCCCATTTAATGATGGTTTTGACAGCATGACGAACGATCATCTCATCATCTACGATAATGACTTTATACATGTTCTACCCCTTCCTTCATCGTCATTGGCAAGCTGATTAACGTTTGCGTCCCGCGACCTGGCTCGCTTGAGATTTTAATCCCGTATTGCTTTCCTACATGAAGGCGTATTCTCTCTTCTACATTGCTCATCCCTATCCCTGACAGCTTGTCATGGGAATGCTTCCGCTCCTGCACCTCGGCCATATCGAAGCCTTTGCCATCATCGGAAATTTGAAGCAGCAGCCTGCCCTCGTTAATCGAGCCGTCTACGGTAATATGTACTCTGCGGCCTTCCCCGCTGCCCGCATGCAAGATTGAATTTTCTACAATCGGCTGAAGAATGAAGCGCGGAACTTGGCACTGATAAAGCTGATCATCGCTCATGCGGCATGCGAGTTTAAACGAGTCGCCATATCTCATGCGCTGGATGACGGCATAATGCATTAAGTTGTCGATTTCCTTCTCCAGCGTAATCATTTCTTCCGTATCCAAAATCGTATTATGAAGCAGCTCGGATAAAGACGCGATCCCTTGCTCCACATTTTCGTTCCCGCTCATCATTGCGCTCCATTTCAAAGAATTTAACGTGTTGAACAGAAAGTGAGGGTTGATTTGAGCTTGAAGCATCTTCAGCTCTGCCTCGCGCTTCGCCTGCTGCTCCTCTTCGACTTGATAAATCAGCATTTTGAGCCGTGCGACCATTTGATTGATCGTTTCGGATAACCGCCCCATTTCGTCGGAATGTGTCGGACCGAGCCGGGTTTCCAGCCTGCCAAGCTTAATTTGGGTCGCATATTGGAGCAAATCGCGCATCGGCCGATTAATGCTGCGATAAATCCACATGGCCAGCAGTCCGGCTAGCAGCAGGATGAACAAGCAAATATACAGCAAGCTTCCTCTAATCGCAGAAAGCTCCGAAATGATATACGAATGCGGAATCAGGCCAATCATATGCCAGTCTGCTGACCGGATATAGGCGCTGCCTACAAGTACGCGTTCCCCATCGACTTTCGCATAAAAGGTTTTGCTGGGCCCATTGGACATCATGGCGCTAAATACTTCTTGCTGGTTATACGTCTGCCCATGGGGAATCGAAGGCGACACGGAGGACACGACGACGCCGCTATGATCCGTAATGTAGAGCCTGCCTCCTTTTCCAAGGTCCACATGCTCAAAAGTATTGCGCGAGAACACCTTTTCATCAATGACGATAACGAGGTAGCCCAACGTTTGATTCAGATTATCCTGGGAAAAAATAATGCGGCTCAAAGCAATTTTATCCGAGCCCCGGTTGGAATGCAGATACGTCCACTTTATGTTGCCAGCCGTTTCCGTTATGCCTTGCAGGGAATCCGCGATTTGGTTTTTCGGATACCATTCATATCCCAGATCAAAAAAGATGTCGCTCTCATTAGTCAAAATCACGACATTCGAAATATTGCTTAGGCGAAACACTTGCTCCCCCAGAGCATCTTTAATATCGGTCTGCAAGCCGTATTTCTCAAAATCCGTCATGCTGTTCATATGCTGGAGCCCGCTTTGTATCAGGCTGTTTATAATAATGGATTCACTAAGGGTCTCGTATTGCGCAAGTTCTCTGGATGCATTCGTCGCGGATTCGGACAACACTTGAAGGGTGGATGTGCTTAGTTTTTCTGAAATAGACGCCTCATATCTAAGGTTTGAATAAAGCGCTACGGAGACGACAGGCAGAAGCGAGGTAATCAGGAAGGCAATTAACAGTCGATGCTTAATAGATAATTTCCGTAAAAATGTGGAAGCCCGCATAGGGCTAAGCTTAAAATTTCCGTTCATCCTACACCCCCGTTTGTTGCTCAAACTCAAAGCGTGCATTAATTCATGAATAGAATAGCTTTATCTTAAGGGCAAATGGCATAGCCGTCTATACAACCAAACAACAATAACTTTTGGGGAGTTCCAAAAAAGGAATAAAAAAGGCGACCGACTATTATAGTCGGCCACCTTAAGTGGTGTCGGTTCAGCTCTATTGAGCCGTATTTACTTTTTTCCCATGACAGCGAAGTCATTTTCTTCATGATCCGCAAAGTTAAATACCCGTCCGGATGGCATTTCTACTAAAGGGCCGAAATGTGAAAAAAGAATAAAGCTGCCCGCAGGCAGCCGTGAAAACATAACATGTGGTTAGCCGCTCTAAATGGACAACGGTATTTCTTTAACTCCGCGCACAATCATCCCCGGTCTCCATTCCAATTCGGCAATATTAGCCTGAAGCTCAAGCCTCGGGAAGCGCCGGAGCAGCGTATTAATGGCGATTTCTCCTTCCAGCCTTGCGAGAGGCGCGCCCAGACAGAGATGAATTCCTTTGCCAAACGCCAGGTGCTGGCTTTTGCCCCGGAATATATCGAATACATCGGGCTGGTTAAAATGCTCGGGATCACGATTCGCAGAATCAAGAGCTACGATGACCATGTCATTTTTATTCATCATATGGCCTTTGAATTCCAGATCCTCGCTTGCCCAGCGGCCCGTACTGAATTCGACAGGCCCGTTGTAGCGGAGCATTTCTTCAATAGCGCCATGAATGTATTCAGGATGCTGCAACAGCTGCTCGCGCTGCTCCGGGTGTTCCAACAGGGCAAGCACGCCATTGCCGATCAGGTTGACCGTTGTTTCATGACCAGCAATAATGAGCAGGGTAACGACCCCATATAGCTCTCCTTCTGTCAATTGATCTCCACTTTCATCTGCGACCACCAGTTGGCTGATCAAATCATCTGAGGGATGTTCCCGTACAAAGTCGAATCGCTCTTTAAGATAAGCTACGAATTCATCTTGGGCCTGCAAAGAGGCTTCCCGGCTGCTCTCCTCAAAGGAGGCTTCAATAATGGTATTTGACCAGCTTCGAAATTGCTCACGATCCTCAGCAGGAATACCTAGTATTTCGCAAATGACAATAATAGGAAGATGGAACGCATAATCGTCAATCAGATTCATGGTAGGTCCAGCGGCCACCGCATCGAGAAGCTCATCGGCTATTTTCTGGATGTGTTCTCGCTTCCCCGCAATGATTTGGGGAGTGAAGCCTTTTTGCACAAAGCTACGTAAGCGTTTATGATCCGGCAGATCCGAGAACAGCATATTTTTTCCTATTACACTCTTTTGCTCAATACTGCTGACTTTAGCTATATCTTTAATAAAACGCTGGTCCTTGAGCACTTCCACGGCGTCCTCATATTTGGTTACGATCCAGCCATAATGGCCATTCGGGAAAAACTGCTTAAAAATAGGATTGCTGGCTCGTAATTTTTCATAGACGGGGTAGGGATTCTGTTTAAACTCCGGTGTAAGCATCTTCTGCTCGATCGTGCCTCTTGAATTCAATGCCACCATCTCCTTCCAACATATAGAATACGTGTGGTAATCTACGATTCGGCCAGGGACAAAACTAGTGAAAATTGACGAAGAGAAACCCGCTCATTCCGAAATCAATCTAAGCCTAATTCATCCAAATTTTAATAAAAAACCCTTTTTCTGATACACGAAAAGTATACCTCACCTACAGAATCAAAGTCAATTTGTGCCACAAACGCGAAAAAATCATTCCACCCTGAAGACTATTGTTGTACTTTTGCCTCCTCGTTGGAACTTTTCTACATTCCAATATTCCTTTTCTCTGTTCTTCATCAGTTCTAATATTTATGGTCCCCCACAGAATACTGCCCGTTACTATAGCAAAAAAATGAGACCATCTGCGAAGGCAGCGATCTCATTTTTTTGCTATAGTGTCCCGTCGTAAGGCATCTATTTCAATATAATATCCGAAACGCCCTGCTGTTGATTCTCCCAATTAAATCAAATAATTATTCAATACAATTGCTTCAGCTTAGGATTAGAAACACTTTGGAAATCTGCGAATTCGATCCGATTGCGTCCATTTTGCTTCGCTTGGTAAAGGGCTTTATCTACTGCAGCAAAAAGTTGAATTAAATAGCCTTCCGGATTGTCCGGCACATGCTCATGATCAAAGTCCTCAATGGATAAAATGCCCACGCTTACCGTGATCGAAACCTGCTTGACTTCATGCTCTACCAAAATGTAGTTCGACTCTACCGCTAATCTCACTCGTTCCGCTAATTGCTCTGCCAACTGGCGCTTAGTATGCGGAAGGTAGATCATAAATTCTTCCCCCCCATATCGGGCTAAAATATCGGTACCGCGAATGGATTGTTTGACGGCTTGAGCCGTACGATAAAGAACTTCATCCCCTATTACATGCCCAAAGCGGTCATTGATCGCTTTAAAGAAATCAATATCAAACAGGATGAGTGAAAATGGCGTTTTATATTGAATATTGGTTATAACCTCATGAGTCAACTGTTGGGTCAAATAACGGCGATTGTAGCAGTTGGTTAAACTGTCCGTAAGAACTAATTCTTCAAGCTTTCGATTAGCTTCAGATAACTCATTACGGATGCGATCCAGTGAATGATTGCGCTCCTGGAGGATCTCATTTTGCCGATTCATTTCTTGAACATAAAAGCGCTCTTGCGAGACATCCTGGAACGTAATCATATGGCCGATTTGCATCGGGTAAGAATCAACAATTGGGGAAGCTTGTACAATAAAATGACGTTCGATATCGCGCTGGGCGACGATTTCAATTTGAGACAACGTATTTTCCTTTTGCTTATAACGCTCCAGAAATTCCTTGCTGCTGCCCTCTACATGAACAGTGCCAAGAAACGTCTCCATATCAAAATAGTCACCCACATTTAAATCCATAGACGATCGTAAAGCTTTGTTAACTTCAATAATGGATTCATTCTCATCTAATACAAGGATTCCATATGGAATCGTATTGATGACGTCCTCATGGGCGATGGAAACAAGATCAAACACATTGTATTTTTTAATGACATATACGAAAAATAGATCTGAAAGAAAAATGCCTAGAGAAGTAAATCCTGGAATGATCGGCAGCCACTGCTTTAACACCACATTAAGAATAGCGTCAATACCGGCAAAAGTGGCCAGCACGAATATGCCCCACAGCGTAATCTTCACTTGATTTTTGATCATGGGTGACGTTCTTGAAGAATGTAATGCCCCAAATAAAACAAAGAGAGAAGCAAAAAAGTAGCTCAATAGAATAGCGATCACAATCCAGAACCATATGCCATATGCTCTATCGACGTAACCGCCCCTCATCGGAGCTACAAAAAGATTAAACGGATTTATAATGACACCAACTGCTGCAATAACCGCAGGCGCAAATAATAAAAATAGTCTCCTATTTCCCAGCTTGTCTGCATTCCCGGTAAGAAAGATCGTGAGCAGAAGCCAACCGCTTCCCAACAAGGAGAGGGCCACAAAAGACATATTTACATAAAACAACTGTAACTGCGGATCGTCGGTCAGATCTGTAGCAAATTGGCACACCGGCCAAAGCATCATTAAAAAATGAAATAAGAAATACACCTTATGTAAGTTCGTAATCCTAACGGTAGCAAAAACATAAATATATACGACAAACAAGAGGATGAATAAAAAGAGATCATACCATGCTAATGGGCTCACAAATTTTCTCCTTTTTTGATTCGACAGCTACGATATTATCAAATAGGTTTGGTTAAATTAACCACATCTTATCATACAGTCAAGACCGTGAGCTAGCCCACACAATGGCAGTCCAGCCAACCTCTGTCCTATTTCTTCATACATTCCTTTGTATTGCCGATGCTTGAACGTTTCATATTTGAGCTATGGGAAGAGAAAACGTTGTTTTGGGGAGAAATTCCGAAAGTTTTACGAGGGTCTTGCCTTAGGGCCAGCCGTTGCCGGACGGCCCTTTCTTACAATCCTATTCATGATCCAATGGATGATTATCCGAGAACAAATCTGGATTTTCCTTGAGCATTTCCGTTATTACTTCCGCTACCGCAGCCGCATCACAGACCCTTACATCGGCATCGCCTAGCCGCCCTTTATGCATGGCGCCTTTACTTTCAAGCACATCGTCTACCTTCCAAAAATGCTGTGACCACGACAGCCCGCAATGCCGGCGGGAAGGGACAGAAATTTCTGTTCCATCGGGCAATACCGTGAACAGCATCTCATGGCCATCCGTCAGCCTGCCCGGTATGTCCACCCATTCCTCGACTCCATGAATAAAGGTGTTGCGCTTTAAATCGACCCCAACCAGCAATATCGTCGCTCTTCGGTCAAGCAGCTTTCCCCATGCAGAGCCTCTAGCGCAGGGAGTATCGAAATGATGATCATCGTTTGTGAACTCTATTGAATCCAGGCCTAATGCTGCCACCGAATGAGTGGGATGCAATGAACGCACCACACCAGGCCGCTTGCGAAAAAGCTCGGGCAAAATTCCGACGCAGGAAGGCGACTGATCCACGTAAAATTTCGGATTATCCGCATTGATGTAGGACCAAGTATGGGTGGGCAGCACCAACAGCCCATCCTTCATATAGGCGGTGAACGCATCCAGAACGGTGTCTGCGCCACCCTCGACTGGCCCCATGCTTTTCATCGATGAATGGACGAGCAGCGTTCCTTGGCCGTCAATGCCAAGCTGCTCTAATTGCTTCATTAAGCTCTCTATTGTGTGCATGTTCTACCCCCTCCTGGGCTCATTATATCAAAACTTGCCCTTACTTAGGATACGATTTAACGTTTCCTCTATAAAGCGAAAGCAAAGGGCACCCATCCGGGCGCCCTTCGCAGTTTGGGGTTGGGTTTTTGAAAACCGCAATCCACAAGTTATATGGAAATAAATACCTTATAAAGCATAGCTTGTTCTCCTGCTTATGAACATTAGTCGGTTAAAGAATCCACCCACGCGTCGACAGATATTACCTCGGCCTGTTGGGGGAACACCTTCTCGGTTAACACGCGATGAACCTCGGTGTCGGCATCGATACAGGCGTCAGAAAGCACAGTAAGGGCAAAATCCTTATCTGCTGCTTCCCGCAAAGTCGAAAGAACGACCCCGCTTGTGGCGATGCCGCTAAGAATGAGCGTGTCGATTTGGCGGGACCGAAGGATGACCTCAAGGTCACTTCCGGCGAACGCGCTCACTCGAACCTTCGTCACAATCGGCTCGCCTTCTTGAGGCTGCACGGCTTCATGAATCTGCATCATCGCTTCTGGAGCCGCCACACCTCCGGATCGACTGGCAATGCCCCCAAACATTTTGTTTCTAGCACTAATCTCGGGATAACCTGCACGAAAAGCAACACGTACGTAAATAACAGGAATAGCGTGGCTGCGTGCCGCTTCAATCGCTTTTTGGAACGGAAGCAGTGCCCCCGCGCCAGCTGCGTACCGCGACACAACGCTATTTTGCATATCCATGACCAACAGCGCGCTTTTGCTCGGTGAATTTTGCATATGTTTTTAATCTCCCACTTTCTCATCATAAACGGAGGATGCATTCCGTTTTTATTATTATACGGAGAACATTCTCCGTTTGTCAACAAATCGCTATTGATGTAATATTTATAAAGAGGTGTTATTCAAAAATGTCTAAAAAAAATATTCCAGCTGGAGACGCTGACCCTACAGTGTCCTTCATCGCCGCTCCCCCCGAGAAGGCATTGCGGGCAGATGCCAAAAAAAATCGGGATCATCTGCTCCATATCGCCCATCAGGTTTTTATGACCGAAGGCATCTCCGTCTCGATGGATGAAATCGCAAGGCGTGCCGGTGTGGGGGTAGGAACCGTCTATCGGCATTTTCCAACGAAGGAAGATTTGTTTGGGGCCGTCATTGTCAGCCACAAGGCGCGGCTTATGGAAGAAGCCCAGCAATGGCTTGACCACGACGATCCGGGCGAAGCGTTCTTTCAATATTTTGCAACCATTATACGCGAGGGGATTGCAAACAAGGCGATCACCGATGCCCTTGTCAGCAGTCTGAATGTAGAGGCTGGTCGTTCGGACGTTGCGCGAGATTTTTGGCAAGGGATCGACAAGCTGCTCGCCCGTGCCAAGCAAAACGGCTCCGTTCGGGCGGATGCTCGCCTTGAGGATATCAAAATGCTGCTTATTGGCATTTTGCAAGCGACCGGGGACGGCGGTACTTTTCCAGACCGTGTCGTGTCGATCCTATGCGACGGTCTTCGCGGGTAAGCAAAAAATAACCGCTTGCCATTCCAGAGAAGGCAAGCGGTTATTCTTTTTACCCTAAACTACTTTTATTGAATAAGCTCCAGCAGCTCCGTCACGCTGGCTTCGTACTGCGGCTTGAACTGCTCTGATTCCATATATTTGATCACACTGGACAAAAACTGTTTTCCTTCCGGTGTTTCTAGCACCTTATCCGCGTCGAGCGAGCAAATAAGCAGCTTGCCTTTTCCTACGCGGCATTCGAACAGAAAACCTAATTTGTGATTGCGCTCAAAATTGTCGATGGTCTGTACGATAGGGCTCCATTCTTTGCTCGTACCGTCCATAATAATCGACTTTGAATGGGATACGATGCTCCACCAAGGATAAGTTGAATGCGGCTCGCACGGAAAGTCCCGGAAGACCGGGTGGCTGTTGTCGACGAGAAGCCCCATTGTGCCGACGGGAACCGGACGGTTCATGCTCTCCGAGATGGACCGAAACATCGGGTAGCACCAGAAATCGGTACTATAGAAGCCTTCGATACCATGGCTTATATGCTCCGGCTTCGGCATCAGCCATACCTTCTCTCCTTGCTTTAATAAAGCAAGAGCCTCAGCCGTAAGCGACTCAAAACGATGGACTTTGGACAGCTCCGCTTCAACCTGCTGCGGATAAATCCAGAGGTCATAGGACTTGCGAATATCCGTCTCCAAAATCCGCAGGGAAAGCACAGCTTTGGTCATCACATCAACAGCGGGCATTTCAATGCTCAGGTCGCAAATATCAATGTCATTTTGCTCCTCCCATATTTCCACCTCAGCCGTACCGGACGCCAGTACCCCCTGTCCATCCGCCAGCTCCCACTGGAGCTTGATTGCACCGGGCGGCTGATTTCTATACCAGCACAATTCCACATGAGCCTCAAAGCGTTCGGTCGACGTATAGTTGTATTTAGCAAACCTCGCCATAAGGACGGCATCGCTGCAGAAGGTCCGCCATTCCTCAGGCGTAATCAACCCCTTGGAATCCATAAAGGCATCTAATATGCCAACGAGCGCCGTTCCTTGTCCACTAAAATCCTGAAGGTCGAGCAATTGAAAGCCGGCAAGCTTTCTGGAGCGAAAAGCAGCTTCCAGCTCTTCCTTATAACAGGCTACTGCCAGCTGCCCTGAGCTTTCAAAGTATGGGCTGGCCAGATGATCCAGCCCTTTCTCCCTGAGGCGCTCTTGGAAAATGATAAAATTTTCCGCTTTCAGCGAGCCTGTATACTTCTCTATTTCTCCATAGTTCGGATACGTTGCGTATTGCCCAATCTCATGGGAAATGACCGGAATGTGGGGAATCCATTCCCCCGAGGCGTCGCCGAGCTGGACAGCTTTCGCTTCCGTGCCGTACTGGATTTGAATAACGCCCCCTGCATCACCCGACGCGCCCTCGTTATGATGAAAATCTGGCGGCACAATTTGATCGTCATAATCCTTTAACGTACCTGGAACGTCGGTCTGAACATGGCCTAGCGGAGCATCACACATTGCATAAGAACCTCTGAACAGCCGCTCCTTCGAGAAACGCACCCCGCAGAAGAAATCATCATGTTCAAGAATAGCAGGAGAAAATTGATGATTATTGGAGCCTTGTGTATACAACGGCCTGCTGTCGAACGCTTTATAGGCTTGTAAAATCGCATCGATTTTGGCTCTGCTGCCCCACAGCTCATTGCCCAGCGACATCATGACAAAGGACGGATGATTGCCGAACGCCTTGAGAATAGCATACCCCTCGCTAATCAAGTAGTCTTGCTCCGCCTGGTTATGGCGCTCATCTGATGCTTCGGTAATCGTTCCCCAGAAAGGCAGCTCCGGTTCCATGTAAATCCCCAGCATGTCCGCTGCGGTAAACGCAGCCTCAGGCGGGCAGCACGTATGAAAACGATAATGGTTAATGCCATAGGACTTGGAAATGCCAAGAATTCTCAGCCATTCCTCGACATCCGTCGGCGCATAACCCGTCAGCGGAAAAATCAATCCGTCATGCTTGCCCCGAAGGAACGTTTTGCTGCCGTTAATTGTAAATTTATTTCCATCCGTTCTAAATTCCCGCAGGCCGAAGCTTCGCTGCTGCTGGTCAACGATTTCGCCTTTCTCATCCTTCAAACAGATGCTTACGGTATACAAATGAGGAGTGGCTTCGCTCCATAGCAGCGCGTCCTGCCCCAAAGCATATTCAAGCGAAATGGTCTGCGAAGTGAAGCTATACTCCTTCTCCGCCACCGTATGCACGTTTTCAGAGTTCCAACTGGCTGCGGATACCGTTAGGCTGCCGCTGAGCGCTCCCTGCACACCAGCTTCCACCTTCACGGAGCGCGCGGACAAATTCGGATAGAGCTGGATATCGGTCAGGTACGATTCGCTATAAAATTGAAGCTCGATGCGGCCTGTAATCCCGTTCCAATTGGTCTGTGTATCAGGGGAAGTCATATGGCCGCCCTTCGTTGGATAATCCGTATTGTCGACACGGATAGTAATCGTCTGCGGGCCGCTCTGAAGCAGTCCTGTCAATTCGTAGAGATGCGGCGTATTCAAGCTGTCACGCGAGCCTACCTCGCGGTCGCCCACCCATACCGTCGTCATTCTCGTTCTTTCCAAATAGAGAAAACACGTTTTTTCAGCGAGCCCCTTAGGAATTTCTACCTCTCTCGAATACCATGCATACCCTTCGAACGCATACTCATCGGTCAAGGCCCCTACTAATTTATTTTCGTTCCTCGGACCTTTCCGGGCATAGGATGTCGTTCCGGGCAGCTTGATAGAATCTGTAAACGGCTGCGACAACCCGCTCTTGTCCTTGTCCAGCTGCAGCTTCCATTCGCCCTCTAGGTTGATTTTGGTCAGCAAAATATCACTCCTCATAATAATAATCTCTAAACTCCTGCGGAGTCGTTCCGGTCAGCTTCTTGAATAAAAAGGTGAAGTAGGCCGCCGTTTGAAATCCAACCTGCTCCGACACTTCATATACCTTGATGCTTGGGTCCCGGAGCAGCTCCTTGGCCTTGTTCATACGCGCTTCCTGGACAAAATCAGATATCGTTCGGCCCATTTCTTTTTTGAATAATACGCTCAAATAGCTGGAGTTCAAATGAAACTGCTCCGCCAGTTGCTTCACCGTTACGTTATTATGCAGATGCTCCTCCAAATAACGGGCCACTTTCTGGATCAGGTTATGCTGCTGAACGGTTTGCTCCTTCTGCTTCAGCTGGATATACTGGGCGAGGAAGGCCATTACGACCGTTCTTATTTCCTCCACATCCGTACAGTCAATCATCCGCTGCCACATCAAAATATTCATCTCGGCGTCCGTTTCCTTTGTACGCTTCAATTTGCGGATCAGCTCACTAATTAATCCCATGCCAAAGGCCTGCACATATGAAAAGGACACGGGCTTCTGCGCCAGCAGCATCTCAAACGCATGGTTGAAATAAACGACGGCGTTCTCGCTTTCCCCGCTATCAAGCAGCTTTAAAATTTCCGGAAAATATTCCTCGTACAATCGAAAATCGTGATATTCATTCATTTCAACGTGGTCGAAATACAAAATTTGCCCATAGCCGGCCATTCTGGCGCTTGCCATCATATGCTTGATTTCTTTATATAACAGGGGGATTTCCGACCAAGTTTGGCATTCCCTGCTGATTCCGACGGTAACGGAAGCGTTGTACTGCTCCTTCAGAACATCCTGGATAAAAGAAAGCTGCTTCTCCAGCTTCACACGGTCAATTGGAGAGGCGTTCAATAAAATGACCGCCACTTCGTCCGCTCCGGTCTTGCCGATATACGTGCCTGCAAACTCGGACAGGCCCATTTTGACACATTTGATGAGCCCTTCGCTGAGCATAATTCGCTCCTTGGCGTCATGCGGATTGGACGGAAACAGACGGTCATAGCCGAACAGGAACAGCGTAGCCTGCCAGTCCTCCGACGGCAAATCGAGCAGACGGCACCAGGATTCGAGCAGCTCGTCACTTTGAATCGCACCTTCTATCAAATCCTTGACGTAATGCTCCTGCAGCACCTCATAGCTTTCCGTCATTTTTTCTTTAAGCTTGCTTGTCTCCAGCTCGATATGGTTTCTCTTCTCAAGCGAATCGCGAAATGCAGCAAGCTTCGCTTCCAATTCATCCGTCTTAATCGGCTTGAGAACGTAGGCCTTTGCCCCTAAATGAATCGCTTCCTGGACAAATTCGAATTCGTCGTAGCCGCTTATCATCACCGTCTGCAGGGACGCAAGCTTCGGATAGTCCGACTTGCACTTGGCGAGCAGCTCTATCCCCGTCATTCCTGGCATCGACACGTCGGTGATCAGAACATCCACATGAGCTTCTGCCAGTATGGCAATCGCCTCTTCACCCGATTGTGCGGTCATTGGCTGTTCATACCCTAGCGCTTCCCAGTCGATGTGGCGGACAAGTCCTTGAATCTGCATCGGCTCGTCATCAACGATCAGTGCTTGCATCATGCTCCATCCCCCTTTTTAATTTCAGGAGCTTCCTTGCAGATCGGAATATGAATGGTCACGGCCGTCCACTCATCCTCCATGCTTTCAATTTCAAAACGTCCCTCTTGGCCAAAATAGAGCGCCAGCCGCTCGCGTATATTGTTCATTCCGAATCCGTTTTTCGTACCGATATAGCTGCCTGTCTTGATTCGCTCCAGCTTCTCGCGCGCAATGCCCTTCCCATTATCAAAAATCTGAAACGCAATGGCATCCTCTGTTTTGTTGATCATGATCTGTATAAAGGCACCCTTCCTTGTTGTAATACCGCCATGCAAATAGCAATTTTCCACTATGGGCTGCAAAATGAGCTTAATCGTATACAAATCAAGAACGTCCGTCTCCACCTGCCATTCTACGTGCACCTGATCGGGATAACGCAGCTGCTGGATTTCGACATAAGCCTTTAGATGCTCAAGCTCATCACGAATACGGGTCACATTAACGCGGTTATTGAGGGCCAGCCGATAAAAGGTGGTCAGGGCATCGATCGTCCGAATTTGAATGTCATCCTTCACGTCCATGGCACGCCAGCGGATCAGGCTTAAGGAATTATAAATAAAATGCGGATTGATCTGCGCCTGCAGCGCTTTGAAGGACTGCTCGCGTTCTTTTAAAATCGCCTCTGTATGCTCTTCCACCAGCCTTCTGAGGCGTCCAGACATCGAATTAAATAGAACCTCCAGCTCTCCCAGCTCATCGTTGTCCCGGTTTCTCACCGTCGCTTCAAAATAACCTTCGGAAATATCCATCATGCGGGTTCCCAGCTTGCGTATCCGCCAGATGACGTTTTTGAGCACAACCATAATGAGAAAGGTCGATAAAAGGAGAAAAAAAGCGATGCCGCCCACTATATAGTAGAAAATTCGTTTGGACTGCTCCTCCAGCCGATCCAGATGCACAAGCGCCGCGACCGTCCAGCCGGAATTGATTTTCTGCCTGATTAATACCATGCCATCAACAGTTACGACCGAGCCTTCCGGACTGCTCCAATACTCGCTTAAGGAGGATTCGGACAAACGGCTGCCGATCTCATTGGACTCTGAGGAGGCGATGATCTGCTCATCGCTGTCTACGATGAACATTTCCCCCGCGCCGTCAAACGGATGGTCAAACGACTCAGCAAATACTTCATTATAATTAAGCCGCAAATAGACGATGCCGTAGACGTCCCCGTACGTATTTAAAATTTTGTGCGAAACTACGAGCCGGGTTTTATCGTCGAGCGCATTCGTCCAGGTGAGGTTGTCCGGCGATTGAAGTCTTCCCTTGTACCATTCCTGTTCGATTAAGCCCGAAAGTTTTCGGTCTCCTGGTTTCCATAGAAGCCCGCCGTCCTGTACCAGCGTGTCGTTCGTATGGTAGATGCGGAAATTTTCGATTCCGGGCAAATATTTGCTCGTAAATAAGAAAGCTCGATCCACATATTGAACGGTAGCGTACTGTTCGGAAATGTCCTGATAGTCTCTCGATAATCTGGAAACCAGC
Source organism: Paenibacillus liaoningensis (assembly GCF_059609455.1). NCBI lineage: Bacteria > Bacillati > Bacillota > Bacilli > Caryophanales > Paenibacillaceae > Paenibacillus > Paenibacillus liaoningensis. The sequence continues at coordinate 304,715 of NZ_JCAALU010000003.1, forward strand.
TCACCGTCAGTCGCTGTCCGCGTAGCAAGCAGATCATAGCTCTGCTTGCGGAACTCAATGCTTTGGGCGTTCTGGCGAACAGCCTCCTTAATCGTGAGCATATAGTTGCCCCGGACAATATGCAGCGTCATATACCCTGCTCCGATAGCCAGCAGGACGGTCGGAAGAAATACAATAACCCCATAAAACAGCACAATTTTCTTTCTCATATTCATGGAGCGGGTCATACGAATGATCCATTGCTCTAAACGTTGTCTCAGCCTCATCTGCCACTCCTCCATGAACTGCAAAGGGAGCCCCCTTCCTAATAGGAAGGGATGCTCCGCCCATTCTTTATTTTATTGTCCTGCTTTTACTTGCTTATTTTACTTTCTCACTTTACTTGCTCCTTGTAAGATGCAAGCCATTCCTCTTTTACCTCGCTCCAGTGGCCGCGCTTCTCCAGAGCTTCCTGGAACTTCGTCCATTCCGTCTCAAATTGGCCGCTATCTTTTGCCATCAGCAGCTTGGCTCTATATTCCTTGCGAATATTTTCGATTTCCGGGGAATATTTCTCCCATAGGCCGCCAGCCTTCATTTCAATCAAATCATACGGCTCGGCAACCCGGATACTTCCCATTTTACCGATCGCCTCGGTGAATTTGATCGTTTTGGCTGCTCCTGCTTTCCCGCCATCCGCTGTGTTCCACCACGGATACCACTCGTTGCTGTAGGAAGAAGCCATGTACAGCTCCGGCGTAACCTTCGCTTTTTGGGCCGCATCACCCGAATTCCGGCTTGTTTTATAAGCTTCATCCGTGAACTGCCATTTCCCAAGCGGCTGGTCAACCCAATCCCAGTACAGTCCAACTGGCCCTTCATTAATGACATGCTGTTGTTCAGGCTTCGGCTGCAGTGTGTAATCAAAAAACTTTAAAATCGCTTCCAGGTTTTTTGTATTGGAGCTGACATACACATCATATCCCGGATTCGGATTAACGACCTGATTGATGCCGACTTTCTCTACGCCTTGGACTTTAGGGAAAGGAACGACTTCATAAAACCATCCCGGCTCCGTAGGACCGTCAAGCGTCTCCCATACGGAGGTTGGAATATTCCAGAAGCTTCCCGCATTTAGCGCGACACGTCCCGATTTATTTTTTTCATTATATTGCTCTTTTTTATTCGTCACGACCTCTGGGTCAATCAGCTTGGCGACGTACATTTTGTTCATCCACGCATAAGCCGCCTTAAAGTTCGGATCATCGTAAGCGAATACAAAATCATCGCCTTTTTTCTCGATTCCCCTGCCACCCGTCGTGACGCCAAAGGCGGTGAGAATTGCGTTCTCATCGCTCCAGCTGAGCGTATCATTCGTATCCATTAGAAACGAAAGGGGAAGCAGCGTTTTGCCTGACGCATCCTTTTGCTCAGCCGCTTTTTTCAGAAAAGCCTCTACGCCTTCAATAGTAGCCAGATCAGCTATGGTCATGCCAACGCTTTCCAGCACATCCGTTCTGACTGACCATCCTTGCGATGCCCAGCCCGGCCATGGATCTTCAGGATTTTGGTCAAACCAGGTCGGAATCGACCAAATATGTCCGTCCGCATCCTTCATCAATTCGAGATACTGCTTCGGAATCGCAGCCAGCCCCGGATATTTATCCGGCATATCGAAATACTGCTCCAAAGACATCAGCTGCTTCGAGCGGTTCATGGCGCTCTTCACCGTTTCATTTCGGCCAAAAATCGCTGCATCCTCAAAGCCGCCTGTGTTAATTTTCAAATTAAGCGCTGTCATTGCATCGCCCTGTGTCGTCTCCAGCTTAACATCAACACCCGGCTCTTTCTCGCGCCAATACTTCTGGACCAAGCTGTCATTATTCGTTGTTGCCGTCCATCCCAGCCACAGATTGAACGAGGTTGAACCGCCAGCTGCCGCGCTGCCTGTATCGGTGCTGCTTGGCTGATTGTTTGTAGAATTCGAACAACCCGCCATTACGGTCAGCGATACGGCAACGGTTAATGCCGTTAAGAAACGCTTTTTAGATTTCACTGTCATACTCCCCCTATACAAGATTGTACTTCAAATCGGTATATAAATGTTGCTCTAATACCCGAATAATCAGCCTTTGACCGAGCCCACAAGAACTCCTTTGACAAAGTATTTTTGCAAAAACGGATAAACACAAAGAATAGGAATTGCACTGACCATTACAACCGCCATTTTAATCGACATCAGCGTAATATTTTGCAGCTGCGAGCTTCTCGCCAGCGCCTCCTGATTCGTGTTGGAGCCGAGTACGGCAGACAAATCCGACGCAGCTAGGAGCTGCTGCAAGAAGGTTTGAACGGGAATCAATTCCTGCTTCGTAACGAAGAAGGCGCCCGCGAACCAATCATTCCAATGGCCGACTGCCGTAAACAAGCCTAGTGCAGCCAGCATCGGTTTGGATAGCGGAATAATCATCTGCATTAAAATTCGCAGCGGTCCAGCTCCATCTAGTTCAGCGGATTCCACCAGCGCCTCCGGTATGCCCTGAATAAATTTCAGCATGACGAACATGTTCCAGACGGAGAAGAGGCCCGGCAGAACGTATACCCAGAACGAATTAATCAAGCCCAGATTGTTGAGCTGAATGTAGTACGGAACCAAGCCGCCGCTGAACAGCATCGTAATCAGAATATAGCCGAGAATGGTGCCTCTAAAAGGAAGTCCGCGATAGGACAATCCGTACGCCACAAGCAGCGTAACGAGCAGTCCGCCAACCGTCCCAATGATGGTCCTGCCAATCGTGATCAGATAAGAATTCCGAATAATCTCATTGCCAAGTACGATCTCATAATTAATAAGGGTAAAATTCCGCGGCCATAAGTAAACCCCGCCCTTGGCAGCATCTGCGCCGTCATTCAAAGATATGGCCAGCATATACAAAAACGGATAAAGCACGGATACACACAGCAGGCCGAGCAGCGCTATGATGACGTATTGGGCAATATTTTCACCTTTGCTCATCTTCATACGCCATCACCATAATCCTTCGCCGTTTATTTTTCTTGAAAACTGATTCGTCCCCACGACTAAAATCAGACTGATAATCGAGGAAAGCAAACCAACCGCAGTTGCCATGCCAAAGTAGCCTTGCTGCAGGCCGCTGCGTAAAATATACGTATCCAGCACGTCGGCCACTTCCTGGTTAGCTGAATTCATGAGCGGATAAATTTGATCCATGCCCACGGTAATCAAGCTTGGAATACTCAAGATCAGGACGATCGAGATCGTCGGCAGCATGCCCGGAATCGTAATGTGGCGAATTTGGGATAGCTTGCCTGCGCCCTCTACCTTGGCGGATTCATAGAGCTGCGGGTCAATCGTCGTAATCGCTGCCAAATAAAGAATCGTATTCCAGCCTGTTTCTTTCCACAAGCCGCTTAACACCACCATCGGCCGGAACCATTCCGTCGAGCCCAAGAAGAAGATGGAGTCCCCACCCGCTTGATTGATAAACTGGTTGACCAGGCCGCTGTCGAGCGTCAAAAAGGATTGAAGAATGTAGGCTACTACAATCCATGAGAAGAAGTGAGGCAGGTAGCTGACCGATTGAACGAAGCGCTTGAACACTGGCCGGGTCACTTCATTAATCAGCAGAGCCAGCAGGATAGGTGCCGGAAAGCCGAAGACAAATTTCAACACCGATATATAGAGTGTATTTTTGACTACAGTAAAAAACTGGGGGTCTTGAATAAAGGAAAAATTATCTAAACCAACCCAAGCACTATTCCATATGGATGTTCCGATTTGGAAATCCCGGAATGCAACCTGTATCCCTACCATAGGGATATAGTTGAAAAGCAGCAGCAGGACCACGCCCGGTAAAATCATTAAATATTGCCATCGATACTTATAAAGCTTTGCGTACAATCTGCATCCCTCCTTGGTCTTTCTATCATAAAGGTAAATTCGGAGCACTCCTACGCAACAGCGATTGGATATCTATCGTTCTGATTAGAATTCATAACGAAAAGGCTTCGCCCCATGTAAAGGAGACGAAGCCTTTTTGCAATTATTACTACTGAGCCGAAACATTTACACTATCCATATTCGGTCCCTCTGTACCCGTCGTTACAACTTTTAAAATATTGTTCCCGCTGCTCATGGATACCTGAATCGTTTTCTCACCCCAGATTGTCCAGCTGCCGGTCGCTGTAAAGGCAGCATTGCTGATTACCTTCGTCCCGTTAACATAAATATCCAAACTTCTCGTCCCTGACTCCAGCGCATACCGGAACTTTACATTTTTAGTTCCCGTTACCGCAGCATAGATGCTGTTCCACTGAATGGCTGCATCGGTTGCAGCATTAAAGTTGACATATCCGCTGCCGCTATAGCCTGTATTGATAGTTTCTACTGCGGAGCTGGTCAATGTTGTACCCGTCTCCGCTTCATAAGTGGTACCGCTGCTGCTGCCTCCACCGCTGCCTAATTCAGCTACAAAGGTTGTAACACTCTGGGCCGGAAGCTGGCCTGTAAAGGAACCGGCCGACACATTAATCGACGATCCGGCTGCAAGATTTCTAGTGCTGTCTGTTACCCATGAAGATACCGTTGATGCATTCCCGTTCTGCAGGACAAATTTCTGATTGACTGCCGAGGTGCCTTTGTTGATGGCAACAATAACCACCTTGTTGTCGCCTTTATATGCAGAGGTGAACACGTTTGTTTCAGGGCTCTTCGATGCATCAACCCTTACATAGCCAGGACGAACGAATTTGGAAAAATGAGCCATGTTATAACCGCGTTTGCTGATCGTGCCGTCCTCTTTCATCGGGCCGTATTGTCTGCGGATATACCACCATACATAGGCTTGGAAATCTCCTTCAACCATAGCACTGTGAATATGATGGGAAACATCCAATGCCTCGGGCCAGAGATCCGCCGAGTTGTTGTTACTATTTGGATAGTATACTTCCGTCATCCAGAGCTCTTTGCCCGCTCCTTTTTGTTTGAACAGAGGATAAGCGAAATTGTTAACGCTTGTACCATAAAGATGAGCACCAAGAATGTCCATATTGGCAAGAGCCTGCGGATCATTCAGAATAGGGTCTGACATATTTTTCAGGTATTGAAAGGACTCCGGTGCCATGACCTTCGTATTTTGAATGGATCCCGCATTTTCTTTCATAAAGCGAAGCATCTCTTGTGGGGTCCACCATGTCCAGTCATGCGCGTAGTCTGGCTCATTTTGGACCGAAATCGCATACAGGTTCACACCGTTATTTTTCATGTACGTGACAAAATCATTAAGATGCTGCGCATACGCAGCGTACTTATCGTATTTAAGCCGTTTGGCTGCAGTATCACCATTTTTATTGAAGGTCTCGATCATACTGCTAGGAGGATTCCATGGCGAAGCAAAGACGAGTGCGCCTTGCTCTATCGCACGTTTGGCAGTCGGCACTTCTCTGTACCAATTATTGCTATCACCGTCTACAAAGATTCTTAGAACAGAAAAGCCCAACTGATTTTGTCCATTGCCAAATGCGGTTTCTCTTTGGGCCGCTGTCAGGTCCCCAATCCAAGCCGGGTGGTTAATTCCTCCAAAGCCTCGTATCAATTGTTTTTCTGCCGATAAATTAATGACTGCATCACTTGCTGCTGAAACCTTAGGAGGAGCTGGCACGGTTAATACTAACGGAAGCGCAGTTAAACATGCCAATAAGACAAACATTGATTTTTTCAGACTTGAGATCATTGTTTTCATCTCCTTATAATATTAATTTTTCCTATAAACTTATCCGGTTGTTTAAACAACCGTCTGACCACCCCCTTTTTCAGCTATGAAGCTGCATTTTGCCTTAAGCAGTCATTATCCGTATCATTCAGCCCTTAACACCGCCGAGGGTCATCCCTTGAACAAAATATTTCTGCAGGAACGGATAGACCATCAGAATGGGAATGCTGGCAATGATCGTCATAGTAGCCCGGATCGAAGTCGGCGTCACCATCGTTCCGCTGTCGCCCGCCGCTTGATAGATATCCCCAGCCGTGGCCGTGGCCGCCGTCGTGGATGTTTGCAAAATTTTCATCAGTTCGTACTGCAGCGTGCTTAATTGGATATTGGAGGAATTGTACAGAAACACATCAAACCAGGAGTTCCATTGCCCTACCGCTACAAACAGCGATACGGTAGCCATGACTGGAACGGTCAGCGGCAATACGACGCGGACGAAAGTAGTGAATTCTCCTGCACCGTCGATCCGTGCCGATTCAAGAATGCCTTCCGGCAGACCTTCAATGAAAGAACGGATGACGATCATGTTGAACACCCCAATCACGCCCGGAACAATATAAACCCAAAAGGAGTTAATCAGGCCCAAATCCCGAATAAGCAAATAACCGGGAATCAAACCTCCGCTGAAATACATCGTAAACACGAAAAACATCGTAACAAACTTGCGCAGCACGAATCCCTGTCGGCTGACGGTATAGGAGAGCATCGCTGTGCAAAATACGGCCACCACAGTTCCAATAATCGTACGCAGCGCCGATATGAGCGTAGCGTGATAAACGTCGGATTCTCCGAAAATATACTTGTAATTATCCATCGTCCATTCCCGTGGCCATAAATAAATCCCGCCCCTAATGGCGTCGTTAGCATCATTAAAGGAAACGGCAATCATATTGACGAACGGGTAAATCGTGACAATCATCAGCCCTATCATCAATAGGATGTTGCAGCTATCAAACACTCGGTCCCCAAAGCTGGAAGTGCGTAAACGGGACGTTTTTCCTTTTTGCATGGCGTAGCTCCCCTTTTAAAATAATCTGCTTTCCCCCATTTTCTTGGCAATAAAGTTAGCGGAGAAAAGGAAGATGAAGCTGACTACCGTTTTGAATATACCGGCCGCCGTTCCTAAGGAGAAGTTGCCTGTCCCCATACCATACTTCAGCACGAATATGTCGAGATTCTCCGAATAATCCATGTTCATTCCGTTGCCCAGCAAATATTGCGGCTCAAATCCAGCTTCAAGAATATTTCCCATGTTCATGATTAGCAGAATGATGATTACGGGCTTCATTCCGGGAAGCGTTATGCTGACTATGCGCTGAAGCCTACCCGCTCCATCCATTTCAGCTGCTTCATATTGGGAAGGATCGATCGCACTAATGGCGGCCAAATAAATAATCGTGCTCCAGCCCACCTCTTTCCAAACCTCAGTCGCCCCGAGAATTCCCCAGAAATATTCCCCCTTGCCCATCCACAGCACCGGGCTATCCATGAGATGGAGCTTCTTCAGCAGCAAATTAATGATGCCATCCGGAGATAAAACCGTCAGAACAATGCTTGACGCCACTACCCAAGAAATAAAATGCGGCAAATAGCTGACGGTCTGAACGAACCGTTTAAAAAAGATATTTTTCAGCTCATTCAGCAGAAGAGCCAATGTAATCGCCGTAACGAAGCCCAGTACTAATTTGATAGAGCTCATCACCAGAGTATTTCGCAGCACACGATAGAAGGTACTGTCCGCGAATAAGAGGTTGAAATGATGCCATCCTACCCATTCCTGTTCCCCGAAGGATTTTGCCGGCTTGAAGTTTTGAAAGGCCATAGTCCAGCCCCAAAGCGGTAAATATTTAAAAATAAAAGCCCAGAGGACGAACGGAATACACATAAACGCTAGCGTTTTCTGCTGAATAAGGCGATGATAAAACAGCTTTATTTTATTTTTATCTGGTCTATCAACACCTCGCTTAGCTCTACTCACCATTTGCCTGCAACGCGATCTTTTACAATCTTGGTCATCGTATTCTCATAGGTGTTCTTGCCCAGCTTGTTCAGCTCGCTGATATACTCCTCCCACAGCTTGTCGAAATTGGACGGTACCTCCATAACCAGAGCAGGCAAATATCTTCTTTGCAGGTCATCGGACTTCATTGTGAAAATTTGTTCAGGAGAACCTTGCTCCAGCGCGATGGACCATGCCGGGAACCATGGACGTGCTTCGGGTTTGGAAAACATCTCGCTGAACGTCTCGACGCCATAAGCGTTCAGAATCGTTTTATCGCCTTCGGTATACGAGGCATAGGCTACCTCTGGCTGATTGCCGGGGCTAAAGGCATTGCCGTCTGATAGGGTGGACTCCCCGCCATAACGCGGCCAGTCTGTTCCGAAGTAGGTAAAACCAAAAGTACGACTGAGCTCAAGATCATCATGGTATTTGCGCTGCTCATCGCTCGCGTAATAAAAACGGCCATTGTCATCTACACTATAGGTTTGATCCTTGATCCCCCATTGAACGAGGATTTGATTTTCTTCCTTCAGCAAATGATCGAAGTATTTAATGATGCGAATGGGATCTTTGGCTTTGATGGAAATGCCGACCGCGTAGTTGGCGACAAATCCTGGCGGATCCATGTACTGATCTTTTATGCCTTTGTCGAATACAATCGGAAGCGGAGCATAACGCTTCTCGTCAATGCCAGCCGCCAACAGGTTTTTGGAAGCATCCCCCACCTGCCATCCATAGTTAAAGTAGCCAAGTACACGTCCTGAGGTCAGCTTGGCCAAGTATTGATCCTTATTCATTGTAAAAGATTCTGGATCAAACAATTTTTCAGCGTTCACTTCGTTCAGCTTCTGAATCCATCTTTTCTGATAGTCGGTTCCTGCCACAACCTTGGCCTCATGGGTTTCCATATCGACCATGACACTGCCGTCGTTAGGATATCCCGCAAGATGCATCGCAGGATTTTGCAGCGTAAAGAAGTTATTCGCGACGCCGGCAAGGGAAACGAATCCGATCGTATCCGCGCCATCGATTGTCGGATGTTTCTCCCTGTATTGCTTGATTAGATCAAAATATTCATCCAATGTGGTGATCTTCGGATAGTTGAACTCCTTCAGCACCGAACGCTGGATCCAGAAGGCTCCCCCGCCAATATTGGGACTGCCGATATACTCGCCCTGATTGGCCGTATACGGCAAGGTGTAAACTTTCCCGTCCTCCTGCCGCATCTTATCGAGGTAAGGTCCGTATACGCGTTTGATGTTGGGCCCATACTCCTCAATCAAATCATCGAGCGGGATGTAGGCTCCAGCGTCCATCAGCTTCGCCATTTCGCCACTAGAGCTAATCACATCTGGATAATCTCCGCTGGCAATCATGACTCCAGCTTTGGTTGTGCTGTCGCCTACGACGTATTCCAGCTTCCAGTCGACACCGGTTTGCTTCTGCAATTCTTTTCCGATGACCGTTTCACTCGCCAGAGTATCCTTCTTGCCTGTCGAAAAATGATAATACGTAAAGGTCGCCGCCGTATGGTCCTCTCCGCTTGCTGCGGAAGGATCGGATGTGGACTTGCTATTAGAGGCGCTGTTAGGCATATCGTTATCTGCCTTGCTGCATCCTCCAAAAGTCGCCGCCAATAAAATAACCAATCCAGCGATTACTGCCTTGCTTTTGGACATTTCAACTAATTCCCCTTCCATTGACAAATTTGTAAGCCCTTTCAATATATCAAGAAAACGCTTTCTTGATTACCCGACAAAGCATACCTTCTTCTTTGAAAATCATACCGATCCTTTTCAATCTGTTAGGGCTGCCCAGCTTCAAGCGGCAGAGTGATTTCTATTCGCGTTCCCGTCCCTTCACCCGCACGAATGGCGAAGTCAAAACGATTCTGGTAACACAGCTTTAGACGGTAATAGGCGTTTTTCATGCCAACTCGCTCGCCTATATCGTCATTTTCCTCCAAATACTGAAACAGCTCATCGAGCTTGGCCTGGGACATGCCGATACCATTGTCGTCTAATCTGATATGAAGCTTGTCCTCCCGCTCGGTGACAGAGATCGCAATGATGCCTTTGTCGGGACTCGATTCAATTCCATGGATACTGGCATTCTCCACAAAAGGCAAAATGACCATCTTTGGAATTCGACGGTTAAGTGCTGTCGGATCTGCTACTATGCTGTAGTCCAGCTTGCCGCCAAAGCGGTATTGCTGAATTTCCAGAAAGCTGCCTATCAGCTCCAATTCCTCACGCACCGTCACGTATTTTCGGCTCCAAGAGATGGACTGGCGGAACATTTGAGCCATATGATGGATGATTTTTGCTGTTTCCCGCTCCCCCTTGATGACGCTCCTCATGCGGACAGATTCCAGGGCGTTAAATAGAAAATGGGGATTGATCTGGCTGTGCAAGGCATGAAGCTGCGCCTGCTGCTGCTTCAGCTCCAGATCCTTCTTTTGGATATCCGCAATATAAACCTCATTAATTAAATTATTAATAGTTTCCATCATTCGATTGAATTCCATCGTTAGCTGGCCGATTTCGTCTCTGGCATCTTCGTAGGGAATCGTCTGAAAGGTTTGCGTTTTCACCTTCTTCATATGCTTTAAAATCTGCACCAGCCGTACATGCAGAGACCTCGACATTACAGCAATAATGATAGAGGGCAGCACAAAATTAATGCATGCGAGCCAAATGACAATGGAACGCGAATGGCGGACCTCTCTAAGAAAGACCTCCTCATTTATTACGCCTTGCAGCGTCCACCCCTCCAAATAACTAATTCCATCGTAGGAGACTTCGAACAAACGGGAATTTCTTGGAAGCGCAATGTCCTCAAACCGGACGTTTGCCTGCTGCCATTGTCCTCCCCGTTCATTGCCAAAGCACACCCGTCCCTCAGGGTCGACCAAATAAACCTTGCCGCCAAAGGCGCTGCTCCCGAATTTTTGGGCGAGCAAGTCCATGTTCAAATCGATTTTCACCAGCTGCTCAATACCGCCGGTGTGGTAATTGTTTAACTGTTGAATGAGGCTGAGTTTGTTGTCCGAATAAACAAAAGCCGGATAAAGAGCGGAAGAGGACTTAGACTGGATATACCAGTCGGACTGCCGAAGCGTTTCGGTCAAGCGATCAATATAGCCTGAAGACAAAACAGTGGGGTTATCTGTATACACCTGATACCAGCGGACACCTTGTACGTTTTGATCAGAAAACGCCCCACTCAGATAAGACTGATAAGTATTAATGTAATCCATCTGACTGGAAAAACGTCTGGCAACTGTTTTGTTAAAGATGGGATCAGCATATAGGGAATAGGACAAACCAACGCCTTGGTCAATCGTTACGCGCAAATCGTTTTTGAGATTGTTTAACGCCATGTCCGCATCCCGGGTTTTTTGGCTGCGAATATTGACTGTGGTCACGTTATAGAACACCACATTAGTGACAACGATAGGGATAAATACCGACAGTATGTACATAAGCAGCAGCTTGTCGCGCAGTTTCATGTAGTTCAAATTGAATTTCATCATTGGGGCAACCCCTATTCTTTAATATTCAGCTTATTGCGATATTCTGTCGGAGATCGTTTTTCCAGCTTCTCGAACTGGGTGACAAAATAATCCGCATTCTGAAAGCCGACTCTGGCGGCGATTTCGTACATGCGCAGGTCAGTCTGCCGAAGCAGCTTTTTAGCTTCCTTTACCCGAAGCTCCAGTAAATATTCATTAAAATAAATGCCATAGTTTTTGCGAAAAAGCCGGCCCAGATACAAGGCATTCATATAAAACCTTGCTGCGATGCATTTAAGACTGATATTTTCGCTATAATGGGCGTCAATATAGTTTTTAATCTGCTTGATGCTGCTCCTGGACCACTCCTGACGCAGCAACGCAATGTACTCCTCCGCTTCCGCAAGCGCCAGCATGAAATGCTCCTCCAACAGCTGTAAGCTCCAATTGCCGTGTTCCCGTTCAGCCAGTTCCTTTAGCCGCCGAACTTCCTCCTCGCTGCCGTCCATTTCCTTAATTACGGCTATAATTCCGGTGATGCATCGGGAGAGGGACCCTGTTACGGCTTGCGGAGTGAAACGCTGCTCACGGAACAATCGAAACATGCCCTCCGCCGTTTGGCGGTATGCTTCCCTGCTGCCTTCTTCCAGCTGCAAGATCAGCTTGTTTGAAATGTCTGGACTAATATCAAAAACATACAAAGGCCTATTATTAATTTTTGCGTACCAAATTACGCCGCGTTCGGCATACTTGTGCCGGGCCGCTTCGCTAGCCTCCAGAAAGGAACGGCGAAGCTCTGCTACATGATCGACGGAATTGCCCGCATAAATGCCGATGTCGACGCTCAGGCGACGGGAAAGGGCTGTGCGAAGCCTTTCCAGAAACGGCCCGATTCCGCCAGCTCTGTTATGCATCCAGTCCACGTTTAACAGCAGCCCAAACTTGCCCGGCTGCAGCTCGATGACGGGAATATCTCCTCTTTGCTCCTCAAGAGAGTGCAGTGCTTCCTGAAATGTCCTCATATCGGCCAGCTGCTCCTGCGGAGCGGCATAAACGTCGACCAAGACATACATCATGCTTGCACCTTCTGGCATGCCCAGCATCGAAGAATATTGCTCCGCCTCCTTTCTATTCAAAGCTCCCTGCATCAGCGCTTCTAGAATGGGGTTGCCTGCCTGTTTGTCTCCGGACAGCAAAGCCTTTTTTCGCTCTCCGATGCTGTAGGTCAGCTTCCGTAAAGCTGCTGTTATTTCCTCTTCATCAATAGGCTTCATAATATAGTCATGTACCCCATAGCGAAGAGCCTGCTGCGCATATTTAAAGTCGTTATAGCCGCTAATAATGATGAAGACCGGGTCAAGCTGGGTATTCTCCTTCACACTTCGGATCAGGTCAAGCCCATCCACGAGCGGCATGCGTATGTCCGTAATGACTAAATCCGGCTCCAAATCCTCAATCATTTCCAGCGCTTCCTTGCCATTGTTTGCCTCCCCTACTACAATGAACTTCATTTCTTCCCATGGGATGAGTTCCATCAGCCCTTTCCGAACAAACACCTCATCGTCTGTCAGCAGTACTTTGAGCATTGTCCATTATCCCTTCCTTCATTAAAAATAGAAGCCCTCTCATTTGTAAGCGCTATCAAATAAATCAAAATGATAAAAAACCCCCTAAATAATCTTTGCGGATATGCGCGGATTTGGGAGTTTTAGTGAGGCACAGTATATAGCAATGGTACAAATGGTTGACGAAGCTAATGCGGGCGCCTTGCCCAACACCATACTCATGTTAACACATTTACATATTTTATCCAATTAGAAGAACAACTTCTAAGAGGCTCTTTTAAGCAACGCTAGTAATTTATATGGAGGTCGCGCTTTAGAATGTGATATAATTTAATTTATTTAAATACATAATTTAGAAATGAATCGAATGATTGCAGAGGTCCTCAGTCCTATGAAAAATTACATCGCTCATCAAGCGGAAACCTTTATTCTTAGTAAATATACAAGCCGCTTCTTATTCGGAATCGCATTTCTTGCTGTCATTGCGGCCGACTTTTGTTTCGAAAATTACATATTGTTTCAGTTTGCTTATTTAATGCTCAGCTTACTGGTAGGCCTTTCTTTTTGGAAGGAAGCCTGGATTCGTAGCGTGCTCGTCGTTCTTATCGTTTTCTTTAGAGTTTATTTGGAGCGGCAGCCGGCATTTCTCATTCAAGATGAATTCCTCTTGAGAGTCTTCACTTTAGTCGTTACGTATTTCTTAACCTCCTCTTCTATTTCGTTTATGATTTTGTATTACAATAGACAGAAGCAAAATATGCTTCAGCTCACCTTTACACTAGCTAAAGCCTTGGATTCAAGGGATCATTATACGGCTGATCACTCCGATAACGTGGCTTATTACTCGAGGAAAATTGCTGAAGAAATGAAGATGTCCAAGCTGGCATGCGAACGCATTTATATTGGCGGAATTCTTCACGATATTGGGAAGATCGGTGTACCCGAGCATATTCTCCTCAAACCATCCCGATTAACGGACGGAGAATTTGAAATTATTAAGGAGCATCCTAATACGGGTTATGAAATGCTAAGTCATATTTCCCATCTTAAACGCTCCGGCATTTTGGATATGATTCTTCATCATCATGAAAGATTTGACGGCCGCGGCTATCCGAGCCGCATTGGACAGAGCGAAATTCCGATTGCAGCTAGAATTATGGCTGTTGCTGATACGTTCGATGCCATGACCTCTAAGAGGGTGTACAGAGGCGAGCTCGATGTTGAGTTTGCGATAGAGGAAATTCGGAAAAATGCTGGAACCCAATTTGATCCCGATGTAGTCAAAGCCTTTATGAACATCTGGAAGCGGGAAGGTCCGAAACTATTATCCAAGCATTCTGCTAAGCCAACCATAGAGCAACCCTTAAATAAAGAAACAGCTGCAGTCTCGGACCTGAAAATAACGTCCTAGACCGCAGCTGTTTTATTTTTCCTGCTTTAGCTTTACGATATGCTCATTCTCATGAATATGAATGCCTGCCTGATTGCTTTTCGCTGCAAAAATCATGGCTTTGGCAACAGTACTGGCCTGCACAGGAGCATATTTTCTGAGCGGTCCCGAAAACAATGGAGAAAGCAAGACCGACAACGATGCGGCGATTCGTTCCCCGAACCGGAATTCCTCCCGCTCTCCAAGCAGCAGCGAAGGACGGAGTATATGCAAAACCGGAAGCTTGAGACTGCTCAGCGCTTCTTCCACTTCCCCCTTCACACGATTATAGAAGGCTCGCGATGATGGATTTGCCCCGATTGCAGATACAAGCAATAGCTGTCTTGCTCCTTGCCTGCTCGCCAATTGTCCAAGCGATAGCGGGTATTGATAGTCTACTTTTCGAAAAGCATCCTGACTCCCAGCCTTCTTGATTGTGGTACCGAGTGTGCAAAACACATCTGCACCGCCCATCTGTACATCAGCTTGCTGCAATTGGTCAAAATCGATGATTTGCTCTACGAGCTTTGGATGCACCATGCCCGTTGGCCGCCGAACAAGAATCGTTACGGCCCTATATGCCACATCGTTAAGCAACAATTGAACCAGCTCTTTGCCAATTAAGCCTGTGGCTCCCGCCACTACAGCTGTTCTGTTCATTTGACTGCCCCCCTTTTTTTCAAGATCAATCAAACCGATTACTTGCCTTCTTGAACGAAATGTTCAATGCGTTGTTTAATTGAATCGCGAACGATACGGAACTGAGCGATGATCTCTTCCTCTGTTCCTGCTGCTTTTGCCGGATCATCAAAGCCCCAGTGCCATTTGGTCACGTTCGGATTGGAAACGACAGGACAATGCTCGTCTGCGTGCCCACAAAGAGTAATGACATAATCAGCATGATTTAGAATTCCAGGGTCAATGACATCGGACGTATGGCTGCTAATATCGACACCCGCTTCTTTCATCACTTGAACGGCACGCGGATTTAAGCCATGTGCTTCAAGCCCCGCGCTTTTCACTTCATATTTATCCCCGCCCACTAATTTCAAAAAACCATCGGCCATTTGGCTTCTGCAAGAGTTCCCTGTGCACAAAAAATAAATAAGTGGTTTTTTCCCCATTTTCTAATCCCCTTTTTCAATATGGATGGCTTGCTTTTTTACCCAGCCATTTCATCAAGACCGCTGTAAGCAACACGATGACGGCAGCTACCAAAACAGTGGAAATCCAGATGTTAAGGTTTACTGTGTAGATGAAATATAGCCATGCAGACAACCCCGCAAGCGTAATAAATAGGGTTGGTACCGTTAATAAAATACCGATCTTAAAATAGTACCCCCAGCTAATTTTCACTTCTTTGCGCGAAAGCACATGAAGCCATAGAAGAGTGGCGAGTGAACCAATCGGTGTAATCTTCGGACCTAAATCAGAGCCAATCACATTAGCGTAAATCAATGCTTCACGGAGCATCCCTTCCGTTTGGGTTCCATTTATAGCTAACGCGTCAATCATGACTGTCGGCATATTATTCATTAAGGAAGACAATATCGCGGCAATGAAGCCCATTCCCACCGTGGCCATAAACAATCCCTTATCCGCAACCGTTTGAAGCACACTTCCAAGGGCATCCGTCAGTCCCGCATTTCGCAAGCCATATACGACAACATACATGCCCAAGGAGAAAATGACGACCGTCCATGGAGCTTCCTTTATCAGCTTTTTCGTATGAATGATTGGACTGTTGCGGGCTGCAATAAGAAATCCGCCAGCAGCTATACCCGCTACAATCGAAACCGGAATGGAGAAGAATTCGCTGCCGAAATACGCCAACAGTAATACAGCTAAAATGATCCAGGAAAGCTTGAATAGTCTCTTATCCTTGATGGCATCAACTGGCTTCTTTAATTGAGCTAGCTCGTAATTTTTCGGTATGCTATTTCTAAACAACAGGTAGAGCATGATTAGGCTTGCAATAATGGAGAAGAATCCCGGAACGATCATACGGCTGGCATACTCTGCAAACCCGATTCCAAAATAATCGGCAGATACGATATTAACTAAATTACTCACAACTAGAGGCAAAGAAGCAGTGTCTGCAATAAACCCGCTCGCCATAATAAAAGGCAAAATCATTTTATGTTCAAATTTCAAAGCCCTCACCATGGAAAGCACGATCGGGGTAATAATTAATGCGGCACCGTCGTTTGCAAAAAATGCAGCTACAGCAGCTCCAAGCAAAATGACATACGCAAACATAAGCTTGCCATTTCCTTTTGCGAGGCGGGCCATATGCAGCGCTGCCCATTCGAAAAGACCAATTTCGTCTAAAATCAGCGAAATTAAAATGATTGCTACAAAGGCAAGGGTAGCATTCCATACAAGCCCTGCAACCGCGCCAACATCAGCGAAGCTCACCACTCCCATGAGAAGTGCAAGCACCGCTCCGGCCGTTGCCGACCAGCCAATGCTTAACCCCTTCGGTTGCCAAATGACAAATACAAGGGTGAGCAGAAAAATGACAACGGCAATGACAGTCATGTCTCCCCCTGAATGCCGCAGCTGTTATTTTTCAAGCCTGCTATTTGTGCTTTCATGGTAGGTAAATATTCATAAACACATTGTACGTAGGCTTCCGCTTCCGGGTTTAAAGAATAATAGACCCACTGCCCCTTTTTCTTTTCACTCAGCAGCCCTGCTGCTTTCAGCTTTCGAAGGTGCTGGCTGGCGTTCGGCTGTGACATCCCAATCATTTCGGTTATATCGCAGACACAAAGCTCCCGTTCTTTCAACAAAGCAATGATGGTTAACCGTGTTTTATCCGCTAACAATTTATAGGCTTCCGCCATCTGATGAATTTTTTGTTCCATATTTTGTTCCATATGCGGCACCTCCCTATATGTCTAATTAACTAATCCTCATGGCGTAATCATATAATCAAACACTTATATAATCAATGGCGAATATGTTAAGCTTTTGTAAAGTCGGGAAAAAAAGAACAGCCAAGTGAAATCAGGCGTGAATGCCTGATTTCACTTGGCTTGCAGTCAAAAATCTTCCGTTATCCCTTCACACCGCCGACAGTCATCCCTTGTACAAAATACTTTTGCAGAAATGGGTAAACGATAATAATCGGCAGACTGGCAACAATCGTCATCGTTGCTCGAATGGAAGTCGGTGTCACCATCGTTACATTGCCCTGCGCATTGGCAAAGGCATCAGCTGCTGATCCGCCCGTGCTGGTAGTGGTGCTTGACGTTGAGAGTACCTTCATCAGTTCATATTGCAGTGTACTTAGATTTATACTGGAAGAATTATATAGAAAAACATCAAACCAGGAGTTCCATTGATAAACCGCTACAAATAGCGAAACCGTGGCGAGGGCTGGCACTGTAAGAGGCAGAACAATTCGCATAAACGTCGTAAAGTCCCCAGCGCCATCCATTCTCGCCGACTCCATAATTCCTTCGGGCAAGCCTTCTATAAAGGAACGAATGACAATCATGTTAAACACACCGATAATTCCGGGAATAATATATACCCAAAAGGTGTTCAGCAAGTCCAGCTCTTTCGTCAGCAAGTAGTTCGGAATTAAACCTCCGCTAAAATACATCGTAAAAATAAAAATGATCGTCACAAACTTTTTGAAAACATATTCAGGGCGACTGATTGTATAGGCTAGCATCGCTGTACAAAACACAGAGACTACCGTCCCCACTATCGTGCGCGCTACAGAAATAAAGGTCGCATGAAAAATAGAGGACTCATTGAAGATGTATTCATAATTTCGCAGCGTCCAATCACGAGGCCAAATATAGATATTCCCACGTATGGAATCATTGGCATCATTAAATGAAAGAGCAAACATATTCAAAAAAGGATACAGCGTTACAACGATCAGCAATAGCATAAAAATGATATTGCACACATCGAATATTTTATCTGGGGAAGAAAAGTATGCTTTACGAGTTGATTTGGCTTGACTCATAGTGATCGCCTCCTTGCACATGATTAGTAGAGCCTGCTTTGACCCAACCGTTTCGCAATATGGTTCGCTGCGATCAGAAAGATAAAGCTGACAACCGTTTTAAACATACCGGCTGCAGTTGCCAAACCATAGTTATTCATCTGCATGCCATATTTCAAAACGAATATATCAAGATTTTCTGAATAGTCCACGTTCATGCTATTGCCGAGCAAGTATTGCGGCTCAAATCCGGATTCAAGAATAAATCCAAGATTCATAATTAATAAAATGACAATAACCGGTCTCATGCCAGGAAGCGTAATATGCCAAATACGCTGAAAACGTGATGCTCCATCCATTTCTGCCGCTTCATATTGCGCAGGGTCAATCGTTAAAATGGCAGCGAGATAGATGATGGTGTTCCAGCCTACATTTTTCCAAATTTCAGATATCCCAAGAATGCCCCAGAAATATTCTCCTTTACCTAACCAGAGAATAGGCTGGTCAATCAACTGCAGCTTCAGCAGCAGGATGTTGACAATACCTTCGGGAGAAAGTGCGGTTTGCACAATGTTTGCCGCAACAACCCAGGAAATAAAATGGGGTAAATAGCTAATCGTTTGCACCGTTCTTTTGAAATAAACGCTGCGCAGCTCATTAAGCAGCAGTGCTAATACAATGGCTGTTAAAAATCCTAATACGAGATTAATGGAACTCATAACAATCGTGTTGCGCAGTACGAGATA
Organism: Paenibacillus liaoningensis; assembly: GCF_059609455.1. Lineage (NCBI taxonomy): Bacteria > Bacillati > Bacillota > Bacilli > Caryophanales > Paenibacillaceae > Paenibacillus > Paenibacillus liaoningensis. The sequence continues at coordinate 323,709 of NZ_JCAALU010000003.1, forward strand.
AAAGGCCTCTTCTTTAAATAAAAACGTGAAGTTATCAAGCCCTACCCAGGTTTGATCAAAAATATCCTTAGCCGGCTTGAACTTTTGAAAAGCGATCGTCCAGCCCCAAAGCGGAACGTACTTGAATAAAATGACCCAAGCTAAAAATGGCAAAGACATCAGCATTAGCATTTTCTGCTTGGATAGTCTTTTCAATAAGTTTGTTTTGTGCAAGCGGCCAGTAGCCGTTGCTACAATTAGCTCAGTCTGTTTCCCCACTCCAGATGTCTCCTTTATATATAAATTTCTAATAATACAAAATTTTGGAATAAAAAGGCGGAGTTAACCCCACCTTTTCCTAGCCTCATCTCATATTCGATACCTATTCAAGCTTACCAATTACCTGCAACACGTTCCTTCACCTTGTTTGTAATAAATGCTTCAAAGCCAGCAACGTCCAGCTTGCCAAATTCTTTCACATACTCATTCCAGATGGATTCATAAGCTGACTTAGATGCAAACACCAGTTTCGGATAGTATTTCTTTTGCAAATCTTCGGATTTTTGATTGAAAATCTGTTCGGGAGAGCCTTGCTCTTTCAAAATACTCCACGCAGGATACCATGGTCGTTCTACCGGCTGCGCAAACATTTTGGAGAAGGTTTCCACATTATAGGCATCAAGCAATAACAGATCACCTTCTGTATAATTCGCGGCCGCTACTTCGGGCTGATTGCCTACAGTGTAGGAATTGCCATCCTCAAATATAGAGTTGCTGCCATAACGCGGCCATTCATAATCAAAATACGCCCATCCGTAGGAACGTTTAAACTCATTGTCATTACGATTGGCAAGCTGTTCCTTATCCATTACGAAGCGGCCTTCTTCATTCACGGAATAGGTTTCACCTTCTTGCCCCCATTGAACCAGCTTCTGATTTTCTTCGGTCAACAGGTTGTCCCAATATTTAATAATACGGACAGGGTCCTTTGCACTAACGGAAATCCCGATCCCGCGATTGTTGACAAATGCAGGCGGATCGATGTAAGCATCTTTAATACTTTCGTCGAAAACGATTGGGAGCCCTACATAACGAAGATCGTCATTGCCAGCAGCTTTAAGGTTGTTAGTAGCATCTCCTGTCTGCCACCCATAGTTGAAATATCCAAGTACACGACCGGAAGTAAGCTTTGCAAGATACTGGTCCTTGTTAGCTGTAAAGGTCTCTGGATCAAGCAAGCCTTTGCTGTTTATATCGTTCAAGGCAGTCAGCCATTTCTTCTCGTAATCCGAGGCTGCATAAACTTTAGCTTCATGGGTGTTCATATCAACCATTACGTTGCCGTCGTTTGGATATCCGGCTAAATGCATAGGCACGTTCGTAATCGAGTAGAAATCACCTGACACACCAGCGGATGTTATGAATCCGATTGTACTTTTACCGTCCATCGTAGGATATTTGGCTTGATATTTCTCAATCAGCTCAAAATATTGATCGAGTGTCTTCACTTCAGGGTAGCCAAATTCCTTCAATACGCGGCGCTGAATCCAGAAAGCGCCTTGCCCAACGTCCGGCTCAGTCAAATATCCGTTGACATTGGCGGTATATGGAAGAATATAAATATTTCCGTCCTCGCTCTTGATTTTATCCATGTAATCGCCATATACCCGCTTAATGTTCGGGGCATGCTCCTCGATTAAATCATTTAGCGGAATAAGCGCTCCTGCATCAATCAGCTTTTCAAGCTCCGCAACTGGTGATATGACGTCGGGATATTCTCCTCCGGCAATCATAACGCCAGATTTTGTGCTCGCATCGCCGACGACAAATTCCATCTTCCAGTCTACACCTGTTTGTTGTTGAAGCACCTTGCCAATGGTCGTGTCGCTGGCAAGCACATCCTTGTTCGAACCGAAGCCAAAGTAAGTAAAGGTCACCGGCTCTGTACTTACTTCGGAGCCCTCCGCCTTACCTGCCTCCTTGTTTCCAGCGTTCTTTTCTCCATCATTACTGCAGCCTGCAATAAGCATTGCCGAAGCCATTATAATTGCCATACTTGTCTTTAGCCATTTCTTGTTGATCATAACTTTGTCCCCTTTCTTGCCACAATAAATGTAAGCACTTTCATTATAAAAGAAATGAGGGCGCAATGTTACACCGCAAACCTTAGAATATTCTTCGTAAAGTAAAGGATCTAATAGGCTGATTTAATGACTTGCATTTCCCATTGGCAAGCGCAACATAATACGTGTGCCTTTCCCCGCATGACTGTTAATCGTATAATCAAACGCATCGCCGTAGCAAAGTTTCAAACGTGTTAACACATTTTTCATGCCTACTGAATCGCCCATTGTAACATCCTCGGAAAAGTAATGATGCAGCTCCTCCAATTTTTCTTCGCTCATGCCGCCGCCATTGTCGGCAATAACAAATAATATTCGTCCCTTATCTTGTCCAATTTGAATGGTAATAAAGCCTATTCCGGGACTGCTTTCAATGCCGTGAATGCTGGCATTTTCTACGAATGGCAACAAAGTCATCTTCGGTATTTCGTATTCCAATAAGGATTGTTCAACAGCAATTTGAAACTGAAGCTTATTGTCAAACCGATACTTTTGGATTTCCAAGAAGCTTTCAATCAATTCCAGTTCATCACGTATCGTAACGAAGCTGCGCTTCCACGAAATCGACTTGCGAAATATTTTAGCCATATTATGAATGGTGTTGGCCGTTTCTGATTCTCCCTTCATCAGGCTTCGCATACGGACCGTTTCCAGTGCATTAAACAAAAAATGAGGATTGATTTGGCTGTGCAGCGCATGAAGCTGTGCCTGTCTTTGACGTATTTCCAGCTCTTTTTTTTGAATATCCGCTACATAAACATCATTAATTAAATTTTCTATTCGCTCGCTCATCCGATTAAATTCAACAGCAAGCTCGCCTATCTCATCCCTTTCCCGATTATAGGGGATTCTTCCAATCGTTTTATTCCTCACTGACTTCATGTGCACTAAAATATCTTTTATTCGTGTATGGATGGAACGGGATACCATCATAATGATGAGGGTAGGGACAAGGAAATTTATGATTGCGAACCACAGAATAAATTGGCCTGACTGCCGCACCTCATACAGCATCTTCTTTTCATCCATTACACCATATAACGTCCAGCCTTCCATATAGCGTCTGTCATGATATTGCTTTTGGATGACAATTGGTTTATCCGGCTTATTAATCTCATTGACCGTTAATCCACCGCCTGCTGTTAGTTGGCCGCCCAACTGCCCGTTAACCAGATGGCTGTAGCGAACCTGACCGCTTGGGTCCAAAATATAAATATCACCCTCAAAGCTGGACAATGCTATTAATTGAGCAATGTACTCCATGTTTAGATCAATCTTTATCATATGCTCGTAGGCTTGATAACGCTGATCTGATATTTTCTGGATGACACTGATTTTGTCCGGCGTTACATGTAAAAACGGATACGTATTGTTGTAATATTCCACATGCTGATACCAGTCGCTGGCCAGGATTGCCTCATCAAGTCTGACTATATTGCCAGAGACTAAAATAGTCGGATTGTCACTCATGATTACAGCCGAGCTCAACATTTTATATTCCTTGTCAGAACGATTGAAAATGTTGGAAATCGACGCGAGCGACTCGATATATTGATCGTAGGTTTTATATTCTGTATTCAGATGATGGATGAGCGATTTATCAATGGAATACAAATAGGTAATGCCTGCCGCATCATCAATGGCAACGCCAAGTTCTTTTTTCAACTGCGTAATCGCCAGATCTGCGTCTGCTTTTTTCTGATTTTTAATTTTATTGGTCATGACGTTATAAAACATAATGTTCGTCAGCACAATGGGGATAAATACGCAGACGATATAGATGAAAATCAGCTTGTTTCGCAGCTTCAAATGATGCAGACTAAATTTGAACACCCCGCATAGCCTCCTTATTTTCTGCCAATGATCTTATTGCGATAATCTGTCGGAGTCATCTTTTCCAATTTTTCAAATTGTGTTGCAAAGTAATCTGAATTCGGAAATCCAACCAGCTCTGCGATTTTATACATACGGTTGTTCGTTTGCCGCAGCAGCCGCTTGGCTTCTTCAATGCGCAGTGAAAGCAAATACTCATTAAAATACATGCCATAGCTTTTGCGAAAGAGCTGGCCGAGATAAACAGGATTCATATAAAATTTTGCTGCGATTCCTTTCAGATTTATATTTTCCGTAAAATTGGCATCAATATATTTTTTTATTTTTTCAATGCTGCCCTTTCCTTTTTCACTTCGCTTTGCGGCAATATAGCCAGCCGATTCTTCTATAAAACGCAAGCATATATGCCGAAGCTGATTCAGGTTGCGGTATTTGTTTGGCCAATCCAGCAGTTCATTCAGCAGCAGCAGTTCCTTCTCGTCCCCTTCAAATTGTCTGATGGTGTTTATGACCGCAATAATGCTCCGTCTGATGGTATTGGCGACTGCGTCTGGAGCAAAACGCAATTCCTGAAATTGATTAAAAATAGTATGGATGACAGCCTCATAGCCCTCACGCACATTCTCTTCCATCTCGGTAATCAATTTGCTGTGCAATTCTTCATCTACGTCAAAATAATATAAGGACAGCGGGAGCATCTCGGATGCCATTATAATACCGCGCGAGCCTGCAGCAAAACGGTAATTCAAGCATTGGCCCGCGCTGCTCCCAGATTGGTCAATGCGCTTAAGATGCTCCTCCCTGCTTCCGATGAATAAACTTATCGTAGTTCCCAGCTCCTTCTCCAGCATATCCAGCAGCCATGCATAAGCCGTATTCTCGTTATCGCCCAATTGCATTAGCCATGCTTGTGGGACAATAAGTCCATACTGATTGTTCTCGCGCACATGAACGAGCGGAAGCGTCCCTTCGCGCTGCATATACCGCTGAAGCGCTGTCTGCATGCCCGGTAAATAATCGAATGATCCCGACGTCTGCATATCCTGTATTTCTGCAATTACATACGTATAAGGAGAGGAGGCTGGAAGCTTCAATATATGGGAAATCTGCTGAATAACCTGCTCGTTGGGCTCTGTCTGCAGCAAAGTAGCGATTATGGTCTGAGCAAGCGGTTTTTCTCCTGTATATGACAAAAGCTGCATTTGATTCAGTGTATTTTCCACCTTTTTCAAAGTGGAACCCAGCTCTTTCTTGTCAACTGGCTTCAAAATATAATCCGACACATTGTAGCGCAAGGCTTGCTGCGCATAAGTGAAATCATGATGGCCGCTAATAATAATAAATAACGGCTGGTGATCCCCCTCCTCCTTCACATGCTTGATCAGTTCGAGACCATCCAGCATAGGCATTCTGATATCAACAATAACCAGATCAGGCTTCAGTCGTTCAATTAGCTTAATCGCTTGCTTCCCGTTCTCTGCTTCTCCGCATATTTCGAATTGCATTGCGGCCCAATTCATTAAATTGATCAGACCCTTTCGCACAAATATTTCGTCATCCACAATTAACACCTTATACATAGCTGATCCTCCTCCTAATGTGCAGCCGTCCGTTTTATCCTATGATACCATGCTTAAGATACTAGTCCATTGCTTGAGAACACGTGTCTTAAGTTCTCTTTCTCCCGGTATGCTTCAAAAGTCCGCTTTCGAGTTCGGCTCCTGTATGTAGACTATGAAAACAATCAAATGCCTCGTTACAAATAATAGATTGCGGTCATATATTGTAGCATATACGAGAAAGGGGGTTTGCATATGTCAAACTTCAATTCATCCTCCTGCTCTTGCGGCAATCATAGAGGTGGTAACCGTACGGGCGGCAATCGCACTGGCGGCAGCCGTACGGGAGGTAGCCGTACAGGCGGCAATCGCACTGGTGGCAAACGCACTGGTGGCAATCGTTCCCGTGGTAACCGCACGGGCGGGGATCGTTCACATGACAATTGCCATGGTCATCGTTCACATGGCCATCGTTCGCATGGTCAACATCACCGCTCGCATGATAACTGCAAACGGGCTGAGCAATTCGATAGAAACTCGGACGACGATTACGAGTAAGCAGCTAAACCATTCACGTACTAAGTACCGACTGTCGCCTTCTTCTGAAGGCGACTCTTTTTGTCTACGCAAAAAAACAGAAAAAAAGAGAGCAAAGAGAACCTTAAACGAGCTTCATCGTCGTTTGAAGGTTCTTCCCCATTCCTTTAAGTCTGCTTATTCATTCTGTATGCACAACGCTGGGCATTAATATACTCGCTTTCAATACTAGTATCATACCATTTCTCCTTAAAAACATAGCCATACGCTTCATCCTGCTGGCACAGAACGTTCAGCGCATCCGTTAGCTGAAGCTCCACCCCGCTTTCGGCATTCAATTGATCAAGAGCGGCAAATATTTTAGATGTCAAAATATATCTGCCCATGACCGCAATATGGGATGGCGGGTTCATTTTGGGTTTCTCGACAATAGAATTAAGTCGATATACCCCGGCTTGAATCTGCTTTCCAGAAATGACCCCATAGTTTTGCAGCAGCTCCCTCTCCACCGACTGCAGTCCGATAACCGGGTGCTTGAACTGCTCGTACAGCTTAATCATTTTGCGCAGCGGAGGGGGTTTCCTCAAGCAAAGCTGATCCGGCAGCAAAACAACAAAAGGATCGTCCCCTGCGAATGTTTGTCCCAACTGAACAGCTTGGCCAAGTCCTAGAGCCTGCGGCTGTCTTACATATTGAAAACTGACCTTCGGCGGCTCAATTCCTTGAAGCATATTGCTTTTCTGATGTGTGTTTAAAAACCATTCCAGCTCAATGGAGCGATCAAAATAATCCATAATCTCTGTCTTATTGCGCGAGAGAATAATTAAAATTTCTTTGATCCCGGCATCGATCGCTTCCTGAACAATATAGTCAATGACAGGGCGGCTGTTAATAGGGAACATTTCCTTTGGAATCGCTTTAGTAATCGGCAAGTTGCGAGTCCCGTATCCCGCCGCAGGAATAATCGCTTTAAATACCACTAATATCACCCACTCCCATTGGAATTTCATCCAATATATAGTAACAGCATATTAGCGAAAATCGATTTTGAAGCTTGTCCTCTATGAAAATAAGGCAAATGCGGTAACCCATTTCAATAGACCCCCCGCTTGATTTAATAGATGCAGCAGCCGTGACCATTCTTAACAAAAATCAATATTTTAGTAGTAGTAGTAAATTCGAGAGGAGCGATAGGAATGGAAATTTGTGTTGTAGGAGCAGGCTACGTTGGTTTGACAACAGCGGCTGTTCTGGCAGATATGGGTATGGGTCATACCGTATTTTGTACGGATGTTGATACGGATAAAATTGCGAAGCTGCGGAAAGGGATTATTCCGATTTATGAGCCTGGGCTGGCCAAGCTGATTACGGACAATCAGCAGCGGGGAACGCTTTTTTTTGATACGGACAGCAAAAAGCATATGGCTCATTGTCCTGTCATTATGATTGCAGTTGGGACCCCTTCAGCGAAGGATGGCAGCGCCGATATGAAATATGTAAAGCATGTCATCACCGCTATTGCGGAAACGATTCATACGCACAAAATTATTATTATGAAAAGTACCGTGCCACCCGGCACGGCTGATTGGGTTGAAGAGGAGCTCCAGCAGCACGGGACTCGCCCCGACTTATTTGATATCGTCTCGAACCCTGAATTTCTTAGGGAAGGAACCGCTATCGAGGATACCGTTCACCCTGATCGTATCGTGATTGGCGCTAAGAGAAAAGAACCTGCAATGAAGGTCCAGGAAATGTATGCTTCCCTTCAAACCACGTTTTTGCTAACGAACCGACTGGAGGCCGAGCTGATCAAATACGCATCCAATGCTTTCCTCGCCACTAAAATTTCCTTCATTAATGAAATATCTCGGATTTGCGACGCCTATAAGGCTGACATTACGGAGGTATCGCAGGGCATTGGTCTTGATGAACGGATCGGAGGCAGATTTCTGCAAGCCGGCCTCGGGTACGGTGGTTCCTGCTTTCCTAAAGATGTGAATGCCCTTGATTTTGTGGCGGCCTCTAAAGGCGTTAAGCTTGATCTGCTGCAGGCTGTCAAGAAAATCAATCGTTCACAAATAGACATTTACCTGAATAAAATAACCCATGCTTTAGGCGAAGGGTCCGAAAAACCGCGAATTGCCGTATGGGGGGCAACCTTTAAAGAAAACACAGACGATATTCGCTATTCCCAATCCATCGCTTTAATGAAGAAGCTGACGCACAGAGGATATACGGTATATGCTTACGACCCGCTTGCAACGCCCGAGCTTCCCTCCGTTATTTGGTGCTCCAGTCCTTATGTTGCCGTGGAGCAAGCGGATGTGCTGGTAGTCGCCACAGCTTGGAGCTCCTTTCTGGAAGCCGATTGGCATAAGGTCAAAACGTTAATGAGGCAGCCTGTTATTGTAGACGGACGAAATGTTTTGGACAAAAAAAATCTGGAATTGCAAGGCTTTGCTTACATCGGAGTTGGTCGCCCATGAAAATCCTCGTAACTGGCGCTGCCGGCTTCATCGGATCTCATTTATGCGAATATTTGCTGGCAAGCGGCGAGCATGAAGTGATCGGCGTTGACGCATTCGTTCGTGAAGAATTGCACCTGATTGGCACTAAAAACATGGACAGCTTTCTTCATCACCCGCGATTCAACATGATTACCGCCAATATGCTTCATTTGGACTGGAAAACACTGCTTAACGATGTGGATATCATTTATCATTTGGCTGGCATACCGGGCGTTCGCTCCAGCTGGGGAGCTGATTTCAGCAGCTACGTCGAATCTAACATTCTTGCTACTCAGCAGCTCCTTGAAGCTTGCCGTCAATCATCGATTAAAAAATTTGTATTCGCGTCTACCTCTTCCGTCTATGGAGAGACGACGGGTCAAGTATCTGAGGACACGCCGCTTGCTCCTCTCGCCCCCTACGGTGTCAGCAAGCTAACAGGCGAGCATTTATGCCGAGTTTATAGCAAAAATGTTCCCGTCGTTATTTTACGCTTTTTCACTGTATATGGGCCTCGTCAACGCTCAGATATGGCGTTTCATCGTTTTATTAAACAGCTGCTGGCGAATGATCCGATTACTTTATTTGGCGACGGCTCGCAAACCCGGGATTTCACGTATATCAGTGATTGCGTAGAAGCTATCGCTGCTGTAGCTGACGCCCCCCATGTCGTAGGAGAAACCATTAACATCGGCGGTAAAGAACGGGCAGCTATCATACAGGTTATTCGAGCCCTGGAGACTTTGACTGGAAAAAAACCGGTAATTACCCCTAGCGGCAGCATGCACGGCGAGCCCATGCACACTTGGGCCGATATATCCAAAGCCAAACGGCTATTGCAATACGAGCCCAAAATCAGCTTGGAGGCCGGCTTAGCCAAGGAGCTCGAATATTTTATCGATTTTTATAAATGACAGGAGGCTGTCTCCTTATGAGACTGGCATTCATATGTACGGAAAAGCTCCCTTCTCCCGCTGTGAGAGGGGGAGCCATCCAAATTATGATGGACGGAGTATCTCCCTTTTTATCACAGAACCATCAATTAACGATCTACTCCATTACCGATGCTGCGCTGCCAGACAGGGAGACGCGTGGTGATATTAAATATATCCGCTTTCCTAGAGATAGCTACGTTGAAGATGTTGCGGGTTCATTGAGGGAGCACGCCTATGATGTCGTTCATGTATTTAATCGTCCTAAAAACGTCGTTATTTATAAGGAAGCCTCCCCGACTAGCCGTTTTGTCGTCAGCCTGCATAACGAAATGTTTGAGCCCAACAAAATATCCGATATTGACGCCGAGCTTTGCGTGGAATATGTACACAAAATAACGACGGTAAGCAAATATATTAAATCAACGATTACTAGGCGCGTTCCCGCTGCAGAGGATAAAACCGAACCGATTTTCTCCGGAATTGACCCTAATTCTTACCATCCCATTTGGACCTCCCGCGGCTTGCAATTACGCAATCAAATGCGGGAAAGATATGGCGTCCAGAACAAGAAAGTTATTTTGTTTGTTGGACGGCTCAGCGTCAAGAAAGGACCTCACCTGCTCATTCAGGCAATGGACCGTGTCCTTGATGAGCATCCGGATGCGGTCCTTGTTATTGTCGGCGGCAAATGGTTCAGTGATAACACTATTGATGACTATGGACAATGGTTACTGAAGCTGGCTGAGCCTTATCGCAGCAGAGTCATCTTCACCAAATTCGTTCAAGCTGACGAAATCCAAAATTATTTTTCCATGGGCGACGTATTTGTTTGCAGCTCCCAATGGCAGGAACCGCTAGCTCGTGTGCATTATGAAGCGATGGCCGCCGGAATCCCTGTCATTACAACCGATCGTGGCGGCAATGCCGAAGTCGTTCAACATAAGCGCAATGGCTATATTGTTCGAACCTATACCAGCGCAGACTCATTTGCCGATGCCATTAACTATATGCTTACTTATAGGGATGAAGCCAGGACGATGGCATTCAGAGGCAGGGAAATGGTCGAAGGATTTTTCACATTCAAGCATGTTGCAGATCGTTTAAATAAAATTTACATGGACGCTTACAGAAGCGAGCCTACCCCATTATCAAATCTTACTATAACCAAACTTAAAAGCCGATTCACGCGGCCTCTTCGCAAAAAACTCAAGCGCCGCTCTAGCATCAAACGAACTCAGCAAAGGGGCAGGTAACGATTATGCAAACGATAACTGGACTGATGTCCCAATATCCGCTTCAAGTGAAGAGCATTAAGCTCATCTCGGATAAAGGCAAGAAGGCGACCTGGAGCCTTGCGACAAGCGCGGGAACTAAAATTTTGAAGAAGGCGCCCGTCTCCAAGCAACGGCTCCTCTTCCTCCTTCAAGCGATTAGACATTTGCAGAAAAATGGTGCGCCTATCCCTCGCATGGTAGCTACCACGGATGGAAACGATTATGCGGAGGACAGCAGCGGCAGCTGCTACGTCTTATCAGACGCAGCGGAAGGCGTATCGCCCTCCTATGTAACGGGAGATCTCCTTCTCATTATGAAGGAGCTTGGGAAGTTTCATATGGCTTCCCGAGGTTTTCAATCCGCCTATACAACGGATGAAAGGGAGCATCTTGGAAGCTGGGGGCGGGGCTATGCGAAGCATCTCGATCAATTAGAGCGGTTCAAGGGAATGGCTCTCAGCAGTAGCAATAGCAATAGGATTAGCATTAAAAACATGAAAAGCAGTAAGAGAAGTAGAAGCGGTAAGAGCAGCAGCATTAGAAGTAGTAGTAGCAGCGAATTTGAGAGGCTGTTTCTTCTGCATGTGGACAAATTTATTGACCAAGGAAAAGCTGCCCTGCATTTGATTCAAAGCAGCCCATACACCAACTGGGTTAATAAAGTAGCCGTGCAAAAAAACCTTTGCCATCAGGATTTTGCAGCAGCTAACTTGATTAAGACCCGGCAAGGGCTTGCCATTATCGATATGGATTCCTTAACCTTTGACTTGCCTGCAAGAGATATTCGCAAAATATTCAACAAGGTGATGAAGAAGCATGGATGGAGCTCGGCTAAAGCCATATCCATGCTGCGGGCTTATCGTGAGGTTCATCCTCTAAGCGCGGAGGAATGCAGCGTCATCTATGCGGATCTGTTATTCCCTCATCTTTTCTATGGCTTATCCAGCAAATACTTCAATAAGCGGACGGAATGGAATGCTCCCCAAACGATACAGAAGCTAAAATCATTAATTACGTCTGATCGAGAGCGCCAGCAAATGCTTGCATCGTGGGACAGCATTGTCAAACAGTCGTAAGCAATCTTAAGCAGGCTTAGTCAATTTTAGCCTTAAGCACAAAGCTTCTTTCAGGCTTGCTCTGGCGTTTTCAGGCAAGCCTTAGCTTATAACGAGGCCTCTCTCCTGCAACGTCTTCATACTCCTTTCGATATCCCCCTTCAATCGTTTCATTACCTGCAGCTTTCTTTTACTTTAGCGCAAGCGTTACGGTTGTTCAGCCAATATTACCTTAGTCGAAAGTTTAAGCAATGCACAGGCTTCGGTTTCTCGGAGTACGTCCAATTGGTGCGTATTCGCGAGGCCCAACGGCTGCTGCGTGAGACGGACCTCAAAATTATTGAGGTTGCTGCTTGTGTTGGAATAGATCCAGTGGCGAATTTTCACAAGCTGTTCAAAAGTACGAATGGCTGCTCGCCTCTCCAGTACCGAAAGCGCCAGCGGCGCGGCTAATACTCAACTTAACGGATTAAGTGCTGCCCTTAGATTGGAATGAAACTGGCGGCTAATCGCCTCCGCCTCCTCTTAGCAATTGTCCCTACCTTCCAAGTACGCTCTAAGTTCCTTTAGTTTTTCGTATTCTTCCGTCGCATCTCCAAGTACTGTATCGGATAACGACATCCGGTCTGCTTCTTGGACGAAAGTATTTACAATAGCCCGTTCATCCATGGAGAGGGCGATATCGGCACGTAATACATACGCTCTATATCGAAGCGTTGCCGATGCTTCTTCGGCTTTTGGAAGAACAAGATCCAGCACTTTGGCCGCAGCCGCTGGTTCGTCTTTGGCGTACATCAATCGGTATGAGGTTTCGAACGCGCTTGCAAATTTGGAGGTCTCTTCCACGATTAGCCTTGGGGAGGCATGCTTAGTTCCAATCAACAAGCGGTTACCGGCAGGATCGATGATATGGAATCTGCGATCTTCCATCAGGTTGCTCGGTTTAGAAATTCTGGGATATCCCTTGGTGGGGATTTTCCGGTACGCTTTTTTTAAATTTTCGCTGAATTCCTTATACACGGCATCCACGTCAGGAATGTGGACGTAGCACAAGCTATAAGAATTTGCTGGATTCAATTGCTTGAGTACAAAGAAATGCAGTTCCACGATACTGTGGCGGACGCAAGCGTATAGGTTTGGTTTGGCTTGACGATAGGTCACTTCGAAGCCTAGCGCTTGGTAGAAATCCAACTGCTCGTCAATAGATCTGCTGGGTAAAATCGGGATCGCGGTTCCGAAGCGTTTTGTTGACAAGTGATCAACCTCCTGGTTTATAGGACTTATTAACCCAATTACCCCCTTATCGTACAACATTATTGCAAATGCTAATGTTCATTTAGATTTATCCATGTATTATACTGATTTTAGAGAAAAAGCCGTCATGTGGTTTAACTATTAATTGCAGGTTGAAAGAAGGGAATCGAGTTGAAAGGTATTGAGATAGCAAAGAAATTGAAGATAAGCACGAGTGCATTAAGGCATTATGAAGCTTGGGGACTTATTCCTAAAGTCGAGAGAATGTCAAATGGGTATCGCAATTATACAAAGGAACATGAGGCTTATTTTCAATGTATACGTGCGATGTACGCTGGTTTTGGAATGAATGTAATTCGAGAGGTTATGCCACGCATCGTAAATGGGGAAAAACTTGATGCTTTATGGATAATTAACAAGGCACAAGTAAACCTTCATGCAGAAAAGGAAACCGTACAAAGAACAGTTGAGATGCTTGATTTAAAAGAGTGGACAGATTTCCCAAAGTACCGTAATAAAAATTCGTTTACGATTGGAGAGGTAGCTAAAGAAGCGAATGTATCTGCTTCCGCAATTCGGCATTGGGAAAAGGAAGGGTTAATTAGGCCCGAGCGCCAAAAGGAGAGTGGATTCCGTATATATAGCCCTTCTGATATTCGCAAGGTGCTTATCATCCGAACGGTTCAAAGAGTAGCTTACTCCTTGGATATTGTTCGTGAAGTATTGTCAGGTCTTGATAAAAAAAACATTGCTCAAGTTAAGCAAATTGCCCTCGAGTCTCTTCAATACATTGATAATGCATTGGTGGAACAGATGCGCGGTATCGCTTATTTGCATAATCTTCTTGATGTTGTGTCAAATATGAAAGAACAGTAGGTAAAGTCCTTCTAACGTTATCTGTTTCCTGCTCCAAATCAAAATCAAATGAGGCTGCCCGAAGGCAGCCCCAAAATAATGTCATGTTGTAGGAATTGTCATGTAATGAAAGAAAATCCTCACTTTTTTAAAATTCGCAATATAATGACATGATCTATCGCGAAACTGAATGTGTTGTGATACTCATTGTGAATAAAAAACTGCGAAGCATGAATAAATCTTATTAGAATTGAAAACCATTAAAGCATAGTTCTTACTTCTGGAGGTTAACAGCATGAACCAAACGAGCTTTGCCAGTACCCGCTCAGAAACGGATATCCAGCTGATTTCACCCGTATTGGAATCTAATTTAAAATGGCTCGAAACTCATTTTGAATACTGCGAAGACTTGTCCGTTTTTCAGTGGCACTTTGGACCAGAGCTCCAATCCACAGCATTTTCCGTTTATTTCGATTCGTTATTTGAAAATAAAGCATTAAATTATATGAAAGCATCGCTTCAGGACCTTGTCCCCCACGAAGTAGGCCCTGCCATTTCTGTCACTCCTGAAGATGTCATTCGCTTTTTCAGCAACCACGGTGTTTCCTCGCAATCCTCCAAGCTTGTAAACGATCTAATAGAAGCTAGTGATGATATTGTTACAGGGCATCTTGTTATCTTCATTAATGGCTGGAATCAAGCTTTGTCTTACAAAGTTGCTTCACTAACAACCAGGCAAGTAAGCGAACCGAGTGCAGAATCCGTAGTTCATGGTCCACGTGAGAGTACAGTTGAAAATTTGCAAAAGAATATCGGTATGTTAAGGCAGCGGTTAAAAACCCCTAATTTTAAATTAGAAAAGTTCACGCTTGGGGTAGAAACCAAAACTGAAGTCAATATCGCTTATTTGATAAATGCAGTTAACTTGGAAGCCTTAGCTGAGTTAAAAGAGCGAATTTCCAGAATGAAGAAAGTTAATGTTCTTGACACCTCTTTTATTGAAGAGTGGATTGAGGATTCGACTTATTCTCCATTCCCTCAATACCGCTATACAGAACGGCCGGATACCGCTGCTGCAGCTTTGTTGGATGGTAAAATCATCGTGCTCGTCGAGGGCACAGGTTCGATTTTAATATGTCCGGGACTTTTTACAGAAATGTACCAATCCTCGGAAGACTTTTACCAAAGAAGTATGATTGCCTCCCTAATTCGCATAATGAGGATATTTGCATTTTTTATTGCTTTAAGCTTGCCCAGCATATATATTGCTTTAACGACTTTTCATCCAGAATTGATTCCTACCGTCCTTTTACTTGCCCTTATGAATGCGCGTGAGGGCATTCCTTTCCCTGCATTTTATGAAGCCGCAATAATGGAATTCTTCTTTGAACTTCTTCGGGAAGCCGGAGCGCGATTGCCAAGACAGATTGGCTCCACTATAAGTATTGTTGGCGCTCTCGTTATTGGTGAAGCAGCCATATCTGCAGGTATTGCCTCTCCATCGATGGTCGTGGTCGTTTCCTTAACCGGGATTGCTTCTTTTGCCATTCCTCAATATAACATGGCTACTGCTTTAAGAATTATAAAGATTCCGCTCATGATTTTAAGCACATTCCTGGGTGGATTCGGTCTGATGATAGGTTTTCTCTGGATCTTGCTACATTTAACAAGTCTCAGATCCCTTGGGCAGCCGTATCTAGCCCCTCTAGCGCCTCTTCAACCTAAGCAATTACTGGATACACTCATTCGTGCGCCGTTAAAAATTTTACTGCGTTCACCACGCAATAAGTTATTCGGATCTAAAAAATAAAAGGCAATTTTTTTGAGAGAAGGCTCTTTTATGCGAAAAACGGCATTTGCCGCCTGTATGATGGTCTGCGTTCTATTGCTGCCGGGTTGCTGGGACAAGACAGAACTTACGGATCGGTCCTTAATCCTAGGCCTTGCCATCGACAAGGCCGATAAAGGAATGATTGAGCTTACTGTGCAAATATACAAGCCGGGACTTTCCGGCGGTTCACAAGGAAAGCAAAGCGGAGATGTTTCTTATATCAATGTGCAAACTAAGAGTAATACGATGTTTGATGGGATTCGTGATATTATCCTTCAAATTGGACGCAAAGCACAATGGAGCCATTTGCGGACTATCATTGTAGAAGATCAGTTAGTACAACTATATCCTATCGGTGAGGTTTTGGATTTCTTTTACCGGGATCATGAGGCTAGACTTAGTTCTTCGTTTTTTATTTCCCACGGGAAAGCATCACAATATTTAAAAATGAAGCCTTTAATCGAAAAAACAGTAAGTCAACAGTTGTTGCAAGTTACAAAAAAATCCGAGCAGCACAATTACAAAACGACCAACACTTCGTTACTTGATCTTTTCATCGGTCTTCGCAGCCAGACGGGGATTTCGTTAGCTCCTTACATCACTAAAGGCGGAGACAAAGGAGAGCATCTGGTGGCCACCGGAATGGCAGTCTTACAGAAAGGAAAATGGAAGGGAATCGTTTCTCCTCAAGATTCGAAAATGATACATATGTTAAATAATAAGTTCAAGAGTGGAATTATCCGCGTGCCGTGCGAAACTCAAAACGATTCGAGCGATGCAAGCAATAATTCCCTGGAAGTATTATCTTTCCACTCCAAACTAAAACCACAAATTGAAGGTGAAACAGTCAAGCTTCAAGTATACGTTCAAGTGTCAGGAGCTATTGGAGAGATGAGGTGCATGACATTAAAAACTCCGGAAGATGAAAAAAAATTGACTGAAGCCGTGGCTCGGACAGTTGAACAATCTTTAAGAAAAACTTTCAATCGAATGAAAAAAAAGGAATTAGACCTAATTGGTTTAGGAGATCAGATATATCGTAAAGATCCAGCCCTATGGAAACGGTGGAAGAAGAATTGGGGAGAGCGTTTCGCTCATACTCAAATCGACATTAAAGTAAAAGTTGAAATAAAGAATAGCGGAACTGCAATACCAAAACCGCTTTCCATAGACCAGCAGTGAGGGAGCAAGAACGGATGGCTGAAAAAATGATTGTCGTGATTTCGAGTTATTTGTTAATGACGTTCTATAATCTATCCAAAATAAAGAAAATGGTGCTGCGCGACAAGATCGCATATGGTGTGATCGTTTTTGTCTCTATTTATCTTTGTGTTGAGTATGTTGGAGGGTTTGGAATGCCGTTTCTTCATGACATCGCATCATGGCTGTATAAAGATTGGGCTCATCATATTGTTGAATATTTAGACTAAGATTGTTAGAAAAGGAGCAGCATAATCTTTATGAATAAACAAACCATAAGTCAAGATCAATTGATCGTATTGTTTTTTGTTTATTTGACTGGCTCAGTTATTGTAAACCTTCCCGGTCCGTTAATTGGATTCGCCCATAACGGTGTGTGGATATCTCTGCTGCTCTCCGGCACGGTTGCCATGATTCAATTGCTGCTTGTTCTTTACTTGGATAAGGAATATCCCGGAAAATCATTTAGTGAATACAGCCAAGCTGTTTTGGGAACCTGGCCCACCATTGTGATTGTGATCCCGTTTATTTCACTCTTATTTGAAATGAGTACTGATATCGTACATGAAGTAGGTAAATATGTTAACAGTTCTTTAATGAGGCAGACTCCTCAGTACATATTTGATATCTTTATCTTCACCACAGTGGCCATAACAGTACGTGCAGGAATTGAAGTCATGAGTAGAATGTTTACCATTCTCATCTTTATCATGATGCTGTTCATCGTCTTGACTTTGTTTTTTTCTATTCCTAATTATCACACAGAATTTCTTTTTCCTATTCTTCCTGACGGAATAAAACCTGTATTACATGGCGCCTACCTTTCATATGGTTTCACCCATGCAGAACCGGTTTTACTCGCCCTACTCCTGCCTTTTGTTCGTCGGCCGACCCGGAATTTACATAAAAAGCTGGTTATTGTGTTTGGTATCAGCATCATCCTATTGATTGCGGTCGCTATAGCAACCATTCTTGTTTTCGGACCCTTGGCCGGGGAAAGAAAGTATTCAATGGTAGAGGTTGCACGAATAATTGATCTACAACCTATTCAACGGGTCGAATTCATTGTTGGGATAGCTTTAATCGTAGGTTCCTACATGAAGGCTTGCATTATAATTTTCATATTAAATCATTTAGTTGTACGTATATGTAAATTAAAGGATGAGAACGTGTTTATATTACCTTTGACTTTTATCAATATGATAAGTGCTTTTCTTTTACAAAGAAGCGAAGCAAAATTGGCCGAGCACATCACGGTGATTCTTCCAATTTGGAAGTTGACCGGATTTACAATTCCTTTGCTGCTCGTGGTTGCCATACATCTGCTGAAGAAAATGCTTGGCTTACAAAAGACGCCAACCAAATGAGAGGATCAGCATTTCTTGGCAATAGAACCTATATCTCATTAAATTTGAAATGCTTTTTCCAATTCAAGTTGCGGTTTTAATAAAAATTCCCCCTACAGAAGTAGGAGGAAAGCAGCCTCGGCGAATGCCGAGAGGCTATTTAAATAAGCGGAGAATATCTTTATCTTTTGCACGATTCATTTCATCCAGAGTTATCCTAGCCCTACGCCGTTCACGGCTCCGTTCCCCATTGGAGAGTACCTGCGATGTAGCCGGTCGTTTTGCTCCAATCGGCGTAAGCCGTATGGGTCGGGTCGAAGGAGTAATCCCCCGTCTGCGAGTAATTCGACCAATCGGACTTGGACACGCGCAGCTGAATCTCAATGCTGGCTCCCGCAGCCAAGCTTCCGGCTCCGCTCGTAAAGCCGATCTCCAGATAGTGGTCGGCCCCGGTCAGGGGAGTCGCCAGCTTGACGAAGGTGCCCGTTACATTGCTGCTGTCAACATGCGACCAGTCACAGAAAAAGTTCTGAGCGATCTCCCCATCAATCGTGTAATAATATCGCAGCAACACGTCGGACATATTAATGGCGGAAGTGCCGGTGTTCGTCAGCTTGATCCGCGGGTTCAGCGTATTGCTAGTTGCTGTAACGGTGGAATTATACTGCTGCACCTTGATGGCCCCGCTGCCGCTGGAGGTGGTATTTATCACGGATACCGTTAGAGCCGCATTCGCTCCCGCGCTGAAGTTGAACGTCAGCGTCGTTGTTCCCACCGGCTGGGCGGCCAGATAAGCCTTCTGAATCGTCACCGTCGTGCCCGATACAGTGTAGTCCGTACCGGCAACCAGGGTAGCTGTGCCATTCTTAATATTAGCAAGCGTGTTGCCGTTCAACGTCAGCGTCACTGGAATATTCGCCTGTATGGCGGTATTCTTGTCAAAGCTAGCGGTCGTCGGGCTGATGGCCGAGTTGCTAACCGACGAATCACTCACTGCGATGGATAGCGAAGCAGAGGAACCAGCGTTAAACAGAAAAGTGAGATTCGTCGTTCCTACGGCTTGCTGAGCGAGATAGTTTTTTTGCAGAGTGACCGTGCTGCCTGAAACGATGTAGTCCGTGCCCGCAACGAGGGACGCCGTACCGTTCTTAATGCTGGTGAGCGTATTGCCGTTCAGCGTCAGCGTCACCGGGATGTTCGCCTGCATGGCGGTATTTTTGTCAAAGGCAGCGGTCGTTGGACTGATAACCGAGCTGCTGCCGCTTCCCGTTGCGAATGCAGCAACAAACACCAGCCCCGAATTCCAATAGACGGTATGCTCGTTTGTCGTCCACTCTTGGAAGTTATCGTGATAGTTTTTCGCTGCAAATCTCGAAATCTGATTCCCTACCGTCTCATCGTTGGAGTATCTATTCGGTCCTCCGACCAAATACCCCTTCGGCACCCCCGGCAAGCCATCTGTTCTGAACATAATGCTGAATGGATACTTAACGCTGTTATCGCCATACCCCGATACGAAAGATACGCCTACCGGATTCTGGCCAAGGATCCAGCCTAACTGGCTATAAGTAATATCATTAATAATCGCGCGGTTGGTCTCGAAGGTTCCCAGCAATTTGGTGCCAATGATCATTTCCATCGGCGTATCAGCATACTGCATTGTGATTCCCCAATAATAGTTGCCGTCTTTTACGATACTTTTCCAGGCGCTTTCGTTGTATCTGTTCACTTTATCATTGAACCATTGCTGGAATTTGGTCGTATACCAGCTTACGACTCCAGCATTTTTATTAGCAGCCTTCATATAGCTGAAGAAGCCCGTATTCCACGTATTTTCCCAACCGCTGGCGAAATCAAGGGGATGCTCGAAAAACTGTCCCATTTCAGTGTAGTTTGCAACAAAATAATCGTTGTATTTGGCAACGCCGGTCGACCGATACAGGGAGCCTGCAGCCCAAAGACGGTTAGCAGAGTCGTCCGTCACATCGTAAGGCCACCTGCCTGTGTTAGGCGTTTTGATCAGCTCCGGATGCGCCTCCAAATACCCCCATGCTGCTACTGCCGCATCTAAACATTGCTGAGCAAAAGTCGGATCGATATTTTGATAAATCAGATAGGCATGTGCCAATGCGCCAGCCGCAGTAGCCGTGTCCGAGGTCGTTTTGATATTTGTCCGTGGACTTACCGTATCTTTATCAATAATTTCTCGGTTCAGTAAATTGTCATCGTCTTGATAAGTTACACGCGCATAAAAACCGCCGCTTGCTGCATCCTGCATTTTGAGCATCCATTCCAGCTCCCACCGTGCCTCATCCAAAATATCAGGAATGCCGTTTCCGCTCTCCGGAATATTAAATTGGCTGTCGGTAAATTTCTCCGGCATGATTTCATAGGCCCAGAACAGATCGGACAATGCTTTGGCTCCGGCGTTTACATACTTGCCTTTATCGCCCGCATCATACCAGCCCTTGGAAACATCTTTCTTGATGGAAGGGTTGGACATTAAAGGGACCGCAGTGTCTGGCGTAAAGTCCGTTCTCTGATAATTTTGAGTGTACGGGCTGGTAATATTAATGCCTGTCCGCTGGTAATAAAAATATCTGGATACGTCAACTAGAAACGGCCCATAAATATCATTCGGATTGCCAATTGAGAATTCGGGAGAATTCTGAAGTCCCTGCAGCGCCACATAATATTTTCCCGGTACCGTTAAATGGGTAAAGTCGGCCGTGAAAATTCGCTCTCCACTGTCTATAGCATCATAGTTTTCGGTGAGTACAAGCGTTCCGGAGTAGGCAGTGGAATGATTGCCCGCGTTAATAACGCTAAATGGAGTCCCCTCATCGACCGTGAGAACATCCTCAAACCCTGTCACAAGCGCCTGCTTTACGCCATTTACAGGATACCCCACTTGATTGACCTTAATAGGTGCATACTCTTTCTCCTTATCGGGAGACGTAACCCTAATATCATTGAGCCACACCTTTAAAGGTTGAAAACCATTGTTCTTGATAGATAACGTATCTATCGAAGAAGGGTCAATTCCTTGCGAGACCTGGATGAGATCCTTTAACGGTATCTTCACATGGGTCCAGTTCGTCGTAATGCTGGCATAGCTGCTAATGTTTACTGTAGTGGTAATTTCTTCGCCAGCAGCCCTTTCGAATACTCTGTCTTTAAAGCCAAGGAGGAAGGACTCTCCGCCTGCATTCCCCTTGATATTGAACTCAAGAAAACCGTTTGCATAATAAGGCGTAAAATTATACGCTTTCCAACCGGCAACCGCGACCAGCGCGTTGAACCAGGACGGACTGGTGGGCGTCTTCGTATTTAATAATAAGGAAGGCAATCCATTGTACGTAACTGTCCAATCAATCGGCAGCTTGCTATTTTCCGTTTCCAAGCCGAATCCGCTATCTCCTGCCCAGCCGTCCGTTGTATTGCTGAATATTTGGTAATCCAGCAAGTTTCTCCACCCTGCAGGCGCTTCGGGGGTAGCGGCGTTCGTCTCGATTGGATTGGAAAATAAGATGGTAACGAACATCGTAAACGCAAGGATTAAACTGACTTTTTTCCTCATTAACTCTCCTCCTTTAAATTTGTGAAAATTTGCTCCCATTGAATCGAAACCGAATTCGCTGCGACTTCTTATCGGTATCTGCGCGCCATCACCTCTTTTTCATGAAAACGCTTTCTAATGAAATTATTTTAATTCCTGAAGGGACCCTGGTATATAGAAGAAATAAACAATTATAGAAGAAAACAAGCAATTGTGCTCATCATCCTAAAAAAAAGAAGGAGGCCGTATCCGATGATCCGAATGCGGCCTCCCTTCGATTTGGTGATCGAAACGCTGTTATTGCTTGTTGTCCTTATACCAATCATTAACTTCCTTCGTAATCACGTCGCCGCCATTTTTGTAAAATTGGGCCACGAACTCATCAAAGTAAGAGAGTGGCTTCTCGCCATAAATGATGCTCAGATAGCTCTCCGTTGCGAGCTTCTGCAGGAACACCCCGTGCTTCTCCATCCCGTCTGTTAACGGCCCGTGGTACCGGTTCGGGATTTCGAGCTCCTGCTCAGAAATTGCGATCCCGGCTGCCAGCAGTTGGGCCGAATTCAGCCCTTTGATGCCCTGTTCGATCGGCGTCAGCACCTCGGCGTCCGAATTGTTCAATAATTTTTTTAGCGCATCTGCGTTCATATACGGCAGCGCCGGTGCGCCGCCGGTCAGCGGATAAAGCATCCAGCGCATATCCAAGGATGAACCGTCTGCAAGCGGCCATTCGTTATTCGGCACGCCTTCGGCTTCGAAATCGACGGTGATGACCTTGCCGTCCTTGATCACATAATCGTAGCCCTCGTGAAACCCTTGTTCGAAACGAGGATCAAAGTATGGATCCTCCGGGCCAAAATTTTTAGCAAGCAGCTTATTATAATAGGCAAACCAGGCTTCAATATGATTAAAGTCTTTGCTGAAAACCGTGTAGATGCCGTACAATGGCTTCTGCGCCTTGCCCTTTAGTCCGTCCGGTCCGGCAGGAAGGGGATACGCCTGCCAATTTGCTTTTGGATCAACCTTCACCGTGTCGCCGAGCGGCCAGGCCCCCATCCAGAACGGACCGAACATGACGCCTGCCATTCCTTTGACCGCTAGCTCGGACGCTTGGCTCGAGTCCTTCATGCCTGCATTTTTGTCCATGTAGCCCTTTGCCATCCAGGACGCCATCGTCTCCAAATATTTCTTGGCATCTGGGTGAACGGCGCCATAGATCAGGCTGCCATTTTTGTCCTCATTCCAGAACATATTGATGTTGGAGGTGCTAAGCATCTGTTTGGAGAAAGCCCCAGCTATTGCGTCAGTCTGCCCCATCCAGTTCCATGGGCCTTCCTTCAGCGGAACTGCCAGGCCGACTTCGTCGTCATTGCCATTCCCGTTAGGGTCTTGCTCGGAAAATGCCTGCAGTACGTTCTCCAACTCGGTGATCGTCGTCGGCGGTTTCAACGAAAGCTTCTCGAGCCAATCCTCACGGATCCACATGACCGTTCCTTCATCCCCCACGTTGAAGCGAGGAAGTCCGTAAATCTTGCCGTCTTTGGTTACCTCCGTCATCGTATAAGCGTACTTCTCCAGCGCTTCCTTTAGCTTAGGATGCGCGAACTTCTCAATGGCATCGTTCAACGGAAGCAGTTTACCCGCTTTAAGCAGATCCTTCAGGATGTCTCCATCTGCACCGAAGGTGTCCGGCAGCTTGCCGTTCACGGCCAGCGCCAGCCGGATTTTTGTATCTATGTCCTCGAACTTGCTGACGATCCAGTCAAATTTCGTGATCATACCCAGGTTTTCTTCCATCCAGCGGGTATGCACATTGTTCGTAAGGCTCTCGCCTGGCTTGAAGGCGTTAGGCCGATTCTCATCCACGATTGCCGTCGTAATTGTAATCGGCGGAGCATATTGAAAGTCCCATATCGGCTTCATTTCATCACTCACGGGACTGGTCTTGGTCGACTCCCCACCGCTATTCAAACAGTCGGCAACGGCAAGCAGCAGACTCCCTATCAGAACTGCCAATAGAAAGCTTCTCCACCTCCTTTGCCTCTTCACCAGCCCGACTCTCCCCGCTCCATTCCTGATCGGTATCTGTCCCTGAATTCCTGCGGTGTCACCTGATAATAGTCACGGAATTTACGAATAAACCAGTTCGTATTCGGGTAACCGATGCTTTCTCCAATATGGTAAATTTTATAATCCGTATGCTTCAGCAGCTCGCAGGCCTTGAGCATGCGCTGCTCGTAAATATATTGGGAAACGGTCGTATCCGTACATTGCTTAAAGAGTTTAGAGAGATGGTTAGGATGTACGAAGACGCGTCTAGCCAACATCGTAAGCGACAAGTCCTTGTCAATTTCCTGCCGGATGTAAGACTGCGTCTTGCGGACGATCGCCTGGCTATGGTCCTCGGATTCCTCCCCCAGCTTATCGCGAAGCGTGCGCAGCGAGTCCAGTGCCCAGCCTTCCAGCTGCGACGCGTGCAGCATCGCTTTCCCCTTTACATAAGCGGACTGTCCGGGAGTGAGCATCTGCGCCAGCGTCCTGCCGCTGCGATTCGCAATATACTGGAATGCATTGGATAGAAAGAAAAAAACGTCGCGCATGAGATCCGGCGAACCCGTGTGCAGCAATGGCGACACGAACGCGCGGATTTTAAGCTCCGCCTCTTCCCACTTCTCAGACTCTAAAAGATGCGTCAGAAGCGGCGTCTCGTAGAGCTTTCGCATGAGGCGCGCTTCCTCCTCGTTGCGCTCAGTCACCTGCCCGGGCGAACGCCCAGCACTGTCCAGGCGCGTTATGACCGCCATGTAACTGGCTTGCAGCCCTTCCGGGAAGAGACAGTCAGCCTCACCCACGGATATTTCACCTTTGAGCAAGTTCTGTACTTCCCGCTTTAACTGGTCTATCCGCTCGTGCACCCAATCCTGATCCGGCGGAGCACCCGATAGATCGTACACGAGGACTAGCAGGGTCCCTTCATCGTCCGCAGCCGACCAGCAATCATACCGCTCCATCAGCAGTTCTTCCAGCATGTTCGTTACCGCGAACCGGATCAGAGACTGCGAGTAAAGATCCTGTCCGTCGAAAGGGGGACCTAACCGAACGAGGCACAGTGAGACGTGACCTGATATCAGCAGCGGGAGGTCGAACAGCTTCAACTTTTCCGCAAGCGCCTCGCCGTTTAGGCTGCCGCTGAGCGCCTTGAGCAGCAAGCCTGCCTTCAGCTCGGCGCTGTTGTCCTGATATATACGGAAGCCCTGTTCGATCGCTCGCTCCTGCTCAAGCTGCTTAACGATTCGGCCCATTGCCTCCAATAGCTGCTCGTCCTTAGCCGGCTTCATCAAGTAATCGAGCGCTTGAAGCTCAATCGCTTTGCGAGCATAATCGAAGTCCGCATAACCTGTGTGCAGCAAGCATTTCAATTGGGGAATGCGCCTCCTGGCCTGCTCGATCAGTTCTAGGCCATTCATGCGCGGCATACGGATATCCGTCATGAGGATGTCGACAGGAAAAGCTTCCATCAGTGCAAGCGCCTCGCTTGCGCTGTAAGCTTTCAAAACCGGGGAGATGCCGAGCTTCGTCCATGGAATCGTATCTGCCAGACTGTCTGCATAGTGTTTCTCGTCATCAACCACAAGCAGGCTATTCATGGCTTTTCCTCCTTATCGTTACGTCTCCAATCTGCATTCTTCATTCTTCAGTCTCCAGACTAAGCTGACGGCTAGCCCGCCCAGCCTGGATGGAATAAATGTAATTTTGGCGTCTGCGCCATAGTTGCCCTGCAGTCGCTGATACACATTCCATAGGCCGCAGCCGGCATATTCACCAGCCGGGACACGAAGCTCCTTGTGCAGCTGGTTGATCTGCTCCATATTCAATCCTTTGCCGTTATCCTCCACTTCCAAGTGCACCCAGCTATCCTTGACGTAGACCCTGATTTCCACCCGGCCCGGGTATTCGACGTTCTCAAGTCCATGCACCAGCGCATTCTCCACGATCGGCTGGATGAGAAGCCGGGGGACGCGGAGCTGTGCAAGCTCCTCCGGCAGCTCGATGCTGTAGGTCAGCGTCTCATTGCGAAGCCTGAGAATTTCCAAGTGAATGCGTACGAACGCAAGCTCTTCGCCCATGCTGACTCCCTGATTGTCCATACGTGTTGTATACCGGTAATAGTCGGCCAAGTGATAGGCCATGTCGATGACTGCCCGATCCTTCCCCATCTTGGTCATGTTAATGATGAAACCCAGGCAGTTGTACAAAAAATGAGGATGAATCTGCGCCTGTAATTGCTTCAGCGTTGCATCGCGAGCAAGGATACGCGATTGCAAGTCATGCTCGATTAGATCTTGGATCTGCGTCGCCATCTCATTGAAGTTTTGCATGAGGAACGCGAATTCATTGTTTGATTTTTTCGGCAGACGGTAGGCGTAATCGCCTCGCTTGATCTGCTGCACCGCGTGCACGAGCCGTAAGATCGGCCTCTGTACGTTCCAGTACAAGGCAGTCGCGGCGGCGATACCGGATAGAAGCAAAATGAAAGATGACGCTCCAAACAGCACCCTCTGCTGCTTAATTGGCCCGATTATTTGGTCGAGCGGAACGGAATCGATGAGCTGCCAGTCAAGAAGGTTAGAATAATGATAGGTGATCAGATAAGGCCTGCCATCGAACGAATGAATCAAGAAACCGGAAGTACGGCTATTGACCCTGTCTCCCAGCTCTGCGACGATTCCATCCATCTTAAGTCCTTCTGCGGACCGGCTGGCGATGATGGCATGTCCCTCTTTGTAAAAAAACGGATTGTTGGAGTGGCCAGCCTTGTAGGTGTCGAGCAGATTCTCGAAGCTCCACTTGTACAGATTAATGCGAACGGCAACATCTAGCTCGTTCGGACGAGCCGGTTTGTAACCCGTAGTGACATAGGTTCGAGTAAAACCGGAGCCTATCCCCAAATCTTCACTGTAGCTCCACCCCAGCGAGAATCGGCCCTCAAACTCTTCAAGATCATATTCATAGGAGGGAGAAGAAGATATGCTATCGCCTTTTTGCGGAAAAAAGATCGTCATATCATTGCGCCAGTTGCCCGACGCGCTGGCCAGCGACAGCTTCTCCTGAATCAGCAGCCGGGTTTTCATGAGGGAATAATCGCTCATGTTGAGGCTGTACCGGTATTCCAGTACATTCGTGTCAACGAGCATGGGGGCGGAGACCAGATCGAATTTCTCTATGCTGGCATCCAGCTGTGCCATGAAAAGCTCCATCTGGTTTAGACTCGCCTTGATGAGCTCCTCCTGTATGACATTGATGCTCTTGTACGTTGAATAATAGTAAAGCGCCACGACAGGCGTCAGCAAAATCAGCAGCAACACAAGCAATTTCTGAAAGATGTTGAATTTGAATCGCATGTCATTTCCATCCTTGCTTCGAAATTGCACTTCACCCGATATATTACAATATATTGAAAGCGTTTACTATATCAATTCTTTGCTTAGAATACCTCAATCATGATAGACGCTATCTTTATAATTACACTCGCTAATTTTAAAGCTGCCGCCCTCCTATGACACCTAAGCAAAAAAAAGCCTGCCAAATGGTTCTGGCAGACCTACTATTAGTATTTCCCAAATCCATCTTCACACGTAATATCCAATTCAAGAATATCGTATAGATCTTGTTTGGAATTTTCTAATTTATTTTGAGCTTCTTCAATTTCCGAAATTTTCCCTTTAATGATGCGTATTTGTTCCTCTTTTGATATTCCTTTTTTCGAAATCATGGATTTTATATCGTGAATCGAAAATCCAACAGCCAAACAATTTTTAACAGTGTTTAGATGATTAACAATTTCTAAAGCGTAATTCCGATAGTTATTCTGTTCTCTCAATATATATTCATCCGTAATAATGCCTATTTTCTCATAGTAACGGATCGTTGATATCGGAAGATCAACCATTTTTGCTACTTCACTAATTTTCAACTTAAACACCCCGTTTTTGCTCTTGCTATAAAGTATACTTCATAGTTTACAATCCTCATAGTGCAGATAAGTTGCAGTACAATTTTGAAAACAATAGATAAAGGAGAGAAATTCACATGAGCAAAATCACCAGCAAATTCCACAAAACAAACGATTTTAATCAAATCGTCTTGGAGCGCCAATCCGTTAAAGTTTACGATCCTGAAGTGAAAATCAGCCGGGAGGAAATGACCGAAATGTTGGCGAAAGCTTCCCGCGCCCCTTCTGCCATTAACATGCAGCCATGGCGTTTCCTTGTCATCGACAGTGCTGAAGGCAAAGAAAAGCTTGCACCGCTGGCCTCCTTCAACCAGACGCAAGCTCTAACCTCCTCGGCTGTCATTGCGGTATTTTACGATGCAAGCAATATTGAATATATGGACGAAATTTTCGGCAAAGCCGTGGAGCTTGGATACATGCCTCAGGATATTATGGATATGCAATTGCAACAAGCGAAGCCTTATTATGCGAGTATGGCTGCATCCGATCTGCGTGACATGAACCTGATTGACTCGGGCCTCATTTCGATGCAGCTGATGCTTGTAGCCCGTGCTCACGGATATGACACCAACCCGATGGCCGGTTATGATAAGGAGCAGATCGCTGAAGCCTTTGGCCTGGACAAGGATCGGTTCCAACCGGTCATGTTGATTTCTATAGGAAAAGCAGCCAAGGAGGGCTATCCCTCCTACCGCCTCCCGGTTGAAACGATTACGACCTGGGCCTAATCAACCGTTACACTTGGAGACTAACCTAACGATGGATGTTGTTATTCATCAATATCATTCGAGAGTAAAGCTCGGTTTCGGGTCACGTCCAAGTGATCCAAAACCGAGCTTTTTTTGTTTTAAGCGATAGATATGTGAAGCAGCGGACATCCGTTGATCAAAACTAAGGAAATGCCACTTTGATAGCGGGGCGCACGCCGTCACGAGCTAAGTTAACACGGCCATAACTGCGTATACTGCTGCGTGGGCCAATAAAATAAGCACGTGAACAACTAACCGGCTGGGTTCTCAGCCACCACCAAGAGCAGCCTAATTCCTCACCCTTCTCGATGATATAGTCAGCTTTGACGGTTTTATCATACACATACAGGTGACAGCCATCTTCCTTTTTTAGTTTGGAAAATTCCGTTCCTATTGTCCGACGTTTCACGCTTAAAGCGACTTCATCATGTTTAGAGGTCAGTTCTTTCACCTCCGAAACACTGAGCAGAAAAACCTTGTCATCCGTGTCAGCGCTCGCCTCTCCGTTGTCCGTGCAATGTGCAGTCTTGATGAACCGCTTCTCGGAATCATTGAATGCAGTGATATAAAATTCATCGTTCAGCCATTTTCGCATATCAGAATCACGCCATGAGATATCGACAAATTCACCATGATACCGCCTGCAGTCCAAAATGTATTCGCTCAACAGGAACAGCTCGCTGCCTGAATTTTGCAGCACCCGCCACCTGATCGGCGTTCTGTCTGCGCCGCCCGCAGTCTGAGGATAAATGCCGAAAGTAATGATTGCGCCGGGCTCTGCGCTTCGAAACGGCGTGCAGGCAAAATTAACATTTTCCAAAAAAATCTCCAACTTTCGTTTTTAATTCAATTGTACAACATTGATGCAATAACTAAGCTGGCTTCCTCAAACCCTTGATTTACCGCACTATCTATTTCAAAAAACTTAACATACGTACTTTAATGTTTTACTTTAAGTAAAGACGGCAGTTCGAGAAAGTCGGCAAGCTATTCATAGCCAAAACCGGCTCACTGCACGAAGTTAGGAGTGGGCTGGCTTTTACACATAAAGAAGACCCGATGATCTAGAAAGGCATCATCGGGTTATCGCTTCCTTATTCCATTAACGTGTCCATTAGCGGAATGGAGTATAGTTGGGCAGCCATTCCTTGCAATTATCAGCACGTAATTGCAGCTCATTATACAGCATCCCGGCATGGTAACCGTCGCATATAGCATGGTGGAATTGCCCGGATAGTGGCAGCAGTATTTTGTCTTCCTGCTGAAAGTATTTCCCCATTGTAAGGATGGGGAGCAAAAAGGTCCCCTCGTTATATATGTTCAAATTAAAGCCTGTGAAGCTAACCCAAGGAATGCTGGAAATAGGGAAAGTATTGGGCGGTTCGTTTGGTTTAGAGGCAAATTGTTTAACCTTTCCGTAATTTTTCATATCATCAAGATAACGACTGTAGAAATCATTAAAATCTTCGCCGTACAAAGTCCACATGCTTGAAAAAGTCTTATCATCATCATGGAAAATGGTAAAGCTAGGAGACAAACGATCCCAATAGCCTAATGTCCCCTCCGAATTAAAGCATGTGCGAAATTCATGATGGCGGTTTACCACAGTAGCTATCATATGGATGAGTGCGGGATAAAGCTTTATTTCCTGACTCTTGAGTTCTTTCAGCAGCCGGGTAATATCCATATTTGCCGTCATGCTAAAGGTGCATCTGACCTTGTTTAAATAATGCTCAAAGTATGGTTTCCTACTCCAGTTATCCATAATAATCGGATTGAAGTTCATTTATAATAACCTCCTAAAATGATTGTTTTTTCGTTTTAGGAGGTTTGATCCACTGCTTTAACCATATCCTCTTCACAATCCCTTTTATTATTTTAATGCGGAGAAAAAAAAGCCGCTCTCTTTGCGACTTTTTTCATTTATGTTATCCGAAATCTTATGTCTATTCACCTAAAATCCCGACCGAGAGGGATTGCCATTATAACAAAGGAGCACCCAAGGAGTAGCCGACGATCATTAGCAGCAGCACCGTGATGTGGTTCAGCGAAAAAATGAACATCGAACGCGCCCACTTTTCCTCCGGCTTCCGACGATATCCGTCGACGCTCAGAATTAACCAGGCCAAGCTCAGGAGCGCATTCGCCACAGCGATGTACGGATTAAAGGACCAGAACATGAAGCTGCTCAGGAACAATGCAACCAGATATACATTCATCTGCACGTACGTTCTCCGAATGCCCTTGACGACCGGCAGCATCGGGATGTTAGCCGCCCGGTATTCCTCCATACGACGAATCCCGATGGCATAAAAATGTGGCATCTGCCAAATCACCATTAACAGGAACAACGCCATTGCACCAGGGTGAAAAATGTCAGGCGAGATTGCGGCCCAACCGATCAGCGGAGGCATTGCACCTGACAAGCTGCCCACCTCCGTATTATAGATGGTTCTGCGCTTCGTCCACATGGTATAAGGCACGACATAGAGGAACAGCCCCAGAAAGCCGCAGTAAGCGGCAAGCGGAGATGAAATATACAATGCGACAAGGCCGCCTGCCGCGATCCAGATCCCCATGATCAGCCCGCTCCCGACGTCAACGATTCCGGATACAGTCGGCCTATTTTTCGTCCGTTCCATAATGGCATCGATATCGCGATCGTATAAATTATTGAAGATGCCGGCCGCTCCGATCACCAAGGCAGATCCGATCAAAGCCAACACGATGTTGCCGATCTTATCGAAGAACGATAAGTTATGAACGTACAGCGCCATGCTAAGCCCTGCGATCATCGCAATGAGATTCGACTTGATAATACCAAACTTTATCGTTTCAAAGAGCACCTTCGTAATGGAGATCGGCATTCGTTCGATACTATTTGTATTGCTTTGCATCAGCATGAGAATAACACTCCCTGTATGTGTTTTCATTTCTATAGGTTATTTCTTTAGGTTACATCTATAGGTTACCATAAAGCTTCATTAAGATGTGTCATTATTCAATCAACCCTCAAGATTCTGTCAAAAACCCTTGTCGCTTTCGTGAACAACCCGTTTGCGGGTCCAAGACGGCACTGTAATCAAGCTTTAGACTGACTCTTGAAATTTATGAACTAATTTCAGTTCACTCCTATAAATTGGATTTATTCACAAATAAAAAATGAGTTGAGGAAGCTAATAAGCATAGAAAAAGAGGATCGTTCAACTGGTTATAGAGGAGGTAAGAGAAAAGGGGGCAGGCTGCAAGCCAATAGAAAAAAATCGAAAAATTTCATTAACTTTACCGCAGAAATGTTGGGATGAAATAGATCAAATAAGGGAAGCCCTATAAATAACTTAGGGCTACCCTTGATGAATCAACAATCATTGTAGTGACCAAATTTTAAGGTCTAATCAATACTTTGAGCGCTTTACGGTTGTCAATGGCTTGATACCCCTCCGGTACGCCATCCAAATCAACCGTTACGTCAAACACGCGTCCTGGTTCGAGGGTTCCGTCCAGAATGTCCGGCAATAATTCTTCCATGTATGCACGTGTTGGTTGATAGAAGAATCCTTAAAACCCAGGAAGCCTTAAAAACAGCCGTTATTGAACTTATGTCTGAGAAAAGTTTTGACGATATTACCATTCAGGATCTTTCGGATCAAGCAAACGTCAGCCGTGGAACGATATATCTTCACTATATGGATAAATACGATTTGCTGGATAAGCTCATCGAGAAGCATATTGACGAGCTCCGGGAAAGATGCGAAGCATCAGCAGATTTGGATTTTGTAACGGGGTCCGTAATATGGACGGAGTATTTTGAAACTAATTACGCATTTTTCTCCACATACTGGCTAGCAAAGGAGCCTCCTTCTTCCGCAGCCGTTTTCTCGAATTTCTTATTGAAGAGTTCCAAGACGAAGTGGATAACAACCATGGCAAGAATGAAGGGTTGAATAAAGAGCTTGTCGTGCAATTCGTGGCATCTTCCTATGTAGGCGTAATCGAATGGTGGTTTATGAACGAGAGACCGGTAACTTATATCGTATTAGCAGAGCAATTAGGGGCTTTATTGGAAAGAATTTGTGAGTAGGAAGCTATACATTCGTCATTAATCAAATCGGTAATAAGACCAGGTTTATTTATACAGCCCACACAAGGCGATTCCTAAAGGGTCAATTTCCCTTACTGTCCATAATGAATTATGATTCTATAAAAAGGGAAGTGACTCCTCTGCCCATGAAATTAACGAGGTCTCAGCAATTAGCTCAAGATCATATAACAAATTACGCAAGAAGCCGCAAAAATGAGGTGGAGCAAACCATTAGGGAAATTCTTCGAATGTCCAACATCGAGCCGAAGACATTTGAAGAGGCTATCACTAAACTAAAATCTCACGCAAATGTCGCGCTACACTTTCACCCAGATAGATTAGACCCGACCATGAAAAGCGTTGCTGAAGCACTACTTGAGCAGGGAATTTATAAAAGCCAGTTTGAGACTTTCCTATCGAATGGAAGTGTATCAGCATTTTCAGGTGGTGAACGTGACGTTTGGGAGAAGAAAATGTTTGGCGGAGCGTACCAAATAAATGGCTCAACCAATAGCGAACGGCCCAAGTATGGGGCACTCAATGTCATGTTACATCCCGATGGACCTGCTCCACGTTTTGGATCATGCTATTTCCTTTTATCCACTGAGGTCTCTCATCGTTGCACTTATACTTATTTGGATTCTCACCAAGACCCCAAGGAAAAAGGGACGTATGAGGAATTTGACCTCATTTTGGCCGCTCTCATGAGGGATGCGTTCTATAGTGATTTTGCCATTGGTGAAAAAAACCTGACGGTTCAAAAGTTAATCGACCATATGCTCGTTAATCTTGAGAAACCATTCCAAAATCCATCAAATAAAGAGCCAAACCGAAATCTTAACCACTATATCGAAGCTCAGGTTCATGGTGACATTTTTCTTAAAGAAGACGTAAAGATGCTTGTTGCCGATCCATCATTTAAGGGCACCCATATAGGACGAATCTTAGAACAGATAGGTTTAAAGTATTCAATTGATCTTTACTGGCACATGGGCTTTACACTTTTGGTTGATGAGGTTCCTATGAATTTTAGAGGTCCTTCGATGCCTTCACTAGCCAAAAGAATTGCGCAAAGTCATTTTATTGATGCAAATATGATTGGCTCTGCAGCTATGGACTTGAAACGAAATCCAAGCAATTGGAGCGATAGAGGAACCTATAATGAAGTTCTGCAACAATTAAAATTACTCTGGCATGTTTTAGTGAGATATGGAAAGCCAATGGAAAAGTGAAGATGGAGCAATTCTGTACCCTTCTCCTTCAGTCACAAGGAGTTTGAATTGTTGGCAAGTTTCTGGAGGATCCTCTAGTTTGGAGTCTTGGCCAACCCAATTTACATTAGACACTTATATAAGTTCATGATATAGTTTTATACATGAAACCTAAAAATAACCTGACTGAGTTGAACGTTAGCGACTTCGCTATGGTGTTCGAAGATTTAACGAGGATTTTCATTCGGATGCCGTCCATTGAAAAACTAAGCTTCACTACCCTTTCCGTCCTGCACACGTTGTCCCTCAAGAGTCCCATGCGGCTTACTGAGCTGACCGTTAATGAGCAAGTTACGCAGTCGGGAATCACACAATTGGTGACCCGACTTGAACGAGACGGGCTCGTCGAGCGCCGGCCAGATCCAAATGATGGCCGAGTCGTTCAAGTGCACATTACCGCGCTGGGGGCAAATGTTATTGATTCTCGTCGTTTGAATCGCATAACGAAGCTCTCGAAATTCAGTGAAGGACTCACTGAGGAGGAAAAACAGGCAATTGCCTCCGCCATTCCCGCATTGAAGCGTCTGGTCGAACTGGGAACCGATTCGTAGTCGCGGTTGCATTTCCGTTGTTCATACCCGAGTGACGGACGAAACAAACGAATACAAGGAGGAACACTTATGACAACAGCTCCTTTCGTGCTTGAACCGAGTCCGATCCACGTATCAGATGATTTACTTGCTGATCTTCAAAATCGTTTAAAGGCCACCAGATGGCCTCTCGATGCCGGTAATGATGACTGGTTTTACGGTGTTAGTCGGAACTACCTTGAGAAACTCGTCGACTACTGGATTAACGAGTTTGACTGGCGCAAATCCGAGAAGGCGATCAACGCCTACGAACACTATAAAGTAAATGTTGACGGAGTTCCTGTGCACTTTATGCGTAAACCTGGCGTGGGGCCTAACCCTATACCCTTGATCCTGTCCCATGGCTGGCCTTGGACGTTCTGGCATTGGTCCAAGGTCATTGATCCACTAGCGGACCCTGGCGCATTCGGGGGCGATCCGGCTGAAGCATTCGACGTAATCGTGCCCTCCCTTCCTGGCTTTGGATTCTCGACGCCACTGCCGAGCCATCCAGACATGAACTTTTGGAAAATTGCCGATCTCTGGCATACGCTCATGACCGATACTCTCGGCTATGCGAAATACGCGGCAGGGGGATGCGATGTAGGTGCTCTCGTGACCGGTCAACTGGGACACAAATATAGTGACGAGCTCTACGCCATACACATCGGGTCTGCTCTAAAACTGAACTTCTTTAACGGAGATCGCGGTTGGGATTTCGCCGGAGGCCGTCCCATTCCCGACAACATCCCTGAGAAAATCAAATCGCAAATTTTGGAGTTTGATCGCCGTTTCGCATCGCATCTCGCCGTACACGTTCTTGATCCCAGCACACTCGCCTACAGTCTGAGCGACTCGCCAGTTGGAATGCTCGCATGGATTTTGGAACGATGGACCAAATGGAGTGACAATAACGGCAATGTCGAGAATGTCTTTACTAAGGACGACATCCTTACACACGCAACCATCTTCTGGGTCAACAACGCCATTGAAACCTCAATGCGCATCTATGCAAACAATAACCGCTATCCATGGACACCCGATCATAGTCGCTCGCCTGTCATTGAGGCACCAACCGGTATTACCTTTGTGGGCTACGAAAATCCGCCGGGTATCACGACCGAAAATCGCGTACCGAATTTTCTCGAAAGCGATCGGGCTCCTTGGTATAAACATGTCAACATCACAGCCCACGAGCATGGTGGACACTTCATCCCCTGGGAAGTTCCGGACAAGTGGGTTGAGGATTTGCGCCGCACCTTCCGAGGACGTCGATAAAGGATTCAACCGAATCGAGCTTTCAATAAAGGTTCGCGGTTCTTTGGTCGTTTAGGATAATTAAACAAAAAGGGAACCTCCTATTAGTCATGCATAATAGGTAGAACCCTTTTTGTTATTTGATTTTATTAAGTTTAGATCTTGATAAATCTTAGTCTAATTCTTTTGTGGCTTCTTAATCATTTCTACGCCGTCAAAGGTAAGGCTTTCAATTTCCGTTTCCTTTTTCAACATATATCTATCAAAAAACGCCTTTGTATAAGAGGTAATAATATTGCGCTGTTCCATGGCATCTCGGGTTCCTCTGGAGGCTTCATTTGTAGTAGTAAACAAGGAATCGGAGAAGTCACCATGAGTCACATTATGAATAATGGCAAAGTAGGTTTCCTGGCTGTTGGATTCAAGAAGAAATGCATTCGTATTATACGCAAGCACGGTGCCGAGCTGCATGAAGGGTTTCTTAAGGTCGCTATCCAGGGCACCTAACATATTACCGTCAAGATTTACAGCGCCGACAAATCGGTCATCGTCACGGCTAACAATTGCCGCTGTCGTTCCTCCAAAAGAATGTCCAAACACACCCATACCGATTTCAAGCTGCAATTTGCCTTTAAACATGGATTCAATGTCACCTGTATTCATTTTGTACAGACTATCTGCGACATATCTAATATCCTCGCTCTGTAAAACGGCATATTTTGCAAACTTCACTGCTTCAGGCGCCGAAGTCAATTTGCGAGCAATCTCAATCGCTTCTTCTTCCTCGAGCTTCTCTGTCACAATTTCAGGGGGAGTTAGGGCGGCCGCTTCCATTCCGTATTTCGTTAATTCGTCCATAAATTCCTCTGTCATACCAACAGTTCGTCCATCCTTGAGTTTGTACACACCACTTTCGGCATGGCCGATTGATACCACAATATAGCCGGAGCTTGCCAGGTCTTGAGAGAACAAAGTGCCTTGCTGCGGGTAAGCGCCTGCGCCATGAACAAAGAATAAAACCGGATATTGCTTTTCCTTTTCAGACAAGGCCAGATCTTCGTAAGACCATGTCTTAAAATTGGAGTCAAAAAGCTGCTCACCACCCGCTGTAGCCCCTAATCTAACCAGAAGCTCATCCCTCAATGAATGAAACTCCGGAAATGCATATTCTGCCGTTGGCTTGCCTTCACTGCTGTCGGACGGATAGAAAAATAACGCCGTCAGTTCCCTTTCTGAATTGTCTGATGCTTTGTACTTGAAGTCCATCTGTGTACGCCCGACCGTATAACTTCCGACCGGTTTTGGAAATTCATCCTGTGCAGAAGTGCCGCTATTTTCCGGTTTCGGAGATTCCTCATGTGCGGAAGTACCGCTATTTTCCGGTTTCGGAAATTCCTCATGTGCGGAAGTGCCGCTATTTTTGCCGCAGGCGGAGAGCATGGTCAGTGCGAGAACAATTGCCAGTGTCGCTGTCAGTATTTTTTTCATAATTTCTCCTCCAATTTAAGTTATTGAATCGTGTTGACTTGTCCTGTGAAGAAGCATTCACCGAAGAGCATTCGACTCACTACTCTTCATATTCAGAGTCTTTTATTAATCCATGAAGGAAAAATTTATCAAAATATTTGCGAACCTTGAGTTGCATATCTTCTTCCTCAATGCCGGCCTCTCTGTAAAATAAAATCAGATTAAACTGTACAGTCGCATATATAAAGGAAATCAGGTCGTCGTCAATGTCGGGCCGGAGCTTGCCGTCGTACCTCAACCGGCGCAAACTGTCCTTGAATATGGCGATGGATTCGTCTTTGAACAGATCCAGGTATAAGTGAAGCAAGACATCCACGGGAAGATTTATTACTGTTTTAACAAACTTGACTTCCAATTCATTCAATGGCTCAGCCGTGTTGTCACGAACCATAAGTTCGTAAACGTACTCTTGACCATCGTTTTTTAAAAAATCCTTTTTTTTCTGCGAAACATTACATAACATTACATAATAAAGATCATCCTTATCCTTAAAATACCTGTAAAATGTTGCCGGATGCAGAGACAATGTTTCAAGAATCAGCTTTATCGTGACGTCTTCGTACTTGTGATCGATAAAAAGTTGCATGGCCTTATTCAGCAGCTCATCCTGCTTCTCTTTATCCAAATTAAGAAATGCCTTTTGGAACATGTGAATCACCTCTCAAATAGTTGTGAATTAATTCATATTATATTGATAAAACATTATTAAGTCAAATCAAGTCTATTTTCACTAATTGAATGCCTACTGAATAAATGCCGATTTTCTACTGGGCAGTGCCCATGGCAGCAAGACCATGAGAATTTGGTAAAGAGCGTACTGAATTTCATCGGTGTCTTTTAGGAAGCTCTTTAACACGTCGGTAGAAAGTTGATTTTGATAGTCCACTCCGATGCAAGGCCGCTGTAGCCGTAAACGCTTTTTCACTTCTTTTGAAGCGGTAGAAATGGGCAAAAAAATACGTCTCAAAAAGCATGCTTCTTGAGACACTTTAGTACATAAAACTTGTTCATTGTATCAATTAAAACTGTCTCTCGAAATCACATTCCCCCAGCCTAGTGTCTCGGATATTTCTTCATACTCTTGTACTTATTTAGAATTTTGTAGTTGCTCCCTTAATTCTTCCTCTAGAAATCCAGTAATCACTCCATTTTCAATCATGAAATAATCAAGAAATTTTTTCTTCTGAAAACTAGCTATGTGTCTTTGAAATCCCAAGCATTGTCTACATTACCTTCTAAATAAAAAAGTCCCGATGACCTAACTAAGCATCATCGGGACTTTTCTAGCGGTTCCACACTACCCCTTAGGAGGATGATATCCCTTAATCGTTTTACCCATAAAACAAAGATGAACAGATTCAAAACATTAAATCACTAGCTCACGTACGTTCACGATTTCCGGTAAGCTCTCAAGCGAGAGTAAAACCTCTTTCGAAGTCTGTTTATCGATGGTCAGCACCAAGATCGCAGAGCCGCCAACGACCTTCCGGCCTACCTGCATCGTTGCAATATTGACATCATTGTCGCCGAGCAAGGTCCCCACTCTGCCGATAATGCCCGGTTTATCGTTATGCGATACCAGCAGCAGATTGCCGGAAGGCGAGACATCTACCGGATATTGATCAATCAGGACTATACGCTCCCCTATCCCGGTCAGGAGCGTTCCTGCCAGCGTCTTTTCCTCCTGCTTTGTTTTTATAGTGACAGTTAAAAGGTTGGTGAAACTGCTCGAGGTATTTGATTTCTGAACTACGATGTTCACATCACGGATTTTGGCTAAGTGCATCGCATTAACAATATTAATGGATTCCAACTGATGCATAAATATACCCTTTACAATGTGACGCGTGAGCGGACTCGTATCTACATCAACCAGATCTCCCGCATAGTTAACCACAATCTCATGCACAGCGCCTAGGGCAATTTGTCCGAGAATCGCACCAATTTTTTCCGCAAGGTTGAAATAAGGCTGTAGCTTGCTCAGCACGTTGGCCGGTATCGTAGGCATGTTGACTGCGTTCTTGAACGGCTGACCTCTTTAGATATGCAGTACTTCCTCAGATACATCAAAAGCTACATTTTCCTGGGCTTCAATTGTAGAAGCGCCAAGATGTGGCGTGACGATAATGCGCGGATTGTTCAAGAAAGGATGATCCGCCTGCGGAGGCTCCACTTCAAATACGTCGAACGCAGCTCCTGCGACGATGCCTTCGTTAACGGCATCGACCAGTGCAAGCTCATCAATAATTCCGCCGCTTTCTTGATTCTCTTCTTTACTGACAGCCATGCTTCGTGCAAATTTTTCATTTGGTATACTTTATCAATCAAGGAATAGTATCATCTTTTCAATTTCATTGGTGTTTCACCACCTTCCCCCTACTCTTGATGCGCTCATACTCTTCGATTAATCGTTCTAAATCTAGCTTTGCCCGCTGCCGATTATGCTTCTTATACCCTTAGCAGATATTCGTATTGTTAGCGTTACAGCGGTTGAAAAAGAAGTACCATCAAACGATGGTTGATCGCCATTTTGGGTACTACTCTGTTTACAAAATCATCTGGATTCTTTAGATGAATCATTAATGAATGCTGTTTAATGAAACGCTTCGACATACAGAAAAGGTGCTTAACATTAACAGCTCAAGTTAACGTTAAGCACCAGTATTTTTGTTACAACAATCTTATTGCTGTTACTATCCCTTACAGGCTGCTTTTGGACTAAGCTTATTTTCTTCGCATCAACACAAAATTTTGAATCATTTCCTCAATCAGCTGATCCGGTGAACGATCGATTAGCCAGTTTTGACCGAACATTTGAAACACTTTAATCGTCGGAAAGTCACTCCAGAAACCGACAAACTCATCCGTCAACTCTACTTTGTCGAACACATGCTGGTTCATCTCCGTAAGATTGTCCAAGAGAATCGATTTCGCGGTCGAATCGCTGAGCCAATCGCTGAGCAAGCTAAATTTATGCAGCGTCATTTCCTCGCTTTTGAACTGGCAGTGTATTCTTTCCCTGATTCGAATGTCTCGGGATGAACTGCCAATAACAAGCTGGAAATAACCTGTTTCAGCGACCCATTTATTATACTTGGTGTTATAATACGCGAAATCCCGTTCTTCCAGGACGAAGTGAATATCCTTGCTTTCCCCTGGCAGCAGTTCCACCTTCGCGAAAGCTTTCAATTCCTTGTCGGGACGTACCCACTTGCAATCCTCATCGTGCACATATAGTTGGACAACTTCTTTGCCTGGTACACTCCCCGTATTCTTCAATCGGAAGGTAACGGACACCTGGTCTCCCTGCTGCACGGCTTTTAAATCCGTGTAAACAAAGCTCGTGTATGACAAGCCATGTCCAAATGGGAATTGCGGTGCAATCTCCTTACTATCATAATACCGATACCCTACGAAAAGACCCTCGCGATAATACAGCTTGCCGTTCTCTCCGCGAATCCGCTTATGGGATGGATTGTCGGAAAGCTTGACAGGGAAGCTCTCTGAAAGCTTGCCCGAGGGATTCACCTTACCAAACAAAATTTCAGCTATCGCTCTGCCTCCACCCTGGCCTGTGAGCCATGCATGGAGAATGCCAGGAACGTGCTGCGCCCAAGGTCGCATCGCAAGCGCTGTACCGCTGCTCGTCACAACGATGCATCTCGGTTGAGCTGCGCATACTTGTTCAATCAACTTCACTTGATGCGGCGGCAGATTGATTCCCTCTAGATCACGCATTTCTGATTCGGCATATTCTGGCTGTCCTACGAACAAAATCGCGATATCGCTACGCGCCGCTAGTTGAACGCTCTCTTGAATCAGCGCATCGTCCACTTGATCATCCTGTGGATATCCGTCAGCATAGGAAAGCGTAATCGATTCCCCCGCAAGCTCACGAATCTCTTCCCACGGCACATCAACCCGAGATGCGGTAACCTTGGCACTCCCTGCACCTTGCATTCTCGGCCGTTTGGCAAAGCTGCCGATCACAGCGATCGATGAGGTCTTCTCCGGAAGGATCGGTAAAATTTGATTATCGTTTTTCAGTAGCACGATACTTTCTGCCGCGGCTTTTCTTGCAAGTTGATGGAAGTCCAATTCTGATTTCTCCACCAGGTCTACAGGATCCATTGTTTTACGAACCAGCTCCAGAATACGGTAAACGACACGGTCTAGGTCAGCCTCGTTCAACTTGTCGCTTGTAACTGCCTCAATAATGGCTTTCGTATTGTAGTGGGCAGGCCCCGGCATTTCGATATCCAATCCAGCCTTCAAACCACGGATTCGGTCATTCACCGCTGTCCAATCAGATAGCACTACACCCTCATAACCCCACTCATCACGGAGAATGTCTTGGAGCAGATGCTCATTTTCACTGGTGTACGAACCGTTCAGCAGATTATACGAGCACATAATCGTCCAAGGATTGGCCTTCTTGATAATTCGTTCAAAGGCACTCAAGTAAATTTCTCGCAGTGTACGCTCGTCCACCTCCGAGCTTGTGACGAGCTTCTCATACTCCTGATTGTTGCCGGCAAAATGCTTCACTGAAGCGCCAACCCCTTGGCTCTGCAGCCCATTCACGAACGCGGCGCCAAGCTCGCCGCTGAGGCAAGGATCCTCCGAATAATATTCGAAATTCCGCCCTCCAAGCGGCGTACGTTTCATATTAATCCCAGGACCTAGCAAGAGCTCTACGCCCATTTGCTTGCCCTCGATGCCCAGCGCAACACCAACCTCGTGCAGCAGGTCGATATTCCATGAGGAACCGATCGCCGAACCCGTTGGATAACAGGTTGCCGGCATATTTTCACCAGTGATTCCCATTTCATCGTCACTATTCGTTTTACGAATACCGTTGGTGCCGTCGTACATATGAAGCGGTGGAATATCCAATCGCTCAACGCCCTTTGTCATCCACATATTTAAACCTGCGCATAGGCCCGCTTTTTCCTCCAGCGTCAATGCTTGCAGTAGTATCTCTGTCTTTTGTTTCATTAGTTGTCAGCTCCTCTTTCCTCATAATCCTCAGCTTGCTGTTAGTGATGTACTTCTTGCTGTTCTTTCTTTAACTCTTGCATATCGTAAATTTTGTAGAACGGGTACCAAACTGCGAACATAATAAGTAGCACAACGGCCAGCAGCAGAAGCCCGTTAAGCCCCGACATCAAATACGTCGAAATCCCAATTGGGGTATACCATAACTGGAACACTTTACTCGGAATTGCCGCCAGCCCCCAATCTAGGGCGAGATAAACGATAATTGGTGTAACGATACCATTAATCCACATCGGAATCATAAGAATCGGATTAAACGCGACCGGCGCGCCGTAAATGACCGGCTCATTAATATTGAACAACGAAGGAACAATCGTCGCTTTGCCAATCGTCTTCAGCTTTGTCGACTTTGCAAAAAGAAACCAGATGACCAGTGGTAGTGTTGCCCCCATGCCTCCTACACCGAGCCAGCCGCTGAAGAACGTTTCGAACGTATTAATGTTAATCGGATCCAGACCTTGCGCGACTAATTTCGCGTTCTCTTCAATCGCTGGAATCCAGATCGAATACAGAATTGGCGTAATGACCCATGGGCTAACTCCGAACGAATAGAGCACGACCCCGATAATATTAAATAAGGTGAATCCGACAAGTGTTTGGCTAATAGTATGCAGGGGTTTAAAGATACTGACGATCAAGCCGAAAATGTCGAAATGCAGCTGATAGATCAATATCCACCCCAAGGTAAGAATCAGCGCAATGGGAACGAGAAAGTCGAACCAATCGACGATGAACTCGGGCAGCTTCGTATCTTTTTTGAACCAGGAAAACTTATTGAACGCATTCATGATGGCAGCAACGGCAATTCCGACAAGCAAAGCTGTAATCATACCCGACGGACCGAACCGTTCCAGCACGAATTGAATGGTACCATCATCGCCAAATGTTGGCTTTAACAGCATCAAGTACAGCGAAAGTCCCGTCGCGCCTGAAATGAGCTTGATTTTGTGGCGTTCTTTTTTCTGCATGACCATATACGGTGTCAAAAAGGCAATGAAAATGCCGAGAAGTCCAAAACTGAACGTTGTGATCGGCGTCAAATCCGGCATACCCGGAATATAATCCTTTAGAATAGACACCAGCGTAATTAAGGAACCGATAAAAATCATTGGAAGCGTAACCATAATTGCTTCCTGAATCGAATCTACCCATACGTTCTTGGTAAAGGCTTCAAGACGCGGGGCAAACCGCTCTGTCATCCACTTCATCAGACGATCCATCATATTAATCCCCTCCAAATGTATATCTCTCCTAAACATCTACAAACTCAGTATATATCGATGTGATAACGCTTTCTTGTCCTTCCTTGCGCAGATCAGGGTTCTTTTTTGTTTAAACGGTATTCCTATCCTAGCTTTGCCTTTAATAAATTAAGGTTATACAGCAAATAACACCCCTGCCTAAGAGCAAGGGTGCTATCGTACACAAAAAAGATCCTTTAGTATTGTTTCGACAAGGTGATCAGTACCACGCCGTGAGGCGGGAGAATGCAGGTATCCTCATAATGCTCTGTATTCTGAAGATGAAATGTCTTCATGGTCGGGCCACATCTGCTGCGCAAATAACTTTCTTCCTCTACGCTCAGGTAAACTGGTGCGCCTAACCGAATCCATTCGTCATACACAGAGCCTTCCTCACGGTTCAGCTGATACTTTGTTACTTTGTAGCTCCCCTGTAACTCCTCCAGCCTAACCTGGAAGGCCTTGTCCCCTTTTTCTTCGAATACTGTATACCGG
Organism: Paenibacillus liaoningensis; assembly: GCF_059609455.1. Lineage (NCBI taxonomy): Bacteria > Bacillati > Bacillota > Bacilli > Caryophanales > Paenibacillaceae > Paenibacillus > Paenibacillus liaoningensis. The sequence goes on from NZ_JCAALU010000003.1 coordinate 367,814, forward strand.
CTCGTTTCTGTAAGGCCTGACCAATCCCCGCTTGCAAAGAGCTGATCGACGTGCACGTAATTGTACATCAACACCTGTATGCTGCCATCGCTGTTGCCTGTTACGATAAAACCCTCGCCTTCTGCCATTACACAATCGCCGAGCTTCCCCAGCAGTTCAAGCGCATAATAGCTAGGTTTTTTCAGCCCTAACCGATTCATAAGTCCGAATCCGCCGTAAAACAGGGAAGGCAGAACGCGGCTTTCTTCGAATACATCTGTAAAAGACCAATAAGCGATTCCCTCCACCAGTCCTCTGGTGTGCAAGGCATGATGAATAACGAATGGCGCCATAAACATGGAATCGTGGAGGTAGTTTCGATCATAAAGCGAAAAATTCCATTCGGTAATAAACAGCTCAAGCGATGCATTTGCTTCTGTCCCGATCTGATCTATTAAACGATGAATAGTGTCTATATAGAAGGAAGGCGGCATAATCGTAGTGAGCTTCTCCGCCTCTTCCTTCTTATTGGGATACTCGGAATAGACATGAAAAGAGAAAAAGTCCAGCGGTGCTCTTTCCTGTTGACAAAAGGCCATAAAATCCCCCGCCCAGCTATCATTCCAAATCGATCCGTAACCGAGTGCGGGTCCCCCTACTTTAAGCTCCGGAGCAATCGCTTTAATGGTATCGGCCGTTGACTTATAGAAGCTAAAAAACTCTTCCTTCGTTCCGGCCCAACATAAACCTGTGAGGTCAGGCTCGTTCCATACTTCAAAGTACCACGTTGCAACCTCGTCCCGCCCATAGCGATTCAAACAGTGACGCACAAAATTGCCGACTAGGGCATCCCATTTGCTCTGATCAGCCGGAGGAGCAATATTCCCCTTCCACCAAAATATCGTCTCATCCGAGCGCCGAAGCAAAGTCGGCATGAAGCTCAGCTCCACAAATGGCCGTATGCCAGACTCCAGCAAAAAGTCATACAGCTCATCGATATAGGCCCAATTATAAATGGCGTTCCCGTCTTCGGTCTCTTGATACACCATCATTTCGTCATTGAAAATGCCGTGGAAACGAATGTGTGAAAATCTTAAGTTTCGCTGCAGGTCGCGAAACTGCTCCTGCCAGTCCGAACGTAGTCCTTCAAGCGCCCTTCCGGCACCAATGATTTGCTTCCATGGCTTTACGCAAGGTTCTACGTTAACATTTGACCCCACATGAATACGGCTGGGTTCCTGATTCAATCTTTTCAAGGAAGATATATGGGTGTCTCCTTTATCCTCCTCTAGATAGCGGAATAAAGTCTCCATCGCTTGTATGGTGTCGATCACATAGTAATCGCTATTCGGTGACTCTTTGGTAAGAGATGCCAATTGATCACGATTACGCGTTACAACGGTTTTCAGCGATTCCCTGAAAGACGTTGGCGTCATATCGTACTTTTCCTTAAAGTACTTATTAAACAACTTGACGTTAGCGAAGCCGCAGTCTAAGGCAATCTGGGTTATGCTTTTGCTGCTTGCTTCCGTCATCTCGGCCACCGCCTTCTCCAGGCGAACCGACGTCAAATATTTTTGAAATGGCATGCCGATTTTGCCGCTGAAAAAATGAGCGAAATAATGCAAGCTTAAATACTCTTGATCGGCGATCGATTGAAGGGTGAGTTTCTCTCTATAATGACCATCAATATATTTTAAAACCCGGTTAAGTCGGGTATAATCTTGCGGCTTGCCATCGGTCTGCAGCGCTTCGTTCTTGCCGGCGGAAAATTTTCGGGTAAGATACCCTGTCAATTGATGCAACAGACCTAACGAGAAGCTGCGAAAACCTGGCGCAGTTTTGGTCGATTCCCAAACAAGCTGGGCTAAATATCGACGGATTTGGTTATAGTATCCCCGATCTTCCACCGTTTGACGGGAAGAATTGCAGGCAATATAAGTTTCTTCCTCCAATAATGTAGGGCTGAATTGTAGCGTAAGAAGCACATTGTCTTGCTGGGTGCGTTCTACCTTGTGTACGGACATGCTATTTACTACAAAAATATCGTCTTGTTCTAGCTCATACTGTTGCTGATCCACCAGGAGCGTTACCGCTCCTTGCAGGACATAAATGATCTCAACTTCTTTGTGCCAATGGTAAGGAACATGCGCAACACTATTCACAAACAAGTGCATAGGCATGTCATCCTGATGTTTGATAAATTCGTATAGGTATCGCATGGGGTGACCTCCCTTTCCGTACACATAGTATGTACTGAAAGAGAGGAAGATACAATATGAAGTCACTTATACCTTAGTTTGCAACTCACCTAGGTGATAGTACTGCTGAACTCACCACCATTTCTAGTATGATCCAACCGATAGCGTAAGGGATGAACTGGCATTTCAAATAAAGCCAAGAATCTATAAATACAAAAATGGGTTGAGGGTAATGTCCTCAACCCATTTAGTCAACAGCCCTAACCATTTAACAAACTTTTCCTGGTAGTTCTACTACTCGTTACTTTTATCGTACTGTTATATGACACAAGAACTTCCCTCCCATGGTCACTCATCAGACATAATCGAAATCTTGTATCATTCTTGTCGTGCGAAATGACAATGATTATATCTTCAAGGCCGGATTTGCCCGCTGCCAGTGATTTTGTACTTGTGAGAAGTAAGCTCTGGGAGTCCCAAAGGACCACGGGCATGCAACTTCTGAGTGCTGATGCCGATCTCCGCGCCGAAGCCAAACTCGAAACCGTCGGTAAACCTCGTCGAAGCGTTATGATAAACGGCAGATGCGTCGACTTCATTCAAGAAAAGTAAAGCGTTCCGGTCATCTTCGGTTATGATGCATTCGGAATGCTTCGTACTATGTGCACGGATATGAGCGAGTGCTTCCTCAAGTCCGCTGACCACACGTACGTTCAAAATATAGTCATTATACTCCGTGTCCCAGTCTTCGGAAGAAGCGGGATACATATCAGGTACGAGTTCGATTGATCGGCGGTCACCTCGCAGCTCCACGTTCGCTTCGCGGAACGCGGTAGCAAGATCAGGCAGTTCTCGGACTGCAAATTCCTCATGAATAAGAAGAGTCTCAATTGAATTGCATGCGGATGGCCGCTGTACCTTGGCGTTGAGGGCGATGGCTCGAACCATTGATGGTTCGGCACTGTCGTCGATAAAAGTATGACAAATGCCGGTACCTGTTTCAATGACGGGCACGCTGGAGTTCTTAAGGACATTCTGAATCAGGGAAGCACCTCCGCGCGGAATCAGCACATCGATATAGCCTTTCAGCTTTAGCATTTCGTCGATGGATGCACGATCTGAGTTTTCAATCAATTGAATGGTACCGGCAGGGAGTCCAAAGGAGGCAAGTACTTCAACCAAAATCTCCACGATTCTTTTGTTCGTATTGATTGCCGCCGAGCCGCCACGAAGTAAGACTGCATTTCCTGTCTTAAAACAAAGGCCGACAGCGTCGACAGTGACGTTTGGCCGGGCTTCATAAATAATGCCGATGACTCCGAGCGGCACACGCACCTTCTTGATGCGCAGCCCGTTTGGGCGCGAAAATTCCTGCAGCGTCTCGCCGATCGGATCCGGCAACCCGGCGATTAGTCGTAGCCCTTCGGCCATCGCTTCGATCCTCTTCTCATTCAGCGTGAGACGGTCGAGCAGGGATGCGCTAAGTTTTTCGCGGCCTCGCGCCAGATCAGCCGCATTGGCCACGATGATGTTTATCGTATTCCGCAGCAGTGCGTCGGCCATGCGATTAAGCGCCTCATTCTTGCGTTTGGCGGATACATTCGCAAGCAGTGGATTCGCTCCCCGCGCCAGAGTTGCTTTAAGAATCACTTCAGACATAGAGCACCTCCAATTGGGATATTGTTCCTGCAAGTTAATAAGCTCATTCTATCGTTTCAATAGATGAATGAGAAATCTGTGCATACAGGAACGTTCATTCTACTAAAAACAAAAAAATAAAATCATTATCTTTGTAATATTTTCATCGTTAATTTTACTGTTCGATGAAGTTTTTCCTTATAAGTGGAAGTTCTCGCCATGTTGGAATGTTCAGTAAAGAATTGATCATCACCTCTGAAGGTCATTACCATCATTTTCAGCAAATTTCCTGACGGCGGATTTATAAAATTATTATATGTTCAGCCGAAGCAATCTACTCTTTTGTGCAGCTCCCGTATCGTCGCTTCCATTCCCTTTCCCTTTTCTGTCAGCTCATACTCGATACGCAGAGCGTCTCCGGATACACATGGCGAATAAAGATACGCGCCACCAGCACCAAATCATTTCCGCCCTTGGCGAAACGATCCGCCAACCACTGTTCCGTATATTTAACTCTTGGTTTGAGCCAGCATTTTATCAACGGGTTTGCTCATCTGATTTAAAATAAACTGAGGTGCAACACGACTCATGAACTTCAGCGCACTGCTCTGGCCCGGTAGGATTTCAAAGCGATCCTTTTCCAAACCCTTGATTGCGTACCTAACCAGTTTATCGGCCTCCATTGGCTTTACGCCTTTGATCTCGTAACCTTCAAGAGCTTTAATTAAAGGGGTCTGAATAGTTGGAGGCGCCAATTCAAACACTTTAATATTAGTATTTTTTAGCTGCATTCGCAGTGATTGTGTAAATGAGTGAATACCGGCTTTCGTCGCACAATATACCGGGAATACTGGATAAGGAACAAATGCAAGTGCGGATGAGACATTCATAATCGCAGAGGATTTCTTCGCCTTTAAATGCGATAAGAATTGGTTCACCATGCGGATCGAACCGCTGAGGTTAATTTCAATCTCGCTACTAATATCCTCTAAGTCGACCTCTTTGGTATGAAAGTTCAATTTACGCATAACCCCAGCGTTATTGATCAGAAAATTCAGTTCTGGAAATTGACTGGTTACTTTTTCAAAAAGGTCGGAAATGGCCTTCGGATTGCTTACATCACACTGAAATGTGTAAATGAATGGAAGTTTCTTTTTTGCTAGATCCAGCTTGGACTGATCCCGCCCGGTAATAATTACGGTGTTCCCAAGCTGAATGAGCTGAGTAGCAAGCTCGAATCCAATCCCGGATGTTCCACCCGTTATAAGAATTGTGTTGGAATCCATTTTCATAAAAATCAATCCTTTCTCTTTGAATGATTTATATAGTGGCTTTGCATGCTTTATTGTGCAAGCTTATTGCCAAAACTGAGAATCTCATCGAACATGCTTTACTTCGTTCGTTTCCATCCATTCATAATGAAAGCTTCCGTTTGCTTGATCCGCTCGAACGTATGTGCCAGGCGTTGTTCAAAGCGTCGATCGACAACCTTCAACTTAAATCATATCGATCGCCGCCTTCGGTTTTGAATGTTTTTTCATGCGCTCATTGAACCACCAATGATTGCCGTGTTTCTCCAATTATGCATCGGGTTCAACCCCCTACGCACAATAGTGTATACACACTGCCATTAAGCAAAGCATTTCTCAAAGTTCATCAACAATTTGGGATTCCCTTTGATTCGCAGTTTTCTTGTCAGCAATGCCGCAGCCACATTTTTTTCCTTCCCCACGATCTTAAGCCACGTTCTGCTATCCACCGTAATCCGAATATCCGGCTTGCCGTGAAAACCGTCCCGAATCTGGAGCTTATTGTCACGAATGTCGAATGTCGTTTGTCTCCTTTCATCTCCAGTGAATGTAAAATGATAGGTGCTGTTTAAACCTGTTGCCTGCTTCGGCTGGAATGCATGAGGCATCAGGGTGATCAATAGGCGGATCGTGTTCGGCCTGAGTCCATTCCCGACGCGCTTTACCGTTTTATGGGGAAAACGTTTCATGACATACGCTTCCGCATCGGAGCCCGGGGTTACATAGATCGTCTCCTCTTTGGCCTGCAACGGCTTTAATATATCATTCAAGAACCCTTTACGGTCTTTCAAAAACGGCCCAATCACATCATCGCCCGCCGGACAAACCGATAAGCAATAAGCCGCTTTATAGTTAGCCCCGAAACTCAAACTTTGCCACCAGGAAGTCGTTTCGGTTATCGGTACTTCATTCCGATACTCTTTGAAGTTCTTACTGTCCACGATCGTTTCCACAAAGTCGCTAAAACCGCCCATAAACTCACGATAATTGTGCGTAGCGCATGAAGAAAAATTAAATTGTCCATCCGCACCGATTGCGCCCACAGGGCAGGCAGATACGCAAAGCTTGCATTCCAGACACGGGTTGTAGTCAATCGGTCGGTCTTCCTTGTTGACCCGGGCATCGATCATAACGGCGCCAAGCAGAATAAAGTTTCCGAATTTCGGATGAATCACGTTGCGATGGATGCCCATATGGCCTAACCCTGCCGCAACGGCAACAGGCTTAAGAGAAACGACCCAGGTCTTGCCGGGAAACTTATCCATCTCCATCGGGAAACCCATAACTGAATTTAATGCCCGTATCCCTCGCGCTTCCAATGCGGACACGATGTGATGGGCTGTCTCCGCTACCTTATCGCCGGTATGATGAAATTCAATATTGGCAAGGGATCGTGCCGGTGTGCGGATCGGTTCTCGATTCATTTTGGCAACGAAACTGATCATCGTCTTAGCATGCGGAAATGCGGACAGAATGTCATTACGCTGATCATCCAATTCGGAGCGTTCAATGGATATAACCCCGACATCGTCAGCTCCGGCCTTAAGACACAATTCACGTATCCACTCATAATCAAGCGTTTCGTTGTCAAGAGTGGCGGATTGCGCAGAGGACTCGTAGTAACGCACAACTGTGGGATGTTTTTTCATATCGGCCACTTTCATCTATCCTTTCTAATTACGTGTATATACACCTATTTGACGAAAAAAATTAATCTCGCTTGTTCAGCTTAACGACATCAGATAATTGACCAAGCAAAGCTTTGTAAGGGTCCTCACCCATATAGTCTCGAATACGGGTTTGCGCCTGTTCCCATAACGGCAGCGTACGCTTAAGAAGGTCCTGTCCATCGGGTGTCAGAGCAATAAATCGTTTCCTGCGATCCTCCCCTTCCGTGATCGAAACCCACCCCTGTCTCTCAAGCGGCTTGAGATCCCGTGGCAATGTGGTCCTATCCATCAGAAGTATTTCGGAGAGAGATGTAATGGTGACAGACCCGGCCTGTTCAAGTGCCATAAGGACAGACAATTGGGTTGCCCGAAGCCCGACTGGTCTTAAATATTCATCATATACACTGGTAATGAACCGGGACGCTTTTCTTAAATTCAAGCAAGCGCACTCTGACATATAATTGGTCGTCCCTGAAAAATCTGAAGTTGAATTATGTTTTCTCATAAATGCGAGTATATACACATATTGTGTCGATGTCAATCTTGATAATCATCTTAAACCTGGACGGATCATTTTTAAGCAGAGTAGAGAACTGAAATTTCATTGGAGGGCACAAGCCTTCTTATTTCCATTTCATTTTATCTACAATCCCATTATCGAAACAAAAAAACCTACTGCAGGTCCGATTGGTAATATCCAAGTTCCTGTCCTCATTTCCGTACAAGAACTTGGTTCCTAAAAAAAATCCGCTAATTTAGCGATTTTGATCGAAAAAGATTTTCTTTTCATCAACCAATTTGGATGGGGTGACATCATTACCTTTAGAATCTACCACGGATACCGCAAGCATCGTTGTTTGAACTTGCCCTCGAATCATTTTCAAGTAATTTTGCCGAAGCTCCTTCTGTTCTGATCTCTCCTGGTCGGTCAGACCACTATTACTTTGTTTCCTGCTTAATTCATTAATTTTGTCCAGATATGGGATAAGCATGTTCATACGCTCCTCTGTTTTTATTTGTGGAACCAAGCTTGATTAAACTTAGCAAATTTGATCATACATATTTAGCAAGCTAAGTATATATCGAAGAAATAGAGAGTCATACTATATTCCTCTCCATTTGTTGCATTAAATGTCTTAAAATCAACCGATCTTCCTTAGAAATGGATTGAAGCAATTTCTCCTGCTGCTCCCTCCATTTCATCTCAACCGGTTTTTCTAATTCTTTTCCTTTGTCCGTTAGAAAAATACGCATGATTCTTGCATCTTGTACATCACGTTTACGATATATAAATCCGTTCTGCTCCAGTGATTTAACCATGTTCGTTACCGTAGGCGGTTCGCACTTCAAGTGTTCACATAGTTGCATCTGTGTTACCCCATCACCCAACCACAGACGATACAACAAATTATCTTGTCCTACATAGAGATTAAGTTCCCTAAGAGATTCACTATAATTTCGACGCATTTGGAAGGAAATCCTATCCAACGACTGTCGAATATCACAATCTACTGCATCTGTCATGAACTATCCCTTCCTGTCATCCGAATGATATTTAGCAGACTAAATGTATCACGGTGAACTACAGGTGTCAATTTACCTTAGAGCTACCGCCTATTGGGGGGCAGCTCTAAGGTTCAAAAGGACTTTGTTCGAAACTTATTTTTTGGCAAATCCTTGTTTGTTCAAATACTCCATCATTTGAGGCTGAATACTTCTCTGGAGATGATCTTGGATGTGGTCACTCCATCCTTTTACTTTTTTCACGGTGAAAGGGGCTCTCGTCGGACGATTTTCATAATACTTCAACATGGTTTCATCATAGATAGCTAATTTTTCTTGATCAAGAGATTGATACTGATTTTCAAGTAAAACCATGGATTGAGGCAGCCGAGGTTTCAGCTCAGGCTTTTTTTCAGCTGGATGACCGATGCATAGCCCCACTAAAGGAATCACATACTTCGGTAAACCCAATACGTCAGATAGTTCGTTAATATTTGCTCTGATCCCACCAATATATACCCCGCCTAGCCCCATGGATTCGGCAGCAGTCAATGCATTTTGTGCTACCAGTCCGGCGTCGAATGAACCGATTAACAGAAATTCAATATATTCGATATCCACTTCCGGAGCAATTTGATGATTCCGGTTGAAATCTGCACAGAAAATCCAAAACTCAGCCGCTTCTTCAACATAAGGTTGATTGACAGAAAGGTGTCTGACTTTTTTTCGAAGAATCGGATCGGTGATTCGAATAATGGACACGGCCTGCAGGAGACTGAACGATGAAGTTTGATTCGCTGCCTGAAAGATCGCATCGATTTGTTCCTGAGTCAGGGGTTGAGATGTGTAAGAACGAAATGATGTATGGTTATGAAGCAATTCAAGTGTATGATTCATTAAAATTCTCTCCTCTATTCGTTTATTCCATATTCCCGCATTCCATATTCGTAAGGAATGCTCATATTCTCGCGTAGTGTTTTTCCTTCATATTCCTTATGGAACAAACCACGCTCCTGCAAGATGGGTATAACCTGATTTACAAAATCCGCAACACCATCAAAAGATACGTCGGGTACGACTGAGAATCCGTCACATGCTTCAGCCAAAAACCATTCTTCTAAAAAGTCAGCAACCTGTGTGGGTGTGCCTGCAACGACGGGATGATAGTTGATTACCCCGTGAGCGAGAACATCCCGAACGGATAGACCTTGCAACAACAATTTCAAGGCTATTGGAGAACGTGGGTCCCTTGGGTTGGCATATGCATTTTTCAACAAGTCAGCCGGTATTGGCTTATCGATATCAACCAAGTTTACCGATAAGGGTACACCAATCATGGAACCGAGATAACTTACCCTATTGGGGATTTCCTGGGGATTGAAGTTCATAAGCTGTTTCCGACGATTCAGAGCTTCTTCTTCCGTTGAAGCCAGAGAAAACATAAAACCTGCAAACATCTTAATATCATCAGGGTTTCGACCGAAACGGACAGCACTTTGTCGGATTGCTTGTCTGTGTTCACGAGCAGACGCTATATCATAAGGATTGGCGTAGACACCCGAAGCATATTTCCCCGCCAATTCTAGTCCTTCTCTTCCTCCACCTGCCTGGAAAATAACAGGCTGTCCTTGCTCGGAAGGGGGAATGGGCAGAGGACCACGAGATGCATAATATTGACCCTGAAGGTTTATAGGCTGGATTTTGTCCATATCGGCAAATCTCCCTCCTTCTACATCTAACGTCCATGCGTCTGATTCCCAACTCCCCCACAAGGCCTGAACAATTTGTATGCTCTCATGTGCCTTGTCATATCGCTCTTTGCGTTCGGTAACCCGGGCACCGAAATTTGCTGCCGCTAAGGGGTCGGATGTGGTAACCGCATTCCATCCCACACGTCCATGACTGATTACATCCAGTGCTTTGAACTGACGTGCGATGTTGTATGGGTAATTAAATGTCGTAGAGAGAGTAGCAACAAGCCCAATGTGTTTCGTCTCTCTTGCTACAGCCATCAGTGCCAACATAGGATCCATAGGGAACATAGGCGTCTGAGAACCTAAGTTGTTGGATAATACGGGAGTATCGGCAATGAAGATCATTTGAAATTTTCCTTGTTCAGCTAATTTAGCCCGCTCCACATAACTATCCATATTGGTGTAAGCTGCAGGGTCCGTGCCAGGCATCCTCCATGCGCTGAATTCAGCACCATATCCAGAAACCATCTGTAGTGCCAGTTGCATCTTACTTCTTTTTTCCATAACGTTCTTCTCCTTCATTACGGATGGGCCAAGAGTGGAATCACCCTTTTGTAGCGCCATAATAATTAGCCTGCTAAATAAATATTAAATGATTTTATTCTGTTCAGTGACATTGACACCATCATAAATTTATTTGTTACATCTGCAAAGAGGGCAATTTGAATGAACATAGTACAACTTTTTGTACCTTTAGATTAGGAGTGTTTGCAAACGGTAAAAAATCCGCAGCTGCAATGTGCTTGCTTGTTCGCTGCGGATTCGAGTTTTTAAACATTAAAAATATTGGCGTTCACCGGTCTGTGCTGATTTTTCGATAGCATCCAGTAACTGATGAAGTTTCACCGCATCCGCGAAAGTAGGAGCTAAGGATGTTCCCTCTTGAATATCTTGGGCGAACTTACGATAAGCTTGAGCCATATTCAGAACAAACCCTGAGTCATTCTTTAGAGATTGCGGGGCCCAGTAATAGGAATCCGGAATGGTTAGTTCACGAAGCTCGTTATCAGTAGGTCCTGCACCACGTAATTGGTGTGATCCGAATTGAATGGATGCAGGCGCACTCAGCACGATTGTGCCCTTATCTCCAAAAATTTCAAGTGTTAGTCCTGTTTGATGAATTAGCTCAATAACTGCATGATATCCATAGGGAATGTCTCTTCTGCTTGTATTCTACGCTCGTATAGGTCGTACCAGCCTCTGGCCAACTCAATTACTATTCCAATTACTGTCCTTAATCCCCCTCAACTCTTTGGTCAAATCGGTCTGCAAACTGCAGGCGCAGGCACAAATCTCAGAGTTCAAGTTCTTGCCCTTGGCTCGGGACAAGAACTTGTAACGAAAAAGTACGTTTACCATCAAGCTCAAACCGATCAACGACTTCAAGAGAAGTCGTTCTTGCACCAAAGCCCGACATTAAGTGCCTGTGGAGTCTTTTGATAATTATTGCTGATCAGCATATTGACTCTCTCCCAACGATATTTTTTATTTGCTATCAGCTTTAATTGAGGCATAGCTTGGTAACAATGAAACCGACAGTCATAGAAGGATGAAATTAATGGCCTGTTGCTGTTTGGGTCGCCATATCGTTAAGTTGCATTACAAAAGCTCCTTCATTCGGGCCTTGATTATCACGAATCATTTTCGCTTGTTCCACTAGAACCTCTTCAGCATCCGTACCGAGTAATCTTATTGTTTCTTCAATGAATGCTCCAAGTGGCATCGCATGCGGACTGTCACTAAGATCTGTCATGAGTTCCGTTTGAACCCCAGGTGGTATGATTTCTAATACTTTTACTGTTGTATCTTTAAACAAATAACGTTGTGATAAGGTATAGGAATGGAGCGCTGCTTTGGTCGCCGAATACACCGCAGTCGCTGCGTACGGAACAAACCCGACCGCAGAAGTCGTATTAATGATCACAGCTTCTTCTTTAGACTTCAAATGTTCGATTAATGAAGACGTCATTCGAATTGGTCCAAGCAAGTTTGTTGAGACCGTTGAAACCAGAACCTCTTCATTAATCACACCCGCAGCCTCATCGAAAAGCATGATGCCAGCGTTATTAAATAAGACATTCAAATCAGGGAAGTCCCGAATAAGTTGCTTAGCGGTTGCCTCAATACTGGAAAGATCCTGTATGTCCAGTTCAACTGAAGACATTCCGGGATTAGCACTTATTACTTCCTCCAGACGCTCTTTTCTTCTACCTGAGATGATTACTTTGTTTCCAAGGTTGTGTAAAGCTTCTGCCAATGCACGTCCAATTCCTGAACCGCCACCTGTAATGAAGATCGTGTTTCCTGTAAGTTTCATTTAAAATTCCTCCAATATTTGGTTTTTAATTACTTTGAAATTTTATTACATTGTTAGATGAAATCTGTACTTACTATTAACCTTGCACTTTAAAGTTTCTGAATGGACTAACCACCTTCTTAGTATTATACTATTACAACAATAGTTGCTTTAGTAGTTCAATTGTATCCGGAACATCATTGAGGAACAACCAACAATGCGAGCCATTTGTTGGTTTAAAAAAAGGAGCTATATCCATGGGACTTAAAGTAAGAAATATTCGTACAACTCGAACAAGAGAATCCATTTTTGAGTCACTTTTTGAACTGATGGAAGAAAAAGATTTTGATAAAATAACAATACAAAATTTAACGGAACGGGCCCAAATCAATAGAGCAACTTTTTATGCTCATTTCCAAGATAAATATGAATTGTTGAATGAGATTATACGAAAATCAGCGGAAGAACTTATTCAACAACATACTAATGGTGTGTGTACATTTACAAAAGACAATATGATGCAATTAGTATTCGCAGCATTTGAGTATCATCAACAAGTCAAAAAGAAATGTCGCCGGAACTATAACAAAATTATTCCTCTACTCTCTTCAAAATTAGTCATTGCACTAAAGCATTATTTGAATCTTTGTATGCAGGAAATATACTCTGATGAACGTACTTTGTACGTACAAATCTATGCCAACATGATTAATGAAGCAGTTACTCTGCATACTGCTGAACAAACTAAACTAACAGAACAAAGTATAGCTGAGCATATTGTTCAAATGATACAAATTGACTAATCGAAAACATCGAACTAAGCATTAAAAGTATTGACGTTCACCGGTCTGTGCTGATTTTTCAACGGCATCCAGTAACTGATGAAGTTTCACCGCATCCGCGAAAGTAGGAGCTAAGGATGTTCCCTCTTGAATATCTTGGGCGAACTTACGATAAGCTTGAGCCATATTCAGAACAAACCCTGAGTCATTCTTTAGAGATTGCGGGGCCCAGTAATAGGAATCCGGAATGGTTAGTTCACGAAGCTCGTTATCAGTAGGTCCTGCACCGCGTAATTGGTGTGATCCGAATTGAATGGATGCAGGCGCACTCAGCACGATTGTGCCCTTATCTCCAAAAATTTCAAGTGTTAGTCCTGTTTGATGTTTGACTCCTCCTTGAATATGAACACTGGCTGCGGCACCACTCGTTAATTTTCCAGTAATCAGTATTTGATCATTTGTCGTCTTCTTGATGACTTTCTGAATATCCACCAATTCGACTTCAGGAAACTGCTGTGCTGTAAGGGCAGAAAGTTCGGTAAAGTCCCCGAGCATGTAGGTAAATGCATCCAGATTATGTCCACCTACAATTGTTAGCAAGTTCCCTCCAATCTTCCGATCAAACAAGTACGCACTGGACTTGTCACCCACGCCACCCATGCCATCAATGGAGATCTTTAGATTGGCAGACAATACTTTCCCAACATAACCTTCTGCCAATAAATCTTTCACATACTGAATGGCTGGGGCTTGTCTGGCCTGTAATCCAATCGCATTTGGCAATTTTGAGGAAGCTACCCATTCTTGCATTTCCAGTGCTTCATTCGTATTTGATCCCAGTGGCCATTCGCAATAGATCGGTTTTCCAGCAGGCACAATGGCTTTAACCGCATTATAATGTTCCTTGACGTTAATACTGACGACGACCATGTCCACATCAGGATGTTGAGCCAGTTCCTCCATGTTATCAAAGCCGTGATCTGCATGGAAAGCTTCTGCGCTCTTCTTCGCACTCGCCATATTACTTGTCCCCACTGCAGTAAGCTCAAACTCATCCAAATGCTCAATGGCTGGAATATGTGTACCACTCGCCCAACCATTATTAATTGAAGCACCTATGATTCCTGTACGAATTTTTTTATCCAATGAAAACATCTCCCTTATTTTTAAATGTACTAATTCAGCTGTATCCTGTTCTTAATCAGATCAATCACTTATGAAAAAATCTTGATATGTTCTACTGTTCATCTCATTCAACTGTTCTGCGTATTGATTAAGCTTGTCCTGGCTTCTGGATACCAGAGCGATGCGAAAACCATGTTTTCCAAAAGTTTAGGCCAGTGAGAAACCTAGGCCGGGCCCAGCGCCGATTATAGCCATTGTTTTCAAAAAGTAACCTCTCTTCTTTGGGTAATTACACAAATGGAATAGCAACTCCAAATAATCCCTTTGCTCATTCTGATATTAAATCAAAAATATTTAGCCTGTTGCATACATAAAGAAGATGGAGAGCTCATGATAAATTCCTCTCCAATTTCTGAATTAATTTTCGGAGGTTCAAACGCTCTTCTATAGTAACGGCCTGTAGCAATTTTTCCTGTTGTGCTTTCCATTTGATCTTAACAGGAACCTCTAATTCTTTTCCTTTGTCGGTGAGATAAATTCGCATGACTCTTGCATCTTGTTCATCGCGTTTCCGGGTTATAAACCCATTTTGCTCTAATGATTTAACCATATTGGTTACCGTAGGAGGTTCGCATTTTAGATGTTCACTGAGTTGCATTTGTGTGATTCCATCATCTAACCACAAGCGACACAGTAAATTATCTTGACCCGCGTAAAGGTTTAGTTCTCTTAGAGAGTCGCTATAATGTCGACGCATTTGAGAGGAAACTCGGTCTAACGACTGACGAATATCACAATCCACTTGATCTGTCATTCATTCATCCTCACTCTCATTTTATTTAGCGGGCTGGCTATATCGAGGGAGATGGATGTGAAAATTAACGTATGATGACTTCCTTCAAATTTTATTAACATAAATAAAAGTGATAGTATATGAGGCTTTGATTATAGCTGGCCTCATATACTAACTTTAGATTTGCAACCTCTTGAGACTGCCCTAATCTTTTGATGGGTATTTCTTGCGCGCGTTCTGTAATTTGGTCTTTGCTCAGAGCCTTGGATAAAGCTTGAATAGCAATGCATTGATATCTAGTGCCAAGTTCCAATAATCAATGGTTGTATCCTTGTAGGACTTCGTAGCTGCAATTCCAGCATTTTTGACTAAAATTATTACTTCTTATACCTGTTTTCAGGGTATGGCAGTTCTAAATTACCTCGAAGAGTGTTGTCCTCATATTCCTTTCGGAATATGCCCTTATCTTGCAAAATAGGTACAACTAATTGAATAAAATCCTCAAATCCTGCCGGATAGTCTTGTCTAATCAGCAATATATCCATAACGCCTGCTCTATACCAATGTTCTATTTTTTCTGCAACATTCTCAGCGGATCCCATCAATGTAGGTTTTGGCATGCGATAACCTTTAGGCATCCATGATTCCATTTCCCTTAGCTTTTCTAATGCTTCTTTTTCCGTTTTGCCAACTATGGGGCTATGTGAAGGCATAATCAGTAGATCGTTTGGTGAACGTCCTTGATTTTGCACTCTTTTTTTGAGTTCAAAAACGAATCCTTTAAGATAATCAAAATCATCTGGCGCCATGATGACTTCGGCATGCTTTGCAGCTACATTCATGAAGTCCAAGGAGGTGCCGGCTTGAAAGACGACCGGTCTTCCTTGTCGAGATCGACTAACATTTAATGGCCCCTCCACTGAAAAGTAATTCCCGCTGTAATTTATCGGATGCATTTTACTAGGATCAAAAAATATCCCGCTTCCTTTATCACGTATGAAAGCATCGTCCTCGTACGAATCCCATAGGCCTTCAACGATCTCTAAAAACTCTTTTTTCATGGGATAAAGATCTGCTTTACTTAAATGGGACCGACTGTAATTGGCTAATCCTCCTGGATTGGAGGTGATCGCATTCCATCCTGCTCGGCCTTTGCTAATCTTGTCCAGCGAGGCTATCTGCCTGGCAACCGTAAATGGATCAGCATACGAAGTAGCTATTGTTGCGGCCAAGCCAATGGAGTGAGTCACCATACTTAATGCAGACAATATAGATACGCCCTCAAACATGCTTAGATAGTGTGGTATCATGCCAGGTCCAATATGGCTGACGTCAGCTAAAAAAATGAGATCAAACTTACCCTGCTCAAGCTGTATGGCTTTTTGAACGTAATAATCAACATTTTCACTGGCATCTGCAGGAATATCGGGGTGGCGCCAACCCGTGTGATTCCAACCAACGCCATCAATGATACCACCTAATTTAAGTTTTCTTCTTTCCATTGTTGGGTGGTCTCCTTTACGCGAGTTCATTGCTCCCCCTGCGATAAATTTAATTCCTTTGCCAATAATTCATGCCCTTTCTTTCGGCTTTCTTGATTAGGATAAAAGTCTGCAATCATGATTTCATCCACTAAACTTGCTTTCGCAATTTGTTGAAGTTGCTCAGCAACCTGTCCAACGCTTCCAATCACAAAACGTTCTTTATTTCGTTCCCTCGCCAGCTCTTCATGAGGAGTGTATGTGTGATTTTTGGCTTCTTCAGGTGTAGGAAACGTAAGATTTCTCGTCCCTGTACTCATCTGTGCCCACATTAACTCCGCCGGTCCTGCTATATATTTAGCCTCTTCTTCCGTCTCAGCTGTAATAACGATCGTCGTTAACATACTTTGGGGTTCACTTAAATACGACGAAGGTTTAAAACCCGAATGATAAGCTCTTAACATGGGAATAGCTAGTTGTGGGGCCAAATGAGCAGCAAATACAAATCCTAATCCTTTTTCCAAGGCAAAATGCAATCCACCCTCGCTAGATCCCAACATAAACATATCTGGAACCATTGATTTATCACCAGGAGGATTGATGTGACTAAACGGGTGGTTTTCTTTAAAGTTACGTTCAAAAAAGGAAAGCAGGTTATCTAATTGCTCAGGAAAATCATTAACCTCCATTAATTCTCGTGATCTTAACAATGCCAACATCGTTCTGCCATCAGTACCCGAAGCCCTGCCAATCCCGAGGTCAATACGCCCTGGATATAATCCTTCGAGAAGAGTAAAGTTCTCCATCACTTTCAAGGGGCTGTGGTTAGGCAACATGATCCCCCCGGAACCTACTCGAATGCTTTTGGTGTGAGCTGCTGCATGCAGGCTCAGCAAGTCTGGTGAAGTACCCATCAAAGTTGTTGTGTTATGGTGTTCAGTGAACCAATACCTGTTGAATCCCCACTGTTCTGCGAATTGAACCATTTCCGTCATGTCTTGAAGACTTTTCGTAGCCGCAGTTCCTTTATAAATATGAACAAAGTCCAAAATCGAAAGTTTTAGTCTATTGGCTGTATTCACTTATCAATTACTCCTTTCTGTGTTATATTTTAATTAGCTTACTAAATATAAATTCGAAATTTCATTTAGCTTACTAACTGTTTACTTGTGTTTGATGACATAATCATAAAGTCATTAGGTTCATTTGCAAAGAGGGCAATATAGATGAACCTAGTACAACTTTTTGTACCTTTAGAGTGGGAGTGACAATAATGAAGGTTTGTAATGAAGGATTTGAGCAAGAATTTATGGATGAAAATAGAGACATGTATGCGATAGCCTTAACTCAAAATGTCCTTTCAGGACGTTGGAAATATTTTATATTATGGTATCTAAAAGGAGAAACACGCCGTTACACGGATATAAAAAAATTTCTTGGAGATTTATCACAAGGCTCTCTCACAAAGCAGCTTAAAGAGTTGGAGAACGATGGAGTTATAAAACGTGATGTTTATCCAGAAGTTCCTCCGCGAGTAGAGTATTCGTTAACAGACAAGGGAAACAAATTACTACCGATCCTTGAAAAAATGGAGGACTTCGGTAAAGAATACGGTGAAAAACCTTAAGCTCGATAGAGTTCCAAACTAAGGCGTATACGCAAACTTATTTAGGCCATAAACGAATGGAATGCAGCGTCAAAAAAGTCATGAGCATATTCCGGCTCCATCACCATTTTTGTCGCCATCTGGACGACGCTTTCTTGGAGAGCAGGAATGCCTTAGGGGCGCATCTTCCCGTCCGACTTCAGTATTTCCTTTCTCCTTGCTGATAAGGAATGTTACTTCCCTACTTTCAGACTGTTTTGGACTTCGTTTACAAATCCTTCTTCCCCGTAGTCGTCTTTGACGATATAAGTGATGCTTATCCCATCCAAACCACCGCTCCGCCCCTTGCTTTCACTCGCCTACATGCTTGCCAGATGATATCGTCACGGTGCACTTTGTGACTTAGCTCCTACCTCGACCGAACTCTCACCGGCTAGTTGTGCCTAGCTTCGCTAGTCATACTATTTAGAAAAAGGCTGCCGAAAATTTCTCGACAGCCCGTATCCTCTCTAACCTTCGCGTGTTCCTGGTATGCTTGCTCAACTGGTAAGTCTTGCCATTAGTTCAATGGGGAACATCCTGTCGACAGGATGAGCAGATTCCCCCTTCGTTTCAATAGATTGAATTATTAGCTCAGAGGCATTCTTCGCCAGATCGTTAATCGGATGCCGGATCGTGGACAGACTGAGCAACTCGGATACAGTCGGCATATCATCCACACCCAATACCGCAAGCTTCTCCGGTATGGACAGATTCAGATCCTTACAAGCCTTCAACACCCCAATGGCAGTGATATCATTGAGGCAGAACAACGCCTGCGGTAGCTGGCCATTCTTGACCAACTGCATCACAGTTTCGTACCCGAAGCTTTCTGTCATATCTCCTGTAATGACCGTCGTCAGATTCCCTTTCTCCTGAAGAGAGCGGGAAGCACCATTCAACCTATCGTCGAAACCAGGAACCTCACCATGTGGATAGGTCAGAATGATAATTTTCTGATATCCCTGAGACATTAAATGGTCCACTCCCGTTTGGCCGCATTGATAGTCATTCACTCGGACAATATGGGCGCCGTAGGATAGATTATGCCTGCCAATGGTAATTACCGGAACGTTGAGTTCCATAAGTCTGGGCATGAATTTTTCTGTCTCCGAGGTGGCCTTTACGATAATTCCATCGACCATTTGGATATTCATAAATATCTCATCAAAGTCCAGGAGGATCAGCTTGTAGCCCATAGTCTTCAGTTGTTGCTTCAACACCTTGGCAAAATGCAAGAAATACAAATCTTCAAAATAACCATCGTATGTACTGTTTGACAGAACCAGTCCGATGGTATGCATTTTGCCGGTAATCAGGCTTTTGGCAACGGGATTTACCTGATATCCGAGCTTGGTGATCGAGTCGCTTATTTTATCTCGTGTCTCCTGACGCATCCGGTGAAAATTGCCGTTCATGAAATGAGAGACCGTTGCAGGCGATACGCCCGCGTCTTTGGCGACCTGAACTACCGTAACTCTTTTTTTTGCCATTTGATGCACCTCTGCGAATTTACTTGGACAACGCCTGCACCTCCGCAGTTATCGCGGACGCCTGTCCATTACTGCCGGAAATTCTGGGAACGACTGATGCGGTTCAGTCTGATACCAGTAGCTTACCGAACTAATATCGTCACTTCGTTCAAATAAAGCTTGGCCATCATGTCCAATTTGCTGTACGGTCACCCTCAGATCTTCTTCGAACAGTATTGGATCAAGGATATGCCAACGATAGAAGCCCCGCATCGGGCAAGCCGCCCCATCATAAATATGTGACCGTGTATTGTCTCTCGTCTCAAAATAAGGAAAACCCATAAAGGGAGTCGAGTAGGTTTGCTCATGTACCGGGTTTCCGTTATCATACTTTACAAACCCCCATGCACCGCCGAAATAGTCCTCGGCCCCGGTACCGCAAATCGTCGGCCAATCTTGGTCGCCGTCGATATAGAATTTCACTTCTCCTTCACCATACCAGTAACGGGATAGAGAAGTCCAGGACATATAGGTACCGATAAATTTGCCTCTTCCTTTAATTCCATCAATAAGGGTGTAATCCTGCCTCAGCACAGTAGGATTTTCTCTGCGAAATTGGGCGTGAAAATACTCGATATCCTCATCCAATTCATCAACCAGCATATAGTCGAATTGATAGAAAAACGCCTCAATACTCTGCGGATGCTCATTCGTAATCGTTACTTTCGCAGCTTGGCGGAAGGGCATGGCAAAGTAGCTGTTCATACCGCCGACCGGATTAACGACAATCGGCAGTGAATTGACAACCGTACGTGCCCCAAAGCCATTGCAGAAGAAATCGCCCAGCGGTACTTCAACGGATGGATGTTCTTCATTGTCCCAGTACATGCGCAGCACAAGATCACGCAGGACGAACCAGCCCGATTCGGTCTTATCGGTAACGGTCATCCAGATATGCTGAATGATTCCGGGTCCTTCAATATCAACAAGCGTTGCGGTTTCTCCCTGCGCGAGCGAGATGAACGCTTTGCCTTTGCGGGCAACGCCAAGGGGACCTTCCGCTTTACCGCCCTCCCCTTTGAGGCCCTGTGGATTCTCCGCCGTAATCGCTCTGCTCCTACCTTTCATTCTACCAAACAGCTGATTCATGGATTGCATGGTTAATCGTCTCCTTATCCTTTAACTGCGCCATCAGATACACCGGCCATCACATATTTATTCAAGAACAAGTACGTAACAATAATGGGAATAATGCTGATGCTGATTGCTGCAAAAGTCTGGCCCCAGTCTGTAGCCCCAAAGGCACCAATAAATTCCTGCAGCCCAACGGCAATCGTCTTGTATGCCTTATCATTCGTGAACGTATTAGAGAACACGAAATCATTCCAGATGAAAATAAAGTTAATAGATGCCACCGTAATGGTGGTATTAACCGTAAGCGGCGAAACAATTCGGAAAAACACCTGAAAAATGTTGCATCCGTCGATTACTGCAGCCTCTAGGAGTTCACCCGGCACATATCTGTAGAAGCTGGTGAAGATCAGAATAGACAATGGCAAGGCAAAACCAACCTGAGGCAGGATCAGCGCCGCATACGAATTGAGCAAACCATAATCTTTGTACATAATAAACAGAGGAATCAGCGTAACCTGAATCGGAATCATAATGCCTATCGTGAAGAACAACAGCAGCTTCGAATTCAGTCGGTTGATCATTTTGACAAGGGCAAAGCCTGCCGTCGCGCTCAGAAACACAATCAGTGCGAGACAGGTAAACGTCACAATAGCGGTGTTCTTGATATATAGCAGCAGGCTGCTCTCCCGGAATACACTCGCATAGTTTTCGAACGACCAGGACGAAGGCATTGCAAACGGCTGTGTAGTCAACTCGATGCTCGACTTAAAGCTGGATAGCATCAGCCAGACTACCGGATAAATTTGAATCAGCAGAATCGCAATGACCAGAATATACAAAAGAGAATAGGAGAGCTTTTTCTTCTTGGACATGTCAGGCATCTCCTTTTCTTGAATTAAAAATAGCCCGTATGAGCAATACTGCAAGCAGACTTTCGATAACGATGAACACAGCAATCGAACTTCCGTATCCATACTGGATGGTGGAGAACGCTTGTTTATACATATAGGTGGTAACCAACTCTGTTGAAGACCCTGGCACACCGATAATGTAAGGAATATCGAAGCCCCTCAGAGCCCCTGTAGTACACATAATCAAAGATAGGCCTAGCACATGCATGATGCTCGGAAGCTTAATATAACGAATAAGTTGCCAGCCGTTTACACCGTCAATCTTAGCCGCTTCTTCAATTTCTTTGGGAATTGCAATTAGCGCCGCATAAAAGATAACCATATACATCCCGATAAATCGCCATCCCTCAGGGATGGATACAGCGATTAATGCAGTATCGGGATTGGAGAGCCAGGCGGACTGAAGATGGCTCAGGCCCACCCAATCTAGAAACATATTCAATAGACCAAGAGGCTGAAGGGAATAAAAATTTCGGAACATTTGCGCAATAGCTATGGTTACAACAACTGCTGGCAGGTAATACAGTGTTCTGAAGATTCCTGCACCTTTGTTAACATAGGAGAGCAACAGGGCAAAAAACAAGCCGATAAACACTTGCATAAATACCACAATTACCACATATACCAGATTGTTTTGCACAGCATTCCAGAAATACGAATCTTTGAACATTGCAATATAATTATCAAAGCCGATGTAACGCGGCTCCTGAATGCCATTCCATTGCTGAAAACCGTATTTAAGAGACTGGATAATGGGGACAAAGACCGTTCCTAAATAAAATATCAAAGCCGGCAATATAAAAATTAACCATGCTTTTTTGTCTTTAAGCACATTCATATAGGGTCACCCCGCTTCTGTAATCACGTTACTGTTGATAAAGATCTCCGCCCGGCCTATCGTCCAGGCGGAGAATTATCATGGTATAAGAAGAACTAATATTCTTATTTGCTGGCTGTATTCTTGGCAATGGCATCATCAATCTGCTTGGCAAAATCCTCTGGAGTCATAAAGCCCATGGTCAGTTTGGTAATCAGGTCGCTCATCACCGAGTTGGTGTTCGGATCAAGCAGAGTATCCCAAGGCTTGGCAAACTCTGAGCCGTAGTTGTCCATATCCTTTTTAATCCGCAGGAACAGTTCGGAGAATTTGGACTCGTCATCAATGGTGAATTTTAGCGGTGACATTTGTTGTTTGGCCACATAGACATCACTGTAATTTTTCAGCACATAGCTCAGGAATTCCTTAGGCAGTCCATCGAATGTTTTCGCGGAAGCTCCAAGTCCGATGCCGCTGTTGCCGAAAAATTCATTGTTCGGTGTGACCGCATTGCTGGTGGTTGGCAGATAGAAATAATCCACATTGCCCTTGAGTCCTTCCGGCAGGCTGTCTTCCACAAAGGATGGTATTTCCCAAGTTCCCATGTTGTACATGGCAGCCTGGCCGTTCAGAAACAGATTTCTGGCTGTCGTATAATCGGTGGTAGCGAATCCATCCTGAAAGTATTTTCCGATTTGAGAAGCAAAGTTCGCCGCCTGCATGCCTGTCGCATCGGACATTTTGGCTTTGCCTTGACTCAAATCCCGGATGAACTGATTGCCTGTGGTCCGGAACGGGTACATAGCCGCATAACGCAATACTGGCCATACATCAACGCCGTCAACAGCGATAGGTGTAATTCCCTTGTCTTTAAGCGCATCGCTGACCGCAAGCAGATCGTCGAGGGTTTTGGGCACTTCAAGGTTGTTGTCAGCAAATATTTTTTTGTTATACCATGTCATTTCCATATGGTATTCCATCGGCAGAAGATACAGGCTTCCATCCGGCAACTCCTGATATTTTAGCGCAGGCTTATAGAACTGGTCGTACACTCCCTCCTCCTTTAGGAATTTCTCCATGTCCACCAGGTAGCCTGCGTTTACAAGTTCCTGAGCGAAAGGATCGGCATCACTATCAATGAAGTCCGGCATATTTCCTGAAGCAACCAGCGTTCTCAGTTTGGTCAGGTAAGAAGGTCTGTCCGCTGTTACCTGAATATCCAGCTTAAAGCCCGGATGATCGGCGGCGAATCGGTCAGCAAGCTCACGAACCGTCTGAACAATAGCCCCATTCTCCGGTCTGGCCGAGAGCCAGGTCAGCGTTTGCTCCTTAGGTGAATTCGAGGAACCAGCATTATCTGAGCTATTGTTGTCTGCGGAGCTACCGCAGCCTGCCAGAACAGTTGCTGCCAAGGAGAAAACTGCAAGACCAGTGATAACCTTTGACAATTTTTTTGTCATATTAAAACCCCTCCAATAAATTAATCCCTATAATTGCCGTGAAGCCTTTTTGCCAGTTAAAGCTCAACATTTGTCTTCATGGTGATGTCCTGAACCTTTACAGCTCCTTCATTTACGAAAAAACCAAAATGACCGTCCTTGAAGTTATAGATTCTCGTTGTCATGGCGACTTCATCATTTACATACAGGCATAGGATATCTTCTTCGAGAATCAACTGAAAATGAATCTGGCTGTGACTCGCAAAATCAAATGGACGCTCCAGCTCAATCATTTGCGGCTTGTCCCCGGCAATTTGCCATTGAAAGAATCCCGGTTCTGTTCTTGGCCACATATCAAAGGCAATCCGGTTATGAAAAGGATCAAATTTGATGAAGTAACCATTGTCCAGCGCCTTGTCCGTGCGAACTGCGATGCCAAAGTCCTTCACACGCTGCCAATCCGTAAAGGAAGCCTCAAGCATGACCTGAGAAGGCAAAGAGTTAAGCACGCTATAAGCTAGCCCATCCGGAGAAGAAAGCTGCAGCCAGTTATCCTGCTGAATGCAATTTTTCTCCTCTTGCAACAGAATTCGCTCTTCCTTGTTAAAATGTCCATAGATGGAAGACGGCATTCTCACAAGAAGTTCTCCGTGTTCGTTCTGGTGCAGCTCATGGGCAACCAGAGTGCCCGCCCACTCCCAATCCCCAAAATCATTCGAGCCCTTCTTCGATGGAACCCAGCCAAAGGCGTACCGCTTCAAGCCGTCGGAAGCTGTTTTGGCTGCATAAAATCCTCTGCCATCAAAGGTGTCCAGCGTCGGTGATGTGTATAAGCCATCGATTGTTTTGCTCTTTTTATAATGGGTGACGAACTTCTCACTGAAGGTGGAGTAGATCAGGTAGTGCCATTCCCCCATCTTGAAATAATCGGGACATTCCATCGTAATGTATTTATCCGGGCTGTAGAAGGGTTCACCATATTTCCAGTTCACAAGGTCATCAGAAGTCAGAAGTGCGATGCACCCTCCTCTTTTCTCGGAAGAGTTCATTTCCCTGGTGGTGACCAGCATCCAATATTCCTGCTTCTCTTCGTTGAAGAATACAAAGGGATCACGCCAATCAAATTGCTCATAAATCACTTCATCCCCGTACAGTTTAAAACCGCTATCCTTCGTCCAATGAATGCCGTCGGTACCCGTAGCCCGCAGCACAACTTGTAAGGGCTTACCATCCTTGCAAAACGCAGGGTTGGGATTATGTCCCGTGTAGAAAAGATGGTACATACCTTCCTTGTCCTTGATCACAGAGCCGGTATACGCATTCCGGTCTAGAGCGGTTTCATCTCCGTTCGGCAGAACCTCTCCATAATCCTTAAAGTCAAGTCCATTTCTGGTGGCCAGCAAATTCCATGAGGTATGGTTGCCATAGTCTCCCCCCTCTCTCTCGTCGTGAAGATAGTAGAGCTTGTACTCCCCATTGTCATAAAACGGAATCACATCACCAACCCAGCCATTCGCAGGCCTGTAGAACACTTTCCTCATTCTCATCATCTCCATTAGTAAAACGTTTTACAAACATATAGTAACACAATTTTTAGTCTTGTCAACGGTTTCATTTGTTTGTATATTAGTATTAATGATGCGGAAAACATTTTTGTAATTATATTATAGTAAAACGTTTACCAAAAATAAAAATTGGAAAGTCCATCCTTTCCTAGACAAAGGAGACGTAACATGATTATTGGGGCAATTGAAGCAGGCGGAACAAAATTCATCTGCGGAGTAGGCAATGAGGAAGGTGAAATTCTGGACCGGATCAGCTTTAAGACGGAGACTCCGGATAAGACATTGCAACAGGCGGTTGATTATTTTAAAGATAGAGGGGTTCAGGCTATTGGTATCGGGTCATTCGGGCCGATTAATATGGATCTATCCAGCCCCTTGTACGGGCATGTGACCACTACACCCAAGCCGGGCTGGGGAGGTTTTGACTTCGTGGGGGTTATGAAACAGCATTTTCCAGTGCCGATTGGGTTCGATACGGATGTGAATGCTGCCGCCCTTGGTGAAGTCCAATGGGGCGCGGCCCAGGGGTTGGACAACTGCGTCTACTATACAATCGGGACAGGTGTTGGAGTGGGCGTATATGCAGAAGGCAGGCTGATCCACGGACTTGTTCATCCCGAAGGCGGTCATGTCCTGACTCGGCGGCATCCAGAGGATCGCTTCGAAGGCCTATGTCCATATCATGGCGACTGCCTGGAAGGATTGGCCTCTGGATCGGCAATCGAGAAGCGTTGGGGCGTCAAAGGTACTATGTTGCCAGCGGAGCATCAGGCATGGAAAATGGAAGCTTATTATTTGGGCCAAGCCATCGCAGGCGTGATTCTTCTGATGTCTCCGAAGCGTGTGATCCTGGGCGGAGGCGTCATGCACCAGAAACAATTGTTTCCACTGATCCGAAGCGAAGTTCGTCAGGCGCTGAACGGCTATGTTGCTGCGCCTGAAATTCTGGAGCCAATGGATACTTATATAGTACCTCCTGGTCTAGGTGACAATGCTGGCTTAAGCGGCGCTCTGGCGCTAGGGATCAAGGCTATAAAGGGATGGGCTTAAGAGGTAAATTATATGAGTGCAGGTGTACAAAACCGGAGGCTGCCCGTTATTAGATACGGACAGCCTCTCGCTTGAATCAGAAAGCCTATTCGAATCAGCTTTCCTCCTTGGCATTTATTTTATCATTCTGGGGAGTTTCAATCTTAACCCGGTTAAATTCCGCTGTGCCCTGGCTGACGAACATGGCCAGCTTTCCGTGTTGAATGTCGTACATTCTAGCACTCATTGCTACTTCTCCGCCAACATAAATTTCGCAAATCGTGCCATCAATAAATACCTTTAGCTCATATTCATGTTCCGGCAGCAGCTTGAACGGACGTTCCAGCTCAACCTCGTAGGGGAAGGTTTTGCCCCCTTCTTCAGATTGCATAATTGGCCCGCGGAAGGTAATTCGGCTACGTTGGGGCTCAAGCGTGATGTAATAGGCAAAATCCAGACTTTCGCCTGCCCGAACCATGAACCCGAGACCCTGGGTCGACTCCGAGAAACGAACTGCTGCAGAAATCTTGCACAAATCGGGGAGTTCCTCCTTTGTGATACAACCGGCAAAGTTATAAGGAGATACGCAGAGTAGTGCATCGTCCGTGATTGACCAATCTCCAGTGATTCCCTCAAAATTCACGGTTAACTGTTTGGTAAAGGCTGAGTCAACCGTTTCGGGTACGTTGACGCCAAGCGTTCCATCCGGACGCTGAATAATTTCGTGCACAATCATATTCCCCCCCCAATCCCAAGTGTCATAATCTTTGCCTGAAGCTTTTGGCGGGTTCCAGCCGAACAGATCGTCATTTTTTGTTGGATTCCAGCCGAACAAATAGCGTTTCTGACCATCGGACGCCGACTTGGCCGCATAATAAGCGCGTCCATCAAAAGCCTCTTCTTCTGGAGTTATCCAAGGGCCATTTAAAGATTGACTCATCCGATAAAAGGTCCCGAAACGCCCCGTATAAGAAGAATAGATCAAATACCACCAATCTCCGATACGGAACAAGTCCGGGCACTCATGCGCGCCTACATGCAGGTTCGGAGCATACAACGGCTCGCGGTACTCCCAATGCTTGAGATCTTTGGAAGAGAGTAGACCCGTACAGCCTTTTCGGTTTGTCGGTCCTTTGGCCAGAGCAGCAATTAACATCCAGTATTGACCTTCTTCTTCATTCCAGAAAACAAAGGGATCACGCCAGTCTGCCAGCTCATAAATCTCGCCATCCGGACCAAAAGTATCTTCAGGAATGGGCTCCCATGTTTTTAAATCCTTGCTGACGGCATGACAAGCAAACTGCTTTCCTTCAGGAAAGATACAGTAGAACATATGATAGACATCGTCAACTTTTAGAATATGGCCGGTCCCGCCTTCAATCTTGCAAGCACCATCTTCTCTGTAATGCACGAAATCTTTCGTTCCAAGCAAATGCCAGCCATGATCAAGGCCTTCCTTGTGGTTATCTCTCCACCCATGCAGATAGAATAGCTTAAACTCTCCATCTTCATAATAGGGAATAACGTCTCCTACCCAAGCATTATCTGGACGATAAAAAAATTCCTTCATATTATAACCCTCCTCTAAGTGGCTAAGCGTTCATTCAACGAAACCGGCATATAAGCATCTCTTGTATCCCGCTCCTGATACCAATATACGGTTGCGGCATATAAACACTGGTTATTAATGCCCCACTGATTTCCTTTAGCAGTTATTGATTGACTTTTTCAAGCAACAGTGATGTGACTTGTGCACTTTCTGCACGGCTTACTTTTTCATGCGGCATAAATAATTGGTTCCCGCGGCCGCTGATTAATCCAAGCTCCTGTAGGGCAGCAACAGAATTTGCAGCCCAATTGCTGATTGTACCGGCATCCTTAAAATTACTTAAGCGATTAACGGCGTTGCTCTGTTTTGTATGGAATAGATATGCTTTGTAAAGCATAGCCGCCATTTCTTCACGGCTTATGCTTTGCTCCGGTGCAAAGGTGTTTATGCTTCTTCCGGTGACAATTCCCGCTTCATATGTTGCAGCTATTGAAGCAGCGTACCATTTCGTTGGTTCCACATCCTTGAATATGACTGAGTGAGCCGGTGTTATTCCGAGTGCACGAGCGATCAAGGAAGCAAACTCAGCCCGTGTCACGTTTTGTTTTGGTGCAAATGCCGTATCGCTTACACCAAAGACAAATTGTTTGGCAGCCATCTTTTGAATCACCTCATGGGCCCAATACGATGCATCAACATCTTCAAATGACTTGTCATAGATAAGGACGCCAAATTTACTGAAATGATTCACTTTTGAAGTCCATTTATCCCTTGAATAGCTTCCGCCCCTATACTCCAGGTTCCCTTCATCGGCGATGGAATAAATGCCTGTCAGGTGCTGGAGCGAATTCGCCTTCGCACTCATCCTGATTGTGACGAATGTAGAGAATTTATTAAGCGTAAGCGCGGTACCGTCGGCCTTCACGATAGATAATTTAAATTCATAAATCTCCCCGGTTGCAGAGATGTCTGCGTGGTTTTTCTGTCCTGCCCGAGCAAGTAGTTCCTTGCTCTGCTCGGAAGACAAAGGTTCCATTTCAAAAGAGATTTTTGCATGTGCAAGCTCGCTGTCCGTGACCAACGCCTGTAATTCCTTTAATACGGCTGCGGGGATTTCGATTTCCACATTTGTGTTTGTAACCTTTAAAGCATTTTTCCCGTCATTTGCCGGTATGGTGGTTGGAAACAGCACCTGCCGCTCCCCCTTTGCTATCTCAAATGACAAGTTGCTCTGATTCTCCGGTTTGTTTACCGAAATTATAGGCTGACTTGGAGGAGGGGTTGGATTAACCGGATTCTCCACCTTAACCGGTACATTGAAATCATCGACATTAATATGTCCGAAACCGCCTGTGGATTGGTCAACTACCTTGATGTAAAGCTCCTGGCCGATATATTGCGACGCATCCCAAGTCTTACGTTGGTACTCCTCATAATTTGTAGCAGTCTCTTTAAACAGTTCTTTGCCGTCCGAGACTCGAACCAACGCAACATACAGCTTATCAATATCATTCCCGCCGCTGACCAGGAAGTTGATCTTGCCGTTCCCGCCAAGGAAGAAATTCTGCGATTTCAGCGTTCCCGTTAAGCTGTCACCCCCAGCTTCCTCGTTGAAGCCCCACAAATGATAGCCGCCCGGAATTTTATGCGACGGATTGAAGTAGATCGTGTCCCAGAAAAACTGAGCATCGGTCACATGGACATCCTGGAAAGCGTCTCCTTCTGAAATCCAGCCTGTTAAGTCCCCTGTAGCAAAATCATGGTTAGGTAGCTCCGTAGTATCGGTGTACACGGAATTGTCCCAGTTATCAGGTACATCGACCGGAACTGCTTGTTCACCCGTCAAAGCATTCATATTCCATACTTCCATCGACTTGACCGTAATATCTTTGTCGGCCCATACCTGTAAGCCCAAGGAATCGTATCTTCCTACATAGACGCGTGTGGTCAATTTTTTCTTGTAATTGGCAAAAGCTTCGATAACGGAGCGATCCAAGAAGATATGCAACTTCAGGTTCTCTCCGTTCAGATCCACATATCCGCCTTGGATGCCATCCACACGAACATCTGGATCAATGCTGCTCTTGGTCCGGTCTACATTGAAGGTCCCGTTCATCTTGTCATAGTAAATCATTGTTTCTTCTTGGCCATTATCGGATCGCCGTACCTTAAGACCGAATTTTTGAGCTTCGCCCGGATCAATTTCCATCACGATCTCCAGCATGTCCCCTTTGACATTTTGGATCAATTGATTGGCAGCCTGCAAATTTTTATCTGCAAAATCAACCAATTTAGCATCTCGTAGCCCCTGTAATTCTTGAATCGGCTCTATTCGCAATTTATCTTGCTCATCCAAGCTTAGTGAAACCGGCAGTGCCAAATTATGGGCCCATCCAGCTTGATATTCAGCCTGCGGTGTTCTTACATTCTGCACCATGGAATAAATAACCGTTCTTCCGTCTGGGGTAACCATACCGCTCTCTGCGGTTAAATAACCGTCACCCACATCCATTTTGGAAGGCGCCTCCTGATCGGGTATAAATTTAAAGTTATCCCGGTCCCAGGTGCCAATCCAGTAAAACACTTCAACATCTCTTTGCACATCGTTTGCCGGAGGAACATGCTCCGGCTTTTCATGAGGATTGACTATGAAGATATGCTTTTGCTTGCCCGTGCTATCCTTTCCTAACGGTAGTAGTACCGGCAGTTCCCACACCGTCCCAAGCTCCGGATATAGGCTTCTGTCACTGACGTATAAAGGCCCCTTATACTCCCAGTTGTACATATCGTCGGATACATACACCAAAGCTGTGCCGCTGCTGAAGTCTTGAAGACCGGATGTTACTAACTGATACCACTTATCCGTCTCTTGGTCATACCATACAAACGGGTCCCTGAATTCATTGTGAATACCGTTTCCATTTTGTTCTGTAACCGGTTCAGGATATTTATCCCATTTTTCTAAATTAGTGTCCGATAAATCAGCCGGAGTTGCTATCCCTGTTCTTTGGTTCGGAGACAGCGAGTCATTACCAGCGGTGTAAAACAGAACAGGATTGCCGTCGCGGTCATATGCTGCACTGCCTGACCATGCACCATCCGGGTCAAGGGTACCCGCTTCAGGCGCAAGAGCAGGTCTCACATTTTCCCAATGCACCATATCGTCGCTCACCCAATGTCCCCAGTGGATTTGATGCCAGTATGGACCTTGCGGGTTATGCTGATAAAACAAATGATATTTGCCGTTATAATAAATCGGTGCATGCGCTTCATTCATCCAGTTTTGTGGAGGCATCGCATGGTACTGCGGACGGTGCTGATCACCGTCGAACACACTGGGGTCCTCATCAATATCCCCATTGGGAATTTCCGGAACCGTGCCGCCGTGAAGCGTCTTTACACTCTCATATTCAGCAAGGATCTCTTGATCTGTGAGTGCTTTATTCTGCAGTTTCACTTCATCGATGAGTCCACTGAACATATTGTACGAGAACAGGCCTGCCAGCTCTACGGGTTTATTATTTTTCCCGATAATCAGGCTTTCCGCAGAAGGTGTTATCGGAACGTTGACAGGAGTTGCTTGGGATGCTACTTCCTGACCGTTTAAATATAATTTAATGACTCCCTCCCTTTTATCGAACGTAGCCGCCACGTAATTCCACATGTATTTCTCAAGTGGATGATCATTAACCCATACCTGAATCCACTGTCCACCAATACCGACCTGCATCGACCAACTGCCGTGCCGGTACATCCCAAGGGCAAAACCTTCAACCTTATCTTGATCGGACTGATTTACAATTGCAGACAGCTTGTTGCCGTCTCCCCATTCATAGCTGCGTGGAGCAACCCAGGCTTCAATCGTTAACGCATCGCCTACTGGAATGGTATCCTTAGCATTGACCTCAATATCATTCGAGTAGCCGTCAAACAGCAATGCGCCGCCTTTTACTCCGCGCGGAGTCCATCTGGGATCTTTGGAGTCCATATATCTGGCGTTGTTAAATACATAGTTCACATCATGCTCTAGACCGCTTACTTCCTCAAGCGCCTTTTTCCCTGCGCCTTCATCAAGATTCATGTAAAAAATAGTGCCCGTATTATTGGCTTGAAAAGCATCCACGGAAATACGGGCTTGACTGGATTGATCGACAACCTTGATATAAAACTTCTTATTGTAGTGTTTCTGCATTTTCCAGGAAATCTTCTCATTCGCACTGACATCCCCGGTCTTCTCAAGTAGCGCATTAGTGCTGGCATCATATAGCGCGACGTAAGCATCTTCTGGATTGTCGATGCCTAAAACGGTGAAGGTAATCGTTCCGGTTCCCTGAAGCATGAAGGTACTGGAGATTATAGAGCCGACTTCTTCCAAGATGGACTTGGCAAAAAAGCTGCCTTCTTTGCCAGCCCCGGCTTCATCAGTCACTTGAAAAGCATCACCATCAATCGTCCAGCCCTCGAAGTTTCCGTTTTCAAAACTGCGGTTTGCGATTTCGGTCGGGATAATGTTATCCACCATGATTCCATCTTCTGGTACGAGTTCATTGAAGGTGTTGAAGGCATCCGCAAAGATCACTCCCCAATCCGAAGCTGCATGATCAACGACTTCAAGATACAGTTTTTTTCCGATATGCTTGGAGAGATCGGCTTTATATTGCTCCATATTCGCAAGTCTCAAGCCCTGTGCCGGTTCTGGGAAACCCGACTCGTTAAACTCTGTATTTCCGTACCTGGCAATCAATTCGCCAGTGTCCGCTTCGATGACGCTCACATATACTTGATCCATATGCTTGCCGCCGCCTAGTCTGAAAGTAATCCATCCAGTTCCCCCCAATTCAAAGGTACTGGAACGAAGCACGCCAGTTGCAGCTTCGGGATACTTCCAGCCATTTAAATGATAAGCGCCTTCCTGGTTGTACGGGATTTGTTCATCCCACCAGGTAGTTTCATCGGAAACGCTGTTTGGCCCGAATGCTTCGCCTTCTACAACGGTCCATCCGGTCAAATCCCCAGTTTCAAAGCTTGGATTGTCTATCCGGTAGCGCGTGAAATCTGGCTTGATATCCTTGGCAATGATGCCCTCGGCAGGCTCGGATTCATGATACATAAAGAATGCATCTGCAAAAATCAATCCCCAGTCTGAGGTTGCATTATCTACAATCTCTACGTACAGCTTCTTGCCTAAATAATCGGATAGATTTGCCTTATACTGCTCCATATTGGCAAGCCGCATACCCTGAGCGGGATTCGGAAAGCCTACGTCAGCGAATACGCTATTGCCATACCTGGCAATCACTTGGCCCGTATCTGCTTCCACGATATTTACATATGCCTTGTCAGGATTTTTTGCACCGCCAAGCTTAAAGCTGATCCAACCGCTGCCTCCCAGCTCGAAAGTGCTAGAACGGAGCACACCTGTCTCAGCCTCATTATATTTCCAGCCGTTTAAATGATAATTCCCCTCTTGGTTATAAGGAATTTGTTCCGACCACCAAGTACCCTCTTCCGATACGCTGTTCTGACCGAAGGCTTGACCTCTAATAACTGTCCAGCCTGACATGTCCCCAGTTTCAAACCCTGGGTTCTGAATTTGATAGACCGTATCCGTGACAGATGTTCTCAAACTACTACTTGGACTCTGATTGACCGCATCTGTAACAGACGATCCCATATCCACCATTGGAGCAGAAGTATCTGTTTCTGCTGCGGCTGAGGCCGTAATCCCCGGAGTCACTAGCTGAAGAAACAAAACCCCTATAATCAAATTGGAGATCCATGATTTGCTTCTTTGTTTGTCTATCACGAATAAGCCTCCTATGTTATTAATTTGTAAAATAAAACGCTTCCAACAAGGTTTTTTTGCTTGAGTATTGCCCGCATTTATAGGGTAAGGAGCGCCAAGGCGCTCACATTACCATATAGAATGCATATTCCATATTTCCATCGATTTTACCAGCGGTTCGCCATCTCCCCAGAGTTCAAGACCCAAGGCATCCTTACGGCTCGGATATACCCGGGTCGTCAGACTTTTCAAGCCGTTGGCGTAAGTTTCAACCATAGAGCGGTCCAGATAAATATGCAGCTTAAGATTCTCCCCTGACAGCTCCAGCTTACCTCCTTGTACTCCTTTACAGTTCTCACCGGAATGCAGTGTCGTTTTGGTCCGGTCAGCGAAGAGCATGGATTCATTTATGTCATAATACAGCAGCGTTTCTTCCTCTCCATCCGGCGATCGCCGGATTTTGATTCCAAGTTGTTTGGCACTACCAGGCTCCAGCTCTAGTTGAATCTCAAGCATGTCTCCTTGAACATCCTTGAGAAGGCTATTTGCTTCACTTAATGACTTGTCCCTGAACGATAGCCTCTTCTTGTCGCGCAGCGATTGTAGCTCCTCAATCGGCTCGATACCCAAGCGCCCATCCTCTCTCAAATACACACTTATCGGCAGGCCGCCGTTATGGGCCCAGCCCGATTGATACTCCAATTCAGATGTACGGTCACCTTGAGCAATAGTAAAAATAATTTTTCTGCCCGTCACAGGATCAACCATTCCACTTGGACCTGTAAAATGGAAATCGCCGACATCAATTAATTGAGGTTCCTCTTGATCGGGTTTGAACGATAGATTGTCTTTGTCCAGCTGTCCGATCCAGTAGAAGACCTCTACATCTGCCCCTGCTCCAACAGGGCTGACCAGCAGAAGATGCTTGTAATCTCCCTGCTTGTCAGTTCCAAGAGGGAGAAGGACAGGCAATTCCCATATAGGACCAAGATAAGGGAATTTACGAATATCTGCTTGATAGAAAGATCCTTTGTATGTCCAATTCAACATATCTTCTGATACAAATGCCAGCGCTGCTCCGCCCTCCCCTTCAATTCCGGAACCCGAACCCACCAGGGCATACCAGCCGTCCTCATCCTTCCATACAAACGGGTCACGGAAATCTCCGAATACCCCCATTCCATTTTTTTGTACAATAAGCGGCTCGGGATGTTTGACCCATCGGACCAAATCAATATCTTTGTCTTCGGAGTAGGTGCTTCTAGCAAGCGCGACGCTTTGATTTGGTGAGGCACTATCATTACCTGCTGTAAAAAACAAGACAGGAAGGCTATCAGCATCATAAGTCGCGCTCCCAGACCATATTCCGTCCGGTGCAAGCTGATCCTTCTCAGGCGCTAGAGCAATAGGTAGATCACGCCAATGCACCATATCCTCACTCACCCAATGTCCCCAATGAATATGATGAAAGTAGGGCCCTTGAGGATTATGTTGATAGAACAAGTGGTATTGCCCCTCAAAGTAGATCGGTGCGTGAGGTTCGTTCATCCAATGAGCCGGCGGGCTAACATGATACTGTGGTCTGTGCCGATCTGTTAGCAAAAGGGTACGATCCAGCTTGATATCATCATATTGTAATTGTGGATGGACGCCTCCATGTTCTAAATCCAGCACTTCTTGATAAGAAGTGGCCACCTCTTCCGCACTCAGTACCCGGCTATAGATTTTAAGTTCATCAATGATGCCGCTAAACATATGAAGGCTGAATACTCTTGCCAGCTTGCTACTATGATTATTTTTAGCGATGAATAAATCTGTGCCTACTGCCTCAGTTATACGCGAATCGCGAGGTAAAGCTTCCGAAGCGATTTCTCTGCCATTCAAATACAGCTTGATTTCACCCTCGTGCCCATTGAACACAGCGCTCACGTAGGACCATTCATTCTTTGGCAATTCGTAGCCATCCGGCGACCAGATTTCCTTCCACTCTCCTCCTTCCAGCCCTACTTGAAAGGACCATGACCCGTGGCGGAACATGCCAAGTAGATACCCCTGTTTGTTATCCCTATTGTGGCGGTTCACGATGGCAGCCAGCTTGCCTTCATGACCCCATTCATGGGTTCGCGGGGCAACCCATACTCCGATACTGAGAGCCGAGAGGTATTCCGGTTCGCCATTACGCTCTTCCCTATGAACGCAATGGGCAATGTATGATGAGTAGCCATCGAACAGGAGCCCGCTTCCTTTAACCCCGTGTCTCCACGGCGGAGTAGATGGTTCGGTAAACTCCGCTTGGTTAAATACGTACTGGATATTATTTATGGATTTCGATACGCTCTCCAAAGTGCTTGCCCCGGTTCCTTCATCAAACGCCCAATGCATAATTAATCCCCGGTTATCCGTTGTATTGCTCATACATCATTCCTCCCTAATATCACCTCTGTGCTTTCATCTGAAGCATGAATAGATTTAAGCGAATGGATTTGAAGCGATTTGAGGACAACCTGTCCTGATTTTGTGCTTACCTCAATATTCTCTATCGGTGCATCAGGGAAAATCTGATCGGTCAGCACAACCAAACCATTATCCGCGTACACTTCTACCGCATTGCGGTCCAACCAGATATGCAACTTCAGCTGTCCATTTACCGCAGCCAGGCTGGCTCCGTGCTGGCATGCAAACGCCGGGTGGAAATTGGTCTCACCTGATTTCGAGCGGTCGGTGAACAGCCACTCCATAGCAGAGTCGTACCCGATAACAATCTCGCTCTGTCCAGAGGATTTCAGATGGAAACGCACTTCGTCCCCTAACCGGACATCCATCTCCGCTTCAATCTCTAGCAGATCATTATTCGACTTCTGCATAAAAGAGGTCACTGGCGTAACTGTGATATCATTCCAGCTCATGGATTCTTTGCGTAGCTGCCCGATTTCCCTGACAGGCATTTGGGTCAGCACTATACTGCCATCCTTGCTGGTGAGTGACAAGGTGCGCGGCAGGGTCATTGCTCCTCTCCAGGAACCGGTAGGCGTCTCATTGGCATACTTCCAGTTGCTCATCCATCCAATGATCACACGGCGTCCGTCCTGCTCAGGGATATCTGACCAGGTAACTCCTGCATAGTTGTCTCTGCCATAATCCAGCCACATGATATGATCAGCCGGATTATCATTAATGAAGGTATTTCCGTCGAACTCTCCAACAAAATATTGTGTACGCGAACCTTCCGGACAATTGGGATTGTCTCCGATGCTTATGATCAGTACCCATTTGGAACGTCCGGTGTCATCCACCGGCAACTCAAACAGATCCGGGCATTCCCAAACACCATCATGTGAGCCTTCTTCTCTGCCGAATTCACCCGTCAGTGACCATTCACGCAAATTATCGGATGCATAGAACCGGGCGTGGTCTCCCGCAACAATAGTCATAATCCACCGCTCACTTTGCGCATGCCAGAACACCTTCGGGTCACGGAAGTCTATCAAATTATCCTCGACAAGCACTGGATTCCCGTCATACTTGTGCCAGGTTTGGCCTTTATCACTGCTGTAAGCCAGGCTCTGACGCTGGCGTGGCTGTCTCGTCTCCGGATGGATATCCGCATGCGTAAAGATTGCAACGAGTCCATGGGAATCTTTAAATAAGCCGCTGCTATTATTCCAATCCACTACACAGCAGCCAGAAAATATCGCTCCATGCTCATCCGGGAATAGAGCAACAGGTGCGTGCTCCCAGTGAACCAGGTCTTCACTTATAGCATGGCCCCAATGCATCGGCCCCCATTTATTACTGTAAGGATGATATTGATAGAATAAATGATAGCTTCCCTCATAATAGACTAATCCGTTTGGATCATTCGCCCAATTGGAGGGTGGTGAAAAATGATACCCCGGTCTGAAACGCTCTTCATTGTACGGTTTGCTGGACTCTATCATCTGATTAATCTCATCTGTCGTCGGCATGGACCCAAGAGCCCCCTTTCGTGTTGTTACTAACGCGCCGCCGGCATTAGCAAAAGTCAGCATGCTAATGATTTGCTGTTTGGTTAGATCTTCCAATGAACTTCCGCCTTCCAGGATCTTATATAACAAGCAGCCCAGAAAAGCATCGCCAGCTCCTGTTGTGTCGATGGCATTCACCTGAAATCCAGACACATATCCATCCTGACCAGCCAACCGGTAATAACAGCCTTGTTCCGCTAAAGTGACGACGACCAACACGATACCGAATTGTTGTTGCAACTCTAGCGAGCCCTGTTCCATATCGCTAGTCCCAGTTATAAAAAAGAGCTCTTCTTCCGATATTTTCAAGATATCGGCGTACTTCATACCCCAAAGGATATTATGTTTTGCTTCCTCCTTGCTCTCCCATAAAGCAAACCGGATATTCGGATCGAACGAGAGCAACACTCCTGCTTCCTTGGCTCTGAGAACTGCCGTCCTGGTTGCGGTACGGGCCGGTTCATGGGTCATGGACAATGAGCCAAAATGCAGGGCTTGGCAGGTTTCAATCCGATCGAGCGGGACATCCTTCGAGTGTAAGAAGGTATCTGCTCCCGGCTTTCGGAAGAAGCTGAACGATCTGTCTCCCTTATCATCCAGATGGACAAAGGCAAGCGTTGTACTCGCTTCATTTGTGAATGAAACTTCAGACACATCAACACCACTACTTAGCAGTGTGTTGTGCAGCAGGGAACCGAATTGGTCCTCCCCAACCTTGCTAATCAATGCAGTTCTGGCTCCTAATCGGGATAGCACAACGGCTACGTTAGCCGGAGCACCTCCTGGATTGCATTCAAACTGCTCGTTCCCCCCAGTTGTATGGCCTGCTGGAGTAAAGTCAATCAATGCTTCTCCAATCGTAATAACATCAAGCACAGTTTCTCCCCACCTGTCATCTATTTATTTATTTTTAGATTTGCGTTATAGCGATCCAGTCCGTTTTGATAAATCTCCATTAATTCGTTTAGGCCCATCTTTTCCAGTGTTTTCACATAGCTTTCCCACTCCTCATCCGCGCCGCCATTAACAATGAATTTTCCCCTTTGGGTATTTACATACTTAATCAATTCAGGCTCGATCTTGTTGATTTTGTCCAGTTCGTCTGGTTCAAAGAAAATACTCGGATAGTTTTCCTTTTCCATGTATGGATCGTAATATTGCTTTAAATCTTCAACACGCTGTTGAGCTCGTGGTTCCAGATCAACAACTTTCCCCAAGTCCTGTATGGTAATGACGCCAGGTCCGCCTGCGCCTGGAGCAACTTTTTGACGGAATTCACCTGCAGAAGCTCCCTCAGGAAGCGGCAGGTTCACCAATTTACCATTTTCGTCTTTCTTGTATACAATATCTAGTGGACCCCAATGAATCTGAGCAGCCATGTACGGTTCATACTGTTCATCGATCCAACGCATCGTGATTTCCGGATTACTGTTCTCTTTTGTAATCACAAAGGCCCCACGCCCTGGACCACCGCCATTGCCGCGTCCGATTGTTTGATCCCCATTTGGTCCTTTAAGTGGAGATAGTAGAACATAATCCTTACCACGTTCAGTTCCTACAACCTCTTCAATTTCCCACCAGATATAAGATCCAAGTGTCTCATCTGTCGTTTTTCCTTTTGCCAGATACTGTGCCGCATCTTGCGTGAAAGATTCGGGGTCAATCAGACCCTGCTTATACCATTTTTCATGGAAGTAATTCAGGGCTTCCTTATATTCAGGCTGAGTAGCAGTAAAAATAACTTTTCCATCTCTGACTACTCGATGCTCCATATTATCAGGAAGACCAAATGCTCCAAAAATTCCGGCAATATCCATGCACCACTGCATATGCATGAAACTCAACGGGATTTCATCTTGCTTACCATTACCATTTGGATCCTTTGTTTTAAAGGCAAGCAGAGCTTCCGTATATTCATCCAGTGTTTGTGGCACTTCTAGACCCAGCTTATCTAGCCATTTTTTATTGATGACATGGAAAAAGGGGTTGGTTCCGAGATTATTCTCTTCGAATGATGGCAGCCCATAAATATGTCCATCCGGTGCTGTAATCGATGATTTGATGTCGGGTCGGCCATCAAGAAGCGCTTTCAAATTTGGCGCATATTGATCAATCAAATCTTCCAGTGGAATAATGGTTCCGTCTTTACCGTAATTGATCAGCTCGTAATCGGTGAATCCAGCTCCGTAAAATGCATCCGGCAGATCTCCGCTTGCCAATAACAAATTTTTCTTTTCAGCAAAATCAGTATCAGGGATGTTTTCCCATTCTATCTTTACGTTTGTTTGCTCTTCCAGCCTCTTGAAAATTTCCATCTCCGAGTATTTCGGAGCCAAGGCAGCTTTCGGGGACACCATTCTCAACGATACTGCTTCTTGAACAATCGGAAGACCGGTTTTATTGAAATTGGCTTCTAGATTTGTATTTTCTGCCTGATTCTTTGATCCGTTACTGTTTCCCGAACATCCACTAACCACAAACGCTCCGGCCAACACAAGAATCCCCACATTTTTAAATAAAGATTTCATTGTACATAACCTCCCTTAGTTGTCATCCAACATGCTGAAAATCACTTTCTTACATGCTTCATCTGAATACTGCTTGTACATCCCCCCTTTCAAGCATTACGTCCACATC
The DNA here is from genome assembly GCF_059609455.1 of Paenibacillus liaoningensis. Classification (NCBI taxonomy): domain Bacteria; kingdom Bacillati; phylum Bacillota; class Bacilli; order Caryophanales; family Paenibacillaceae; genus Paenibacillus; species Paenibacillus liaoningensis. Next base: position 408,333 of record NZ_JCAALU010000003.1, read on the forward strand.
ACCCCTTGATTGATCCGATCATCACGCCTTTAACAAAGTACTTTTGCAGGAATGGATACAAAATCAACAGTGGCAGACTGGATACAATAATAACACCGTATTTGATTAGTTCTGTGACGCGCATCTTCGCCGCGTAAGATTCAACATCTATCATCATGCCGGAGTTAACCTGATTCTGAACAAGAATGTTGCGAAGCACCAATTGCAGCGGGTATTTGCTTTCATCGCTAAGGTAGATCAAGGAGTCAAAAAAACCATTCCAGAAACCAACGACATGATACAGCACCATTACGGCTAGGATCGATTTGGACAAAGGCAGAACGATGCTCCAAAAAAATCTGGTGTTGGAACATCCGTCAATAGATGCGGCTTCCCACATTTCATCCGGTATGGACGACTGAAAAAAAGTCCTCACGATAATAACATTGAATACACCGCCCGCTCCGGGAATCACGAGTGCCCATATTGTATTTAGCATGTGAAGATCCTTAATCAGCAAATAGGTTGGAATCAGTCCTCCGCTAAAAAACATGGTAACCAACAAAAACCACATAATCACAGACTTACCTGCCAGATTTTTGCGTGCTAAAGGGTAGGCTGCACAAACAGTCACGGCGACTCCAATAAATGTTCCAAGTGTCGCGTATAAAATTGAGTTGGCATACCCAATCCATATAGATGAATCATTGAAAATTCGTTCGTATCCATCTAACGTAAAGCCTTTCGGAAACAACCAAACTTCACCTGAGTATATATAATTGGGGTCACTGAATGATGCTATCAGCACAAAGTACAACGGAAATAATACGAGCAGCATGATGATGGTTAACAAGAAGTAGTTGACTAAGTCAAACCATGCATCCCCTGTGCTCTTTCTCTTCAATAATTGATTCAAAATGAACTCCTCCTTACCACAGGCTAGTTTCAGTTACTTTTTTGGCGATCCGGTTAACGGTGAAAATTAGGATGATATTGATTAGAGAGTTGAACAGGCCAATCGCCGTGGAAAAGCTGTATTGCGCCTTCTGAATCCCCATTTCATACACGTAGGTGGGAATAATATTGGAGGTGGCGTAGTTCAGATCGCTCTGCATTAGAAACGCTTTTTCAAAACCAATGCTCATTATGTTGCCGAGTGCGAGAATCAGCAGAATGACGATCGTCGGCAGAATGCTCGGAATGTCCACGTGCCACACACGCTTCCTTTTGCTCGCTCCATCCATAGTTGCAGCTTCATGCAGTTCGGGATTGACTCCCGCAAGGGCAGCAAGATAAATAATCGTGGCAAATCCGGTCTCCTGCCATATCCCTGATAAGATATACAAGGGACGGAACCAGCCCTCATCGGCCATAAAGAGCACGGGGTCCCCTCCAAACCAGGTGATGACGTGATTCACGATCCCGCTGTTCGGAGATAAAAAAACATTAAGCATACCGACAAGTACAACGGTAGAGATAAAGTGCGGCGCGTAAATTACGGTCTGAACAAATTTCTTATAGGTCTTCCCAAGCATCTGATTCAGCATGATTGCGATAATGATGGGAGCCGGGAAGCCAAACAGCAGGGATAGAAAACTGAGTGTAAGCGTATTCGTAATGATAGTCCAGAAGTTATAGGAATTGAAAAAATCTATAAAGTGCTGAAATCCCACCCATTCACTACCCCATATCCCCTGACTTGGTGAAAAGTCCTTAAAAGCAATTTGCACCCCGTACATCGGATAATACTTGAATACGAGATAAAGAATAATGATCGGCAGTAAGAACAGATACAGTTCATAGTCGCGTTTGACTCGGCTCCATCTCTTTCGTTTTGGTTTGATCATGGAATGATCCAGGCTACTAATTTTTGAATTCACTCTTGTACACCCTTTCCAGTAAAGTATTCTCCGTTTTGAAACGTTTCCAATTCAGTGTGTGCGAAGGGATTTATAGATAAATCGACATCATAAACCGACCGAATAAACGGATACTTTCCAACCTGATCATAATTTGAAACGTTTCCAATTATGGGTAAGAAAAACGCCAGAGGGTCAATTCACACTGTTAAATCGACCATGAGCTGATGCTTTTCCTACCAATCATAATCACGTAGTTTCGCCTTGCCTAAAAGTAACCGGGAGTCGATACACTTGCTGTTCTAAATCCTTGCCTTCAATCTTCTCATAAAGCAGTCTGATGGTCATGCGTGCCATTTCCTCCACCGGTTGTCTGATTGTTGACAACAAAGGATGGAAATAGGGATGATCCTGGATGCCATCGTATCCAATGACCTTTACATCTTCTGGGACCCGAATACCCTGCCTGCCTGCTCTTTCAATATATTTGGCGGCAAATATATCGGTAATGGCAAAAACGCCGTCCACATCGTGATGCTCTTTTAGTAACTCATCAAAATAAGCGTCGTCATCCTCAACGGGGTCTGGCTTCTCGTATACAACGTACTCAACACCCATTGTTTTCGCCTCTTGAATGAAGCCTTCTCTACGATTCATGGTTTCACTGTAAACTGAAGTGACGCTTCCTATAAATGCCGGTTTTCTAGCACCCGCTTTTACTAGCTCCCTTAAGGCCAAACGCCCGCCTTCGTAATTATCCGAAGTTACGCAGGTAATTTTCTTGTTAAAATGCCTGTCGATACTTACAATCGGAATGTCGTTTCTCACGTTGTTCTCTATATCGTTGTAAGTAATGCCGACGATACCAGCCACTTTGTTTTGCTGAAGCATTTCCAAATAATAAAGTTCTTTTTCAGGCTTGCCTCCGCTATTACAGAGCATGAGCTTATAACCCTCAAGGTCCAACTCATCCTCAATGTAATACGCCAGTTCAGAAAAAAATGGGTGCCAGATGCTTGGTAACATCAGTGCTACCATCTTGGATTTACGCATTTTGAAATTTCGGGCAATTTCATTAGGGACATAATTCAGCTCTTGTATGGCTTCTTCAACTTTTCTGCGTGTAGCGGGTTTTACAGCACCTGATTTATTAATGACACGGGACACGGTTCCTACTGCTACGCCAGCTAAGATGGCTACATCTTTAATACTCGACATCTAACCCCCCACTTAAACCCTCGATAAAAATTATAATATCACCAAATTGGAAACGTTTCAATATTTTTTTGAACGTTTCCATCAGAGTTCACTTCCTGCGGAATGTAGTTGTCCTTGAAGAATTGTCTGACCGCTAAGCCTCTAAGTGAAGAGCGCTTCTGGCGGCATGAAATTTTCATGCGGTATGTTTACCATAGTTCTCCCTAACTCTCTTATCATGCAGACAGGAGTCCTTCTGATACCTAAATCAATACGGTTTGGTGCTACTTATGTAGCCTTGGAATAAAGTTTGATCATTTTCTGGCTATGATCTTCAACAATCGCGCCCGATTGCGGAGGATTAAAGAGAATACAGTTCTATTACTTTTTCTAAGGGAAATTGATTTGGAATACACATATCAACAAAATAGGGCAACTGCCATTTTTGAGTTTTCATCGCTTGTTTACTACTCGGACTATCCCAGCTAGGATAAACTCTTATTGCCATTTTGCCCTTTGTTGAAGTAGACCTAAGAATGTTCTGTTTTAAAAGAATTTCTTTTGGAAAAATAAATTGCCCAAACTCATTTTCATTTTTAAAGGTAGTTATAACTAATAAATCAGGGGCTTCCTCATATAAGTAAGGTTGATTTTGATTATTTTCGTCCTTTTCCCAAAATGCAACAAACTGCCCTACTTTGGTAGGGGTTATATTCGAAACTCTGAATCGCACTGTTTTAGAAGATAATTGAAATGTACCAGCACCATACTTAGAATTTTGCTTTTCTTCTTGAACTGACTTTACAGTTAAGTGATTCGACTCATAAATCTTTTTATTTACATAAGTTAATGCTGTAAAAAAATTATTCATTTCTTCACTCCTAAAATTCACACAAAATGGCCCGATTACTGAATTGTCATAATCCATCCTGTCGACGTAATTGTATCAAACTTTATTATAAATTATCGAACTTTATTCCAAAGCCACAACTTAACCCAGTCGATTCGAAGTATTGTCACTAAATAATGTATCAGGAAAAAAGTTCAATTATAATCGCTTTTTTAGACGCATAATTTTATCTCATTCATATAATTTCACTACCTTTTAAATTATTTGAATTTCATAAAGCCAATTTAACGGTGACACTAGCAAAACAATGTCACTTTAACAATCACGTAATGATAAAAATAAGGGTAGCCCTATAAATGACTTAGGGCTACCCTTGATAAATTATTAAGTTTTAAATTCCCGTTTCGTCACTTCCTATTTGGAAGAGAACAAAACTTTATTGTGATAATTTTAAAAAAACAAAACTTTATTTTTCAGAACAACACTTTATTGTAATGAATCAGATTGCATTAAACAAAAGGGCATAGACCCGTCGAGAAATAGGAGTGAAAGACTCCAGAGGTGCGTGGAGCAGCGTGCAGCAGATCAACAAAAAAGGAGCAAAACTCGCCCCTTCTGTTCCCGCATGCTTGCCGGTTGCCCATTTTGACGGCTCTCGTCCCATTCAATCCGGGTTACGATTTATCTTCTGGTGAAATCCTGCGAATAAGCGAGCATTAGTGAGAAAACTGCATCGTACCAAGGGGGCTTAATGAAGCATAGTCAGTCTAATACTTTATTTGCCGAGTCTAACATTTTATTTTCTTCTGACAGTAATGAATCAGTTACCACACTCCTCCGGACATGAGAATCCGTCATGAGCTACATCCGCCCAAGTTCTTGCCAGTAGATTGATCAGAGTTAGCCCTTTGCCATGTAAAGCTGAACACCACAATGTTGGAGCTGAACGTGTAAAAATAAATTCATAACAGCAACAAAAAATAAACAGCCTCAGTCCTATGGAATACAGGAAAAAGACCGTCTATTTTTCTAATTGTACTACCTACTTGACGTGGTGCAGTTCAGTCCTAGATTGCCGTTGTTAGTCTGAAGTATTAATGCTCCTGCAATACAATAAGGACTTTGTATTGTTCATTCTTTTATTTACTTGCAAGTAAAATAGAATGTTCACCTTGCTCTTGGCGAGTCGTTACTCTCTTGTGAAATTCTCCAACATCCCCGCAGGATATCGACTACCTGCCGATCCATTAGGAATGATTTCTGCAATACGCGCAAGGTCATTATCAGTTAGTTCAATATCCGCAGCCCCAACGTTCTCTTTAAGGCGACCAACACTTCGCGTTCCAGGAATCGGAACAATACTCTCATCCTGTGCTAGTAACCAAGAGAGCGCCAATTGTGCAACTGTGATCCCTTTGTTTGATGCCAATTCTTTAAGTTGTTGAACGGCCTTCAAATTATAGGTAAAATTCTCTCCCTTCCAGCGCTCATCTATACGACGAAAATCATCTTCAGGATACTCCTCAGCTGGTTTAACATCATTAGTTAGAAATCCTCTGCCTAACGGTGCATAAGGGACTAAACCAATGCCTAATTCCCTTAACACTGTAATTATGTTTCTATCTTCAAGCTCCCTCTCAAAAATAGAATACTCACTCTGCAATACCGATACTGGTGTCACAGCATGTGCACGGCGAATGGTATCTGGGCCAGCATTACTTAACCCAAAATATTTCACTTTTCCTTGTTGAATGAGGTCACCTACTGCACCAGCAACTTCCTCAATTGGGACATTTGGATCTGGAATGTGTTGATAAAAGACATCAATATAATCTGTTTGTAAGTAGCGCAAGCTATTCTCAGCCACTTTACGAATATTGTCTGGATGGCTGTTGAAACCTGCACCAACCTGCTCTGCTTTCATATCAAAACCAAATTTTGTTGCGAGCACAACTTTATCACGAAAATCTTTAACGGCTCTGCCAAGCACTTGCTCATTATGACCATTACCGTATAACTCTGCTGTATCAAAGAAATTGATACCGAGGTCATAAGCTTGTCGTATCGTCTCAATGCCCTCATTCTCATTAGAAGGACCATACGCTACTGAAATGCCCATGCAACCAAAACCAAGTGAAGAAACACGCAACCCCTGTTGTCCTAAAGAACGATACTGCATATTTTATTCTCCCTTCGTTTAAGGCTAATGAAAGCCTTGTAAATAATTATCTTTACTCCCTAGCGATCATCAACCTAATTGAAGTGGTCTACACTTCAGAGTTAGTATCATATCGTCGAAGTAATCATACCAAATTAAAATTACAAAGTAAACAAAAAGAATAAAGTTTGTATATTCTGTTTATAAAATGTATTATGTATTTCATGTAGAGGAGCGGTTATAATATTGAAAGGAGGGAATGAAATGAATAACAAGATTGTCACCGATAAGCACAATGAAACAAGAAGCAAACTCATGGCGAAATTACTTCCTTACGTGAGGAAAAATGGGTTTCAGTTGCTTACAATGGACGAAATATCTAGAATAATGGGCATTAGTCGAGCCACATTATATAAGTACTACTCTACAAAAGAAGATATTGTGGAATTTATAGTAGATAGTTTTGTTCAATATATTCATGAAATCGTTGATGAAACAAGTGGGGAGAAAATGGGGGATCGTTTTCAACAAATTTTCGAGCAAACCGTTTTATTAATGCAATACATTACAGATGTATTCTTGAAGGATCTTGAGGTCCATTACCCAGAGAAATTTGATCAACTCGGCGAGGCGCTAAAAACACGCGAGCAACAAATATTAGATTTTTATAATGCGGGAATAAAACAGGGGATTTTCAACAAAATTAACGTGAAGATTACCATTAAGCAGGATGAGATTTTAAGAGATATCTTGGATGCAAAGTATCTAATGGAAAATAATCTTACAGTATATAATGCGATTTCCGACTATTATACGATAAAAAAAATATTACTATTTATACCCGATAAACTGCATACCGTCGATGACAAGGCAATGACTCCGAAAATCGAATATATGGCTGCTAAAATAACCAAAAATCTTTTTTAATAATATCCACACTTAGGACTATACCAACTATAAGTATTCCCCTCTCCCTATTGATCAAAGAAGCCCTGCTAAGGGCTCTTTTGATTACACCTTTGATCAAAACAAAACCCTTGTTTTCATTACCCAAAACAAGCGCTCCCCAAGCATAGTATTTGCGCTGCCGCTTTAAAGGAACGGGGGTAGTGAAGAGGAACAGACAAAAGTTTTAAATAAGTGTCCCCATCTATTCAATCCTGCCCCTCCTCCCCACAAGGCTTCCCAGCCCTTTCTCCTCCCTTCTCCCTAACCCCTAAAGCATAATAAGTTTGAGCTGAGCTTAGGAAGTGATCAATCAGGTAAAGCAGTCGAGGAAACACCTGAGAAAATAGCTTGAGAACGCAGGCGTGATACGGAATTCCAAGGCTGTGGATGCTGGGAAAAGCCTGCTTCCTGGGGAAAAGAGTGAGAAAAATGCCGAGCGAAAATCAGGGGTGGATACCTGAAGTTCGTCGGTGACGAAGGAAAACAAAGTTGTGGACTAAGAGGACGGCGAAGCTGTAGCCGTGCGCCTGCTTGTTCTTCCTGGATCGGTATGCTGGTGCCGGCAGCGGCGAGCTGCGGATCATGCTTCCAGTTTGTTCTTTCAGAAGTTCCTGTTCGGCACGATCTTTCACCGCCGGTCGCTCCAGTCTTCCAGCGTGATACAGTTGGTTTTTCAGTCTAATACCTATTTCGCTGGGCTGACAATTCTAACAGCTGTAAAGCGCGTAACATCAACCATGCTAGTCTACAACTTAATTTTCTTTCGACAGTCGACTCGTGAGCAAACTTTAAGTGGAGAGCGGCAAACATAGTGTGGAGAGTTGCAGACTTCAATGGAAGTCTACACCTATCTCATTCATTTGGTTTCACCGCTCATTCATTTATTTGAGCTACTAATAGCTAGTCTAAAAAATTCATTATTAAAAGTCATTTAAAAATCTCACGACGAAAAAACAAGGGCAGTCCTATAAAATAACTTAGGACTACCCTTAATGATTAAAAAAGTTTTAAACTTTCGTTTCGTCTTTCGTTTCGTCACTTCCTATTTAGAAAGAGAAAAAAGACTTTATTGTAATGAATCATGGACATAAACTATTTTGAAAAATCACACACTATATTGTTAAAGAAACGACTATATTGTCTAGACAACAACTTTAATGTCACTAGACACAGGTGTCAGATGAAATAAAACTATGGAACCAATTATGTTGACTTTATGCGGTTTGTAACGTCACGTGATAAGCATGGAAAATTAAAAGTCTGGAACTACCGTAAATTACCATTAAATAAAAGTTGGAAACCAAACTTCCTAGTTACATAAGCTCCTAACAAGATTCAACTTTATTAAAAGCCACCATAAACTTCGCTAGTGCACGCCCAACCGTAACCGCTGTTTGGTTAAGAATATAATCAATCTGAATATAAGATTTTGATTCAGGGTCGTTTTGAATGTTTTTAAGCTTCCAGGGTTATGATTGCTTCTACTTGTCGTGACTTTATAGCTGTTAGGAGTCCAATCACCGTTCCAATTGTCGATATTGTAAGTTACTATTCGAAACTTATCCATTAAAATTCGCCGCTCTCAAGCTTTCACACCAATCGCTCAAACTCTTTTTCTATATTCCTTGGTTCGCATGATTGCCTCAGCCCGGTTATTTACCCTTAACTTGCGATAAATATTCTTCAAGTGGAACTTCACCGTATCTTGAGTGACATTCAATTGATCGGCAATCTCCTTATAGATGAATCCCTCCGCAAGCAATTCAAACACCTTCTCTTCCTTCTCGGTCAGAGCCTCGTTAGACAAAGATTTAGGAGACGGATTGCTGCTCACAGCGTCGAGAAGCAGACGGATATAGTTCGAGGGCAACAATGTCAATGCTGACTTTTGCTGCTGACTCAGAAGATCGGCTAGCATCTCGACCATCTGAGGGCCTTCATCAAGATAGCTGCGGATGTAGCCCAACGGTTCCGAGAGTCTCAAGGCAATAGCCAGCGGCGCAAGGGCTGCTTGGGGCTCCTCGGATTGCCGAAGCACCATACTATGCAAGATCTTCAGCCTGATCCGTTCTCGCAGACGATTTTCCTTTTCCGCAAGGCTCTCCAGCTTCTCGAACAATTGCAGCGCATCCTCAATCCGTCCATTCCCTGCAATCACCCTGACCATTATTAGATACTCATCGAAATACTGAGCCGAAACCTCGTCCGAATGCGACAATCCACTCTGTTCGAGCCAATCGATTGCTTTCTGACGCTGCCCTTGAAGCAGATACAGCCAGGCTTGCTCCGCCTTTATTCTTTTCCAAATAATAGGCTGATCTGGCGAGTCGACGCTCGAACCGAGATGGGAAAGCCATTCGATTGCTTCCTCCTCTCTTCCGAGAGCCTGCTTGAGTCGGGATGACACCAAGCCCAAATGAATCCAAGTCCATACGTTGGAACGAAGATCCTTTCGGCTGAGCGCTTGTCCAATATACGACTCCGCTTCGTCCAACCGATTCCACTCGTGCATAAGCGAACTATAGGATAGATACGCGTAGCCGACAAAGGGATAGTTCGGTTTCTTCCCCCACATCGTTATCAGCTTAAGCTGGAATTGTTCCATCTCGTGCAGATTGACGGTCAGCGAAAGGGGATCCCCGAATCCCTCGTGACCTAAGTACCTTTTGGTCGAGGCTTTCTGGAGGCTGCTTCCTTCTGGCAAATAATGCTCCAACCGTTCAAAATAATGGAGGGATCGCGGCATATTCTGCTGAAATCGGAAGAAGAGTGCATTTAAGTAATAGAGATTGCCCATCAGTTGCTTCCATTCCGGCTCAGGGATGGACTCCTTCATGGCTTCGAACCGTCTCTCCGCTTGCTCGGCCTTGCGCAGTCCTTGCTCCCAATCCCGATCCATCAGGAATTGCGAGATGCGGTACAGCTGAAACATCGGCTTGTGTTCAAAGTTGCTCTCCGGCAAGGCATTAATCCATCTTCGAACCACGTGGCTCCTCGATTGTAAGAGTTCCGGCATGATGCGGTCGATAATCCGAACGGCATCCTCTGCCTGTTCCGTCCTAATATAATGCTCCACCGCTTCTTCATAGAGCCCCTCGTTCTCATGCCAGGCCGCAGCCCGATGATGGGAAAGTCTCCACAGTTCCGGGTAGTCCCTAGCGCACAACTGCTGTAAGAACTCGGACAACAGATGATGATAGCGGAACCAATCGCGCTGCTCATCCAGCGGAATAATGAACAAATTTAGTTGCTCCAACCGCTCCAATTGGACCTGGCTGTCGGCTTGTCCCGTCACCGCCGCGCACAGCTCCCCGTTCATGCGGCTCAGAACGGAGGTAGCCAGCAGAAATTCCTGCAAGGATTCCGACAGATGCCCGAACACTTCTTCCAATAGATAATCGGAGATTTGGCGCTGCTGGCCGCTGAACTGGCGAATCGTATCGGCGATATTGCCGCTTCGTTTGAGTGTGATAGCCGCAAGCTGAAGTCCGCTTACCCAACCTTCCGTCTGCTCAAACAACGTAGAGATTTGCCTTATCGATAGCGATAAGTTCGTCATCTCTCGGAAGAAAATAACTCCCTCCTCAAACTCGAATCGCATGTCTTCTATTCGAATAACGTTGATCTCTCCCTTGGCAAGAAGTCTGGTCGTGGGAAAAGACAGCTCGGTGCGGCTTGCGATATAGAGATGGAAGTACGGAGGCAGATGCTCAAGCATATATCGGATCGACTCGTTAACGAACGCATTCTCAATGACGTGATAGTCGTCCAGAATGAGTACAAAATCGCCGCGAATCGAGCTTAGCTCGTTCAGAAACGCCGATACCGCGAAATCGATAGAAGCCGCAGACTCTTGCTCGAGCAGGAATTCGATCGATTCCCCGAACAGCGGCAGTCTTTCTCGTATGGAAGTTAAGACACAGCTCCAGAATGCGCCCCAATCGTTATCGTATTTATCCAGGGAGACCCAGGCAACCGAAGCTCGGCATTGTCTCGCCCATTCACTTAAAGCTGTCGTTTTGCCGTAGCCCGCTTGGGCCGATAGCAAAGTCAGCTTGGTCTCCATGCCTTCCTCAAGCTTACGCGTCAGTTGCGGCCTAGTCACCAAAGATTTGCGCGCTGGGGGAATGAGATATTTGGTACTGCGAATCATATTCAAGGCCTCCAAACGCCTAAATTAAAAATTCCATATAATCGATTATATTCGATTAAATTGGACAATTGCAAAACCCCTGTGCTATAGGGCACAGGGGTCTCTCGTCAATCTGTTTTACTCTTTTGTCTTCTGCTGCTCTAGCATTCGCAGGAGAACCGTCACCGCTTCCGCTCGACTTGCTTTGACTTCGGAATCGAAACGATTGTCTCCCGTTCCTTGCATCAGACCGGTCTCCTTGAGAGCGGCAACTGCTCCCTTCGCCCACGCCGGAATCTCGCTGTTATCCGCGAAGCCGGTCGCGGTATTCGCTTCGACTGTCAGATCTAGCGCCTTAACGATCATCGCCGCCATCTCGGCTCGCGTAATCTCAGCGTTCGGACGGAAGGTACCATCGTCATAACCGTTGATGATGCCAGCTTGTTTGGCCTCCGCCACGGCATTCTTAGCCCATGCAGGAATTTGTGATGCATCCTCGAAGACCAATTCCTCCGTTGCTCCTGCAGGCTTAATCGCATTCATTAGCATCACGGCGAATTGAGCTCGCGTAACCGTGAGATTAGGCTTGAACGTTCCGTCCGGATAACCAGTCATGATCCCTAGGCTAGCTCCTTGGCGAATCGCTTCCTCCGCCCAGTGACCGACGATGTCGCCGAATTCGATTACCGGCTTTGCCTTATCTCCTACAGCTAACACGGCGAATTTCGTGAAGTGATTGACCTCTGCGGTAATGAAGGCGCCGCTTACGACACCGCCAACCTCCATCCATTCTTTCTTCTCTTCATCATAATAGAAGATGGAAGCACGCTCGCCATCGCCTAGCTTCGTCGGATCGAAGGCCAGCTTCAACGTAATGTTTTTCTTGAAGGTACCTGGGACATTCTTCAACACTTCGAAGACCTCGCTTACCAGTACTTCGTTATTCTTCAACAATTCATCCGTGTCCAACAAGGTCTCGATTGTCACTCGCAAACTCGCGTCCATCGCGTCGGCTGGGATCTCGATGGTAATCTCTTCATCGCTCAAGCTAACCGTTCCCGGTCGACCAACAGGAAGCGTCAACTCTCCATTGTCGGAGATGACTGGGCTGTTAGCCGGAACGCTTACGCCTCCACCACTGTCGCCGCCGCTTGAAGCTTTAGTCCACTTCGCATACAGCGCCGTATTCGCGCTTACCGTATCCGTCGTGAAGCTCCACGCCGAGGCGTAGCCCTCTTCCTTATACCAGCCCGAGAACGTGTAGCCTGCTCTCGTCGGGTCCGTCGGCTTCGCGATCGTCGCTCCCGCAGCGATGCCAGTCAAGCTCACTACCGCACTGCCTTCCTTCGAGTCAAACGTCACCGTGTACATCGCCGCCGGAATCGCCGTCCACTTCGCATAAAGCGTCGTATTCGCGCTTACCGTATCCGTCGTGAAGTTCCATACCGAGGCGTAGCCCTCATCCTTATACCAGCCCGAGAACGTGTAGCCCACTCTCGTTGGATCGGCCGGCTTCGTCACAGTCGCGCCGGAGAGGATGCCCTCCACGCTCGCTACCGCGCTGCCTTCCTTCGAGTCGAACGTCACCGTGTACGTCGCCGCCGAAATCGCCGTCCACTTCGCATACAACGTCGTATTCGCGCTTACCGTATCCGTTAAGAAGTTCCACGCCGAGGCGTAGCCCTCTTCCTTATACCAGCCCGAGAACGTGTAGCCTGCTCTTGTTGGATCGGATGGCTTCGTGATCGTCGCTCCCGCAGCGATGCCAGTCAAGCTCGCTACCGCGCTGCCTTCTTTCGAGTCGAACGTCACCGTGTACGTCGCCGCCGGAACTGCCGTCCACTTCGCATACAACGTCGTATTCGCGCTTACCATATCCGTTAAGAAGTTCCACGCCGAGGCGTAGCCCTCTTCCTTATACCAGCCCGAGAACGTGTAGTCCGCTCTCGTTGGATCGGCCGGCTTCGTCACAGTCGCGCCGGAGAGAATGCCCGCCACGCTCGCTACCGCGCTGCCTTCCTTGGAGTCAAACGTCACCGTGTACGTCGTCACCGGAATCGCCGTCCACTTCGCATAAAGCGTCGTATTCGCGCTTACCGTATCCGTCGTGAAGTTCCACGCCGAGGCGTAGCCCTCTTCCTTATACCAGCCCGAGAACGTGTAGCCTGCTCTTGTTGGGTCCGTCGGCTTCGTGATTGTCGCTCCCGCAGCGATGCCAGTCAAGCTCACTACCGCACTGCCTTCCTTCGAGTCGAACGTCACCGTGTACGTCGTCACCGGAATCGCCGTCCACTTCGCATACAGCGTCGTATTCGCGCTTACCGTATCCGTTAAGAAGTTCCAGACGGAGGTGTAGCCCTCATCCTTATACCAGCCCGAGAACGTGTAGTCCGCTCTCGTTGGATCGGCCGGCTTCGTCACAGTCGCGCCGGAGAGAATGCCCACCACGCTCGCTACCGCGCTGCCTTCCTTGGAGTCAAACGTCACCGTGTACGTCGCCGCCGGAATCGCCGTCCACTTCGCATACAACGTCGTATTCGCGCTTACTGTATCCGCTAAGAAGTTCCACGCCGAGGAGTAGCCCTCATCCTTATACCAGCCCGAGAACGTGTAGCCCGCTCTCGTCGGGTCCGTCGGCTTCGTGATTGTCGCTCCCGCAGCGATGCCAGTCAAGCTCGCTACCGCGCTGCCTTCTTTCGAATCAAACGTCACCGTGTACGTCGCCGCCGGAACTGCCGTCCACTTCGCATATAGAGTCCTATTCACGCTCCACGCATCCAAGATTACCGTATCCGTCGCGAAGTTCCATGCCAACGAGAAGTTTTCATCCACATACCAGCCCGAGAACGTGTAGCCTGCTCTTGTTGGATCGGATGGCTTCGGGACGGTCGCTCCGGAGAGAAGACCCGGCGCGCTCTCAACCGAACTTCCTCCTTGCGAGTCGAACACCACCGTGTACGTCGGCGTCCACTTCGCGTACAGCGTCGTATTCGCATTTACCGTATCCGTATCGAAATCCCATAAGGTAATATAATTCTCTTCCTTATACCAACCCGCGAAGAGATAGCCATCACGGGTTACCTCCGGCCTTGCAATTGTCGATCCAGGACTAACTTCATTGAGGTCCTCGACTGGATCGACACCGCCATTATTCTCGACGAAGGTTACCTTGTAGCCCGCCGGCGCGGCTGCCCGAGTTACCGTCAGGGTGTAGTTAGCCGTAGCCAACCCATCCTCCGACGTCACCACGACCGCAATCGTATTGCTCCCAACCTCCAAGGGAATCGCCTCGGATAACCCGCCGTTCACTACACTTTTTCCATTTACCGTAATCGTTGCATAATCCATTTTAGCCACCGGATATACTCTAGTGCTCTTCGTGCCGTAAGCGAAGTTAACGGAGTATTTCTTGTTATCACCCGGATCGACAACGGGTATGCCGTTGTTCAGCCCCAGTTCGATAAGTGAAGTGTCCGCGCCCGGAAGGCGATTAATAAGCAACGTATAGGTCCGGGTTGTCACCCCGTCTCTCGCCGTCACGACGACCGTTATCGTGTTATCTCCCATTAGTAAGCCAACGGGTACTTTGACGCCTCTTGTCGCTTCGATCCCGTTTACCGTGACGGTCGCCCCGCTATCCTCGGGTTGGGGATCGATCAGAACCTTGTTCTGGCCGATGAAAGATATCGAATCATAGAACGGCAAGCTCTTATTGAAGCCGAAGCCGACGGGTAAATCCCCCGGTATTTCGCTTTTCAGAAATAGGCCTAGAAAATTCAATATGGTGTTGCTACCCGGTCCACCCGCTCGAGTTACCGTTAAAGTCGTAATTTTCTTATACCTATCTAGAGGCGGGGCTGGTGTCACCAGAATCTCTATCGTGTTAACTCCAACATTCAGGGCAATTGCTCCCGACGGACTGCCGCTAGCTACTTCTAAGCCATTTACCTCAATCTTGGAATCAGCGTCTACCGCCGTCGGCGTAACCGTTATCTCGCTCACGTCGTTCGCAACGTCCGCATAGAATTTCCAAGTGTCCATGAGGTCCTCCACAGCCTTGCCGCTAGACAAAGTTAAAGTGGTTAGACTCGTGACCCCGCTTCCTGCAGAAGAATACGAGGGAAATAACCCCATTACTATTATCAAAGCCATAAACAATGAAATACCACGCCTAATCATTAGTTTCTACTCTCCTCTTATCGTAGTGTAGATAGTCCATTTGTCACTCTCGAGCTGCATAAGCCATACTCTCTACTATAAGAGATAGCAGGTCTGAATTGACCTACCCGAGAGGGTAGTTTTATAAGCTAAATCGGGTAGCTAGGTTCATGTTTAAAGATTCAGCTGCCCCTTGGTTATAAAAAGGAAAGGAGACCCCTGAGTCTAGAGGTGTCCGCGTTCAAGTCAATAAACAACGCCAAGCCGGATGAGATCCAGAGCTTAGCGTCCTCTTGGCGTTCCGGTCAACCTTTATAAGCGCTGAAGACCACGCCTTCGTTTATCAGGCGAGCTGTTGATGATAAGAGACCATCGCAATTCGTTTCAGGATCATAGAAGTTGGATGATGATGATGACGATCACGACCAACGCGGATTTTACCAAAGGCAACATGATATATCGGAACGTCTGGAACAGATTGCATCCGTCCAGAGTCGCGGCTTCCTATCTTCATACCGGCAACGATCAATTCCGGCCATCGTACATCCCGCCCGACTCGCTTGCTTCTCTAGCTCCGCAGCACTGCACATGGATCGAAATGTTCCATGAACCGACGCAAGTGAAAATCATTCGATAAGCCGAAACCGAATCTCGACAACGGCATGCCCCCGGGATTCTGATCATCGACGATAACTGTATGGAGGATTACAGGATGTCGCACTTCGATAAGTTTCAGTTCCCCCCTTCTCAATCGCCGAAACTTCACGCCGCACAAGGCTTTTCAGCCCCTTTCCTCCTATTTTCTTTATCACGTTAAAAATCTAAAAATTTGAATTGAAAGCAGGAAAATGACACGAGAAAAACAAAAAATCGAGCAAATCCTAGGAGTTACCCTAGAACTGCTCGACTCTCTTTAAATCGATTTCGCACATCTTTATCACCGGACAAGTATGCACCTAAATGTCGATGCCAATGCTCTTTTTTACTAAATGCACTCACCCCGCAGAATATATTTCATCACCTTTAATTCAATCAAATGATTTGTATTATCCTACCGAGGGAGCTTAATGATATCTTATTTAATCAACATGAAGATATTCAATTTCATCAATTGAAACCGCTTGTTCACAATAGCCTCAAGCTCTTCTTTGCCAATAGGAGGCGTTACAAACTCCGGGTCTCGATCACGCTGAATTGGCTCATGCGGATGCGCTCAAGTATATTTCCTTCGATATGCTTAATTAGACTGGCAATGCTATGGTTTGTGCCATCCGGTCTCCAATTTAACTGTTGGGCATCTAACTGACTTATGGCGAGCAGCAATCGTATGCGAATCTCCTCGAACTTCTTTGTTAACCAAACCCGATTAAAATCGTAGCTCATCGCAAATCACTCCTTAAATTGCTTTAGTCAGAATAATTTCCAAAGCCTGATTTTCCCACATCAAACAGCCCGAGTCCTTGTATCCGAGTTTCCGATAAAAATGCTGCGCATCCTCATCCGCCTGCGTTGAGGTCATGACGAGCTTGCAGCCTTGCTCCCGCATATGCTGCTCCCAAAGCAGCATCGCAGTTTTGCCGAAGCCCTTGCCCCGCTCCTGCTCATCCAGCCAAATCATGTTCAAAAACGGTGTATTGTCCCAAAAATAGCCGTACCTCATCCAGCCGATTCTATCGCCTAGCTCGTTCCGAAACACATAATATTCTCGATTCTCAATCTTCCTGCCTATAAGACTCGCCAAAATATGATGATCCCGCTCAGCAATAAATGCCTCATCTGCCGCTGTCGCCCATTCAATAGCCATGTTTTCACTCCCTAATGTCAATCCGTTAACACTAACTATAGCATATAAGATTTACGCTCTCCTAGGTAAAGAATCATTTAAGAACAACTTTGGAATGAATGAAACGCAGTTCTCCGCCACCATCAGTGAGCAAGTCCTTATCGAGTTCATAGAGTGCAGATTCAGCCAACAGTGCATACAAAAGAACCTCGACTTCCACTGAAAGCGGAGATCGGGGTCCCTTGGTTGAAAGAAACTAAGTATTGTTCAGCTATTACCAATCTCTAAAAAAATTAATCACACATTACATTAGATAAGTTTGGTTTGCTGTAAAAGCTTCCATACGATCATAGCTACTTCCGCCCGGGTGATATACGCTTTCGGCGATAGCGTGTTTCCTCCGCGGCCCGATACCAGATCAGCCTCCACTACCATCGCCGTACCGCTTCTCGCCCATTCCGATAGGCTATCCGAATCTACAAAACGGAGGAGCTGAGCAGAGGGATTAGCCGTCTGCTGGCTTTTATCCGTAAGAATCAGCATCATGGCTTTGGCAAGCATGATAAACGCCTGTTCGCGCGTTATATTATCGTTCGGTCGGAACGTGTTGTCGCCGAATCCTGAAATTAAGCCATATGCATAGGCCGTTTGCACGGCGCCGCTATACCACTCCTCCTCCTTCACGTCCACAAAACGCATCGGCCCCTTCACACTGCTCAGCCCAAGGCTCCGCACGAGGATTCCCGCAAACTCGGCTCGGGTTATGTCGCGATTGGGATGGAAGATTCCGTTTACCGGAGCACTCAGAATCAGACGCGACCCCAAGTCGTTTACGGCTGGTTCGGACCAATGCTTCTCCACGTCGGTGAAGCGTTGCGAATGATGAATAACAGCATAGGTGCCATTCGACAGGTCGCTGATTTTCACATAGCGTTTGCCGTCGACCTCCACGATTTTGCTCGGAACATGACGAATCGTTCCATTCGGTTCAAGAGCGACTGCTGTCGTGATCAGATTTACATCCACCTCCGGTGCAACCGCAAGCAGTCTATCTGGGTACTTCGAATATCGGACCTCGTCCTCCGTCTTATCGCCATGCTCCACCTTGATGGCAAACGTGATAGCTGGCGAGATGATCTCCGCATCTAACCGCTCAGCTGAATCCTGCAAGCGCTTGGATGTTTCACTCGTTGCATGGCCGACGGAGAGCCATACCTTTACGTCTTGCAGCAGCATTTGGCTAGCCAAACGATCCGTGACGCTCGCGTCGCTATAGATTGATTGAGCAGGCAGCGTGAAAACCATCTTCTCCGTCTGAATGACCAAGGTCGTCGCTTTCTGCTTCAGGTTGTGAAGCAGTTGGCCGTTTAGCTTGATGTTTACCGTGTCAGAGCCATTAGCCGCGACAACGGACAGGACAGCTCCTGGCTTTTCTTGTCCTAACCTGGCCGTTAGCTTAGCTGAATCCAGCTCGGCCGTGATGACCGTTCGCCCCGCTAGGGTCGTTACGATGACAGGACCAAGCTGTTCTACCTGCTGCCCGTTCACCAAAAATTTCACCCATTCCATCGTCGGGGACGAAGTCTGCAGTGGTGACGTTGTGACGCTCGCCGTCGGCCTAACGGAATGAGATTCAGCAGATAAGGCACCAGGTCCGACGCTATTGATTGCCCGAACTGTAAACGTGTAGTCCGTCCCGTTGGTCAGCCCTGTGACTTCAATTTGCGTTGTCGTTCCGACTACCGTAATTCCGCTCGGGCTAGCCATCACCTCATACCGAAGAATGGCGCTCCCCCCATGGTCAGCCGGAGCATCGAAACGAACGGTGGCTATCGTGTCGCCCGCGCTCGCTCGCACGTTCGTCGGAGCTAATGGCACCGTTGCAGGTATCGCACTGGCTTCTTCCGAGAAAGGGCTTGAGCCGCCCGAATTGCTAGCCTTGACCGCTAAATAATAGGTAACTCCATTGGTTAACCCTGTCACTTCGTAGGTAGCATCCCTCACCGTAGCGATGGAATCACTGAATTCGCCCGAAGCCGTCGCTACATAGATCTCATATGTATCGGCATGCTCCACCGCCTCCCAATGCAAAGCAACGCTTCGATCTCCGGCTATAGCTTGTAGCGAAGTCGGGCTTGCAGGCACGCCAGGCAGGGTAATGTTCTGCGTAACGGTAAAGGTCCGATCGCTCATAAGGGCAGCGGATACGGTAACCGTTGTGGTATAACTCCCGGCTGCGAGACCATCCTTGACTTTGACTGTAAAGCTGGTGGACGGCGCACCGCTACTTAAGGTGGAGGCCGGCTGCGAGATTTCAAAAGCTTCGGCGTCTGCTCCCCCCTTAGCTACGGATAAGCCTGTTAAATGTCCCGTACCGGTATTCGTGACGGAGATCACCAGCGTTTGCTGAGTACCGGGTCCATACCCTTGCGTCAAGGCAGATGCAGTCTGATGATCTATCGCTTCTATTTCGTAGGTAAGAACCTCGGTTGCGGTGACGGAAACGACATTGCTTGTTACGCTCGCCGTCTTCGTTCCATTAACGCTCGCATTCGTGTTCGTCACTACGACGTAATAATACCCAGTGCCGGCTGTTGCTGTCGGTGCGTTGTAGCTCGCGTTTGTCGCTCCATTCACCAACGTTCCTCCGCTCGTACTGTTGCTACCATTGCTATACCACTGGTAGCTCAATATACCTCCATCACTCACACTCGCCGTTACATTAAGCGTTGCCGTTCCTCCAACGCTCACCGTCTCATCGGTCGGCTGCGTCCCGATGCTCGGCGTAGCTGCATTTACGAGCGCGTTCACCGTCACCAATGCGGTTCCACTCGTCACGCTCGCCGTCTTCGTTCCATTAACGCTCGCATTCGTGTTCGTCACTACGACGTAATAATACCTCGTGCCGGCCGTTGCTGTCGGTGCGTTGTAGCTCGCGCTTGTCGCTCCGTTCACCAACGTACCTCCGCTCGTGCTGTTGCTGCCATGGCTATACCACTGATAGCTCAATATACCTCCATCGCTCACGCTCGCCGCTACGCTAAGCGTTGCTGTTCCTCCAACGCTCACCGTCTCATCCGCTGGCTGCGTCCCAATGCTTGGCGTAGCTGCATTTACGAGCGCGTTCACCGTCACCAATGCGGTTCCACTCGTCACGTTCGCCGTCTTCGTTCCATTAACGCTCGCATTCGTATTCGTCACTACGACGTAATAATACCTCGTGTCGGCTGTTGCTGTCGGCGCGTTGTAGCTCGCGCTTGTCGCTCCATTCACCAACATGCCTCCGCTCGTGCTGTTGCTGCCATGGCTATACCACTGATAGCTCAATATACCTCCATCGCTCACGCTTGCCGCTACGCTAAGCGTCGCCGTTCCTCCAACGCTCACCGTCTCATCCGCTGGCTGCGTCCCAATGCTTGGCGTAGCCGCGTTCACGAACGTATCCACCGTCACTTGAGCTACTCCACTTATCACGCTAGCCGTCTTCGTTCCGCTCACGCTCGCATTCGTGTTCGTCACTACGACGAAATAATACCTTGTGCCGGTCGTTGCCGTCGGTACATTATAGCTAGCGCTTCTCGCTCCATTCACGAACGTACCTCCGCTCGTGCTGTTGCTGCCGTTGCTATACCACTGGTAGCTCAATACACCTCCATCACTCACGCTCGCCGCTACGCTAAGCGTAGCCATTCCTCCAACCTCCACCGTCTCATCCGCTGGCTGCGTCCCAATGCTCGGCGTAGCCGCGTTCACGAGCGCGTTCGCTGTCACCGATACAACATTGCTCGTAACGCTCGCCGATTTTGTTCCCACAGCGCGCGAATTTGTATTCGTTACCTCGACGTAATAGTACAGAGTCCCTTCAGTGGCAGTCGGCGCGTTATAGCTTGCGCCAATCGCTCCAGTCACAGGCGTACCACCGGAGGTGCTGCTGCTGGTATTGCTGTACCACTGATAGCTTAACGTCCCGCCGTCGATGGTGTATGCCGTCACTCTAAGCGTAGCCGTTCCTCCCACATTTACCACCTGATTCGCTGGCTGTGTACTGATGGTCGGAAAATCAGCGTTAATCAACATCCTAGCTGCCCTAACTTGACCGGAATAACCATTGGCTTCAGCCCAAAAAGCATATAAATCACCATTGAATTGTTGCAGGGAAGGTTCCCAAGCTGTATCGGCAAAGCCGGCATTAATACCATTTGGACCTCCATCATCTACAGATGACCAACTTGTTCTATCATACTTTTTAACCCGAATTTGAGCTCTAGTAGTTCCATTATCTTCAAGCCATGTAACGTATAAATCATTATTGAACACCATCGGTTTAGGAAAAGATGCTTCCCTGTTAATATTTACATTCAAGCCAATTGAACCCCCGCCATCGACGCTCGCCCAGCTTGCTCCATCATACTTCTTGACTCTAATCTGACTACTCTCATACCATGTTGCATACAGAGCATTATTAAATTCGATTAATTCGGGCGCTAATGCGCTGGAAGAAGGATTTACGTTTATACCGTCGCTTCCTCCACCATCGACACTAATCCAACTGGAGCCATCATATTTCTTTACTCTCACTTGTGCAGCACTACTATTATATTCATACCAAGAAATGTATAAAGCGTTGTTGAATACAGCCATCGTCGGATAGGTTCCAGAGCTCAATGGATTTGCGTTCAAACCTGTAGAGCCTCCGCCATCGACACTGGTCCAATTGGTACCGTCAAAGCTCATGACTCGAATCTGATTAACTCCGCCGTCTACCTTCTCATGCCAAGCTACGTAAAGGATGTTGTTCATGACGGCCATGCGTGGAGTAGACGATGTTGCCGAAGCGCTTCCATTTAAACCGCCTTCATCCACACTGATCCAACTGGTTCCATCGTATTTTTTTGCGCGAATCTTACCTGTTTCCTCCCAAAGCAAGTACAAAATATCGTCATATACAATTAAGGAAGGGTTAAGCGCTCGATCTGCCGGATTTATATTCAGACCGGTCGCACCACCTCCGTCTACGCTTCTCCAGGTTGTTCCATTAAAGCTTTTTACTCGCACCTGATTAACTGCCGATGCCCTTTCAATCCAGGCTGCATAAAGAATATTATCGTGTACAGCCGTACGCATAGCTTGCGGTGCATGACTCGAAGTGTTCACATTCAGGCCAGTAGCCCCGCCGCCATCCACCATAATCCAATTAGAGGCTGCCGCCTTAACCGTTTCAGGCCCAGCTATCAACGTCAGCATCATACTTACTATTAATAGATAAATCAGCGATCTGCGTTTCAAAAGCTTCATAAGTATCTTGTTCCTCCCTGTAATCCCATTTCTATTTTTAAAAAAATAATAACCATACTCGACTACCCTGCCTGTAAATTCTCTCCCTCCCGTCAAAGCTTACGATGCGATTCCTGTATTTTTTGTCAGAGTATTTCTGTGTGGGTTTGATCGAGTCATGCTGGCAGCAAAGATGGTGGACCACTTGCGTTACCTTATGCTGAGGAATGGAGAAGAGCCCGGGGACATTATGTGCCTAAAAGTATGTATTGACTCAGAGGCATCTTGATTAGCAGCAATTAGATGTTGGAAAAAGCCACATTTAAAAAGATCTAAATACTCGCTTTCCGTAAGGCAAATCTAAATTAAGTATAATGGTTGAAAAACAAAAAATGACCTACCCAGACGGGTAGGTCAACGAGGAAAAGGGGTAGGTACACGTAGGCGTTCTATAATTTCATTTCAAATGTAGAAAGAAAATAAAGTCCTAGACTGACGCTGTTTTATTGAGCTAACGTTACCCCTTAGGATTCCTGTAGAGCGTTAATTTTGCGTTTTGCATAAAAACGAGCGCCTCCAGTAAGATGGGGTAGTCACGGGTCATAGCCCTTTAGCCATCATAAGGAGGTCGCTCT